>JANQSY010000105.1 GCA_028279065.1 Cytophagales bacterium
ACTTTATATGGACCTAGCGATGGAAGGACGGGACGAGAAAGTAAAGGTAAAGATGTTACTCTACATTATTGGGAGCAAGGGTCGAGAAATATATGAAACATAGGATTGTTGGATGCATCATACCAGACAAAGCCTATGGCCGCAGTTCCATCCGAATTCAGAGGATCCAAAGCTTTCCTCTCGCCTAGCTGATAGTAGCCCTTATCGCTGTTTGTAACTCCAAATGCGATATGAGACTGAAACACTACGAAGGCACATGGGAAGCTGGAAATGGCAGAATCGTTCGCGAGATACTTATGGTTATATCCATCAGTAAGTGTATCAATATTGGCGATCCCACCTTTGAACTCCCAGGGAACCCCATTGATCTTTCCCTGTAGATTTTGGTTTTTATAGTCGGCCTGACAGGAAACCTGGGGATTAACGGTTGCCGGATCCTCATCGCATGAGATCCCGACAACTAAGAATGAAAAAATGAGGATTGTAAACAGAGACTTGGTCATGGCATGAGAATTTAGAAGTACTAAATTATAAATTATGGATTATGGATTGAGTTTCGAGTTGTGAGTTTAAAGTGCAGCATGAAAATAAAAATGTTGCATAGAGGTGTGAATCGCCAATGATTCATCTTTTCCCAATAATTATAAGAGAGTTCCGATCCACGGAAGGATTGACAATAAAAGGATGATCAAAGCGATCATCTTTAAGTAAGGATCCAGATCAGCTCCCTGTTTTCTGCTTATTCCAAATAAAATCGGAATGAATAACATAGACACCAATAAGGCTCCAGAGAACAAGGAAACAGAATAAGAAACGAGATACGAGATTGAGATAAGAGAGATTCCGGCAAGGATCAAGGAATACTGGTAGAGTTTTGCATTTTTTTCTCCCAGGGATACGGCGAGGGTCTTCTTGCCTGAGGTTTTGTCAGCCTCGAGGTCTCTGAGGTTATTCAGGTTCAGTACTGAAACGATCAAAAACCCAAATCCAAAACTCCCAAGGATGGAGGGCAGGGAAAGCGAGTGTACAAAGAGCCAGTTGGACCCTCCTACACCTAGGACCCCGAAAAAAAGGAAAACCGCCAGATCCCCAAGGGCCCGATATCCATAAGGGTTTTTGCCTGCGGTGTACCCATACGCTCCAAGTATGGACAATGATCCTAATCCAAGGAAAACCCACAACTCGGTAAGATGCTCAGGGTAAAAGGATAGAAACAAAAGGTAACATCCACTTATGAATGCCAGGAGTGCAGAAAAAACCACCGCAAAAAGCATAGCCCCGGGGGTGATCTCTCCACTTTGGACTGCCCGTTGAGGACCTACTCTTGATTCATCATCAACCCCATGGCTGTGGTCCCCATAATCATTGGCGAGGTTGGAAAGAATCTGTAAAAGGAAGGCTGTAAGCAGGGCAATTAAAAAGATCTCAGAGTCAAATCTACCCTGTGATCGGGCATAGGCAGAGCCGGCAATAATGGCAGCTGCTGCCAGCGGCAATGTCCTTAACCGTAAAGCGGAGATCCATGCCCTCATCGGGGCAAATATGTCAAATTATTCCTCCAAAGCAGCCAATAGCTCCTCGCTCTCAGGCTTGGTCCTGGAACGAAAGAAGTGGGTAAGCTGGCCTTGCTCGTTGATCACATACTTGCAGAAATTCCAATTGGGTGATTCATCGTTCCAGCCGTTCTTTTCCTTTTCGGTCAGCCATTGATAGATCTCTGGTTTGTTCTCCCCTTTCACAGTCACCTTATCGAACATCGGAAAGCTTACTGAGAATTTGGTCTGGCAAAATTCCATGATCTCCTCATTGCTCCCGGGCTCCTGACCCCCAAAGTCGTTGCAAGGGAACCCCAGGATCACCAGATCACCCTTTCTCTCTTCATACAACTTCTGAAGGCCCTCATACTGGGGAGTGTATCCACATTCGGAGGCTACATTCACGATCAGGATCTTCTTGCCTTTATAATCGCTCATGTTGACCCTATTGCCATCCATATCCGTAGCTGAGAGATCAAAAAAACTGGTTCCTTCCATAATTTCCTCATTATCAGGTCTTTGAAAAGACCCAGAAAAGCAACTCATATTGGCCAAAGGCAGAATAAGACAGATCAAAAATCTTTTCATTTTACATTCTTTTCGGTACTTCTATTCCTAATAATTCCATTCCATGGAAAATTGTTTTCGCGGTTAGCTGAGATAAGGCAATTCGGAAGGATCTTGCGGATTCATCTTTCTCTCCAACGATCGGCAATTCAGCATACAGTCTGTTAAACTCCTTCGAAAGATCGAAACAAAAATGGCTGATAACCGAAGGGTTATAAGAATCTGCGGCCTCTATCAATTTTTCGGGATATGTGGAGATCAGAAACAGAACCTCTTTTTCAAGTTCTGTATGAGCATCATAGGAGCTAAAATTAAATTTTCCTACTTCCAGACCTTTGTCCACCGCCTTTCTAAGCAGGGAATTGATCCTGGCATAGGTGTATTGAATAAATGGTCCGGTATGCCCCTGGAATTGAATGGACTCAACCGGATCAAATAGCATTCGTTTTTTTGGATCACTTTTCAGAAGGAAATATTTAAGGGCACCCATACCGATCATTTCAAACAAGTGCTCTGACTCTTCATCATTCAGATCCTCAACTTTTCCCAGTTCCCTTGTCTGCTCTTCGGCCTTTTGGTGCATCTCTTCCATTAGATCATCTGCATCGACAACAGTCCCTTCTCTGGATTTCATTTTCCCCGACGGGAGATCCACCATCCCATAACTAAGGTGGTAGCACCTATGAGCCCAATCGTAACCCAGTTTGTCGAGGATCATGAATAGGACCTTGAAATGGTAATCCTGTTCGTTTCCTACCGTATAAACTGTCCTGTCCAGCTCCGGGTAGTCCTCATAACGCTGTACAGCTGTCCCCAGATCTTGGGTCATATACACCGATGTTCCATCTGCCCTTACCAATAGTTTTTCGTCGAGGCCATCCTCGGTAAGATCAACCCAGATCGAGCCATCATCTTTTTTATAGAACAGTTTCTTCTCCAATCCTTTATCGACGATATCACGACCCTTTAAATAGGTTTGTGATTCATAATATAGGTGGTCGAACTGAACTCCCATACGTTCATAGGTTTTATCAAAACCATCATAAACCCAGGAATTCATTTTCTCCCACAAAGCTCTTACTTCAGGCACCTGGTTTTCCCAGGCAATGAGAAGCTCCTGGGCTCTCTTCATTATTGGTGCATTCTTTTCTGCCTCTTCCTCTTTCATTCCTCCCTCCATCAGCTGCTTTACCTGGTTCCGGTACTCCTGATCAAAGCGAACATAGAACTTGCCCACGAAATGATCACCCTTCTCACCCGTTGAATCGGGTTCTTCATTATTGCCAAATTCCTTCCATGCTTCCATTGACTTGCAAACATGGATCCCCCGGTCATTGACTATCTGAACATTTTGCACCCGAAAGCCAAGAGCTTTGAAAATGTTTGAACAGGCCTGGCCCAAAAAATTATTCCTTAAATGCCCAAGGTGAAGTGGTTTGTTGGTATTGGGGCTCGAGAATTCGATCAGTATCAGTTTTCCCTTTCCATGATTGGGGATCAAACTATCCTCCAGAGAATTCATCTCTTCCAGGGCTGAATTCCATTCAGATGCGCTTAGGCTCAGATTCAAGAATCCTTTCACCACCTGGAACCCTGAGATCCTCAGGCAGTTTTGAACAAGGTAAGAACCCAATTTTTCCCCTATCTCCTCCGGACTTTTCTTAAGCCTTTTTGTAAGTGGAAAAGTGACATATGTATAATGCCCCTCAAATTCTTTCCGTGTTGGTTGAAGGGCAATATCATCAGGGTGAATACTCAGGTCATATACCTTCTTCAAGGCACCGGTCAATTCATTCTTAATAGTATCCGCAAGAAAATACATTAGGATCTTTTATTTAAGGAGTCCAGAACACCATAAACCACCTTCAAGGCAGATTCGGCCATTTTGTTTTTTGTATCCAAGAGAGGATTCACTTCGGTCATTTCCCAGGCGATAACTCTTGGATCTTTCACAAGTCCCTTATTGATCTCTATGGCCTCTTCCAGGCTTAGCCCGTTTGGGACCGGCGTTCCGGTACCCCTTGAAACCATGTCCGGATCCATACTATCCACATCGAAGGAGACATAGATCTGTTCACAATCCTCGAGATACTCCAATGTCCTTTTAACTGTGTCCTCAATTCCTTCTGAACGAACGCTATTAACCTCAATATTCTGGATCCTGTGTTTTTCCATTATTCCCCTTTCGGCATCCTCGGTATCCCTGACCGCAATAAAAGCTATATCCGTTGGAAGGAGCTTCCCAGCAGTATTTTCCAATTCAACGATTTCATCCCAATTGTCAGAAAACTCTTCGCCTCCTTGTTTATAGTCTTCAGCAACAGCTATTCCCAGTGGCATCCCATGCATATTCCCCGAAGGTGTGGTGTAAGCTGAATGGAGGTCGGCATGGGCATCAACCCAGATCACCCCCAATCTCTTATTTCCAACAAATTTTTTAACTCCACAGATCGTTCCATAGGCATTCGAATGGTCCCCGGAGAAGATCAAGGGAAAATCACCTCTCCATAAAGCCTCATGAACTCCCTTCGCAACATTCTTGCTATGACTGATCACATCATCGATTCTTTTGGCCTTGTTAAAACCTCCATCCGCAACTAAACCCCCATATGTATTTGGGATGAGCTCTCTATTAAGGTGGGCTAATCTTCTTTGAGATTTGTAGTCTTCGATCAACACGGCCATAGGCCCCAAACTCGATCCTCTTGTGCCTGCACCGAGTTCAGATTCCACCTGGACAATTGAAATTCCTTCCATAACGCGAAAATAAAACTTTGACTAATTATGCTCGCCTAAAGGGAAGCTTCCGACTTGGGCCCTCCGTACGCTAAAGCAGCGTTGCGTAAAAAAATCTTCGTGGGACCAAGCAGCTATTAAGAAGTATGGATCAAGGGATAAGAATTTTGTTGTCTTAATTTTTAGATTGATAAAAAGCTGGCTAACATTTTTTTGAACTGAATTAAGCATCCCCAACAAGCATTTTTTGAAATCGCTGAACGGCTAAAAAGAAAATTTATCACAGCACCCAACCACGGTCATAAATTTTTCGTGTTGGTGGCATAAAAACAAAATGAAAAAAACTGCTTACCTAACCTTAACTTTCCTCCTTCTCTTTTCTTTCTTCTCGTTTTCCCAGATAGTTCCTGTTGTCGTAACAGGCTTTTGTACAGACTCTGCTGGCAATGCCATAGCTTCAAATACGGTTTTAATCACATCGGATACTGATCCTTCCGGAGTTTGGACTCTTACTGACTCAAACGGGAGATTCACTGACTCCCTCGCGGTTCAACAAGGGGACTCAGTGGTCGTCAAAGCCCTGGATTGCGACAGCATAGGTTTTTATGTCAATCTTCATCTTGCATCTGGAGGCATTGGGGACACTATAGTATCCAATTTCCTTTTTTGCAATTCAGGCGCTGTTAGTTGTAATGGAAGCTGGTCAGCAGGATTAAATGGGTCAATAGTTTATTTTTCAGCTCAATCAAACTTGAGCGGGGCAACCTACTCTTGGACTTTTGGTGATGGGACCACTGGTTCTGGCCAAAGTCCTGTTCATACCTATCCGGGACCTGGAGTCTACTATGTATGTTTGACAGGAACATCCCCGCAGTGCACCTTCACCTATTGTGATTCGCTGCAAGTGTTTCATACCAATCCATCTTACTTCTTAAGTGGCCAGGTTACGAAAAGCGGTATTCTGGACCCTAATATTGACGGACAGGCCTTATTACTTACCCAGGATACGAGTAACCCATATAACCCATGGGTAGTAATGGATAGTTCACGTTTGGATTCAGGTTACTACTTCTTCCAAGGAGTAAATGCCGGAGCCTACCATGTCATTGCTCTCCTGAATCCAGCGGATCCGGATTTTGGAAGCTATCTTCCTACCTACCATGTCAACAGTTCAGCCTGGTCCGGTTCCACTCCCATATTTTTAAGCGGTAACACATGGGGCAAGGATATTGACCTTCAGCTCTTGGTAGGTCCAACTGGAGGCCCCTCAAGCATAGGAGGTTCAGTGATCGATCAGGGGCTCTTCAATCCAGGAGTTGCAATGGAGAATGTAAATGTCCAACTTTTGGATGCCTCTGGAAATGTTTTAGCATTTGACATGACCGATAACCAAGGACAATTTATGTTCTCAAATATTGCATATGGCAATTACCAGGTTCATGTAGAGATCCCGGGAATCACCCACTCTGCTCAAGTGGTTTCTACAAGCTCTTCGGCTGCCAATGCTGTCCTCTTATTCCATGTTTACGGAACCGGTGTGGTACTGGATATTGAAAATGGACTCAAAAGGGACCAATTCAAATTTTATCCAAATCCCGTAAATGGAGTGATGAACGTAGAGTTTTCCGGAGGTCAAGGGTCTGAATTGACATATAAAATTATTTCATCACATGGTCAACTGCTTGAGCATTCAGAGATCGATGATTTTCGATTCGGTTTGGATTTTACTGGTTTTCCTTCCGGCTTATATTATTTGGAGGTCATTCAAAATGAGAAATCATTGACCTTTAAAATTATAAGGGAATAAACCAGAGAGTTTTCAGTCATAAAGGAGCTGTTCTTGACAGCTCCTTTTTTTCATTTTTTTTGAGATCATGATAAGAGCAATAAAGCTGTTCTTAATTTTTTGTTTAATAGGGGTCAAGGTTCAGGCTCAGATTAATATTACCCTAAATGGACTGGTCCTTGATTCAGCTACCTTATTGCCTTCAATCAATAAAGCTGTCAAGGTCTTTATTATTAATGATTCAATAACAGTCAATACACAAACCAACAATTTCGGCCAATTCAAAGTGATTCTCAACAGCATTAGCCCTTCCGGGATCATGGAAGTCAGCATGACCAACTGCATGGGAAATACTATTACTTATCTTGAAACTCTTCCCCAAACCTCTGACACTCTTAACAATACTTATTTTATATGTGACAGCATTATTCAATGCGCGGTAGGGTTCAGCTATCAAGCTAATGGACCCTTCGTCCAATTTCAAAGTTCGGTCAGCCCGGCAAGTGCATTTGTTGGAAGCTATTTCTGGCAATTTGGTGATGGTCAAACTTCTTTTGATCCGGACCCATTGCATCGGTATGCATCCGGTGGAAACTATTTGGTTTGTTTGGAATACCTGGATTCAACAGGATGCCATGACGTTTTTTGCGATAGCGTTTTTGTCGATTTTGATAGTTCAGGGCTGATACTTTCAGGCACTATCCTGACAAATGGTCTCGCGGATACAAGCATCTATGCTATTCTTTTTCAGGAAGGATTAGCGGGACAATTTCAACAGATCAATGCTCAGGCCACTGTTTCCGGAGGTTATACGTTTTATTCCCTGGAGCCCGGAAATTATTTGTTAAGGGGAAAGAAAAACAATTCTTCAGCTACTGCTCCCCAATATTGGCAAGATGGATTTTACTGGGATGATGGGGCCACAATTATTCTAAATAGTAGCCTTCAACAGATCAATATCAACCTTTCCCAGGTAGGAAATATCCCTATTGGTCCAGGTAGAATATCGGGTACGGCCCTAAGAACTGATGGGCTGCCCATAGAGGGAAGTACCATAGGGCTTGAAGACAGCATTGGCAATCTTATGGATTTTAAGATCCCTGGGGACCAGGGTGAATTCCGTTTCGATGACCTTCCCTATGGATTGTATTGGCTGGGAGTGGATTATCCGGGAATACCAGTTGTCAGAAAAGGGATCAGGTTAAGCCCTGCTGATGAAAAAGACTCCGCAAACTTCAGATTGGAACATGGTTGGTTGATCTCAGGACTCGAAAGGGAGGAGCGAATAGAGATCAGCCCAAATCCTACCATTTCAGAGGTCAAAATTCTTGGGCCGGGTGGAATGGAAGGAACTGAGGTCTCACTTTATGATGCCCTGGGCAAAAGATGGGACTTACAAATGGACAGATCAGATTCTGGAATCAGGATAAGGCTTCCGGAATTGATGCCCCCAGGTACATATTTTCTTGCTTTAACACGAATGAAAAACAAAAAGGTATTTAAGATCATAAAAGCGAATGGCCCATAAGGGATTGGTTGATGGTGATCGATAAGGAGATAATTAATGGATGCATACAGAACAAAAGAAAGGCTCAATCGGAGCTTTATAAGGCCTGCTATGGCTATGTGATAACTATTTGTAGAAGATATTATAGGAATGCAGATGACGCAGAATCCATATTGAATCAATCATTTCTGAAGGTGTTCACCAACATAAAAAAATATAAAAGGGAGACTCCATTTAAGATGTGGTTGAGACGGATCACCGTAAATACCATCATTGACGAGTTCAGAAAAAGCAAGATCGAAAAGAATGCAATGATGGATCCTGTAAATCAGGAATCGGAATTGAAATACCAATTGGTCTCATTAAACGAGGGAGACTTGAAGATGGACGCAGAAGACATACTAACACTGTTGGACAAGCTGCCTGATGTGAGCCGCAAGGTTTTCTGCCTACATGCCATTGATGGATTCCCGCATAAAGAGATAGCAGAAATGCTCAATATCTCAATTGGCACCTCCAAATGGCATGTCAATCAGGCGAGGATCAAAATGATCCAGTTGATCAAGAAGGAAAGAATGGAACTAGCAAAATCATATTGATATGAGGGTTGAGGAATACGATTTAACGATAAAAACAGCTCTTGAGAGCCTCGAAGGAGGGTATAAGGAAGGCTCTTGGGAAAAAATGGAGTCTATCCTTGAGTCACGGAAAAAGAAGAGAGTCTGGCCCATAATCCTTTTTGCTGGACTGATCTCAACGTCTATTGGGAGCTTGGTCTTTTTGAGTACATGGCTTCCTAATGAATCGAAAATCACTTCAAGTTCCGATATCAGATCTTTAAACGAATCTCAAGGCAGCAACCCTGAGAAAGGACATGCGGTTCCATCAGACAGGCAACACCATTCTGACCCTCAAGGACAAGAAAGCTCTCCGATTCCCTCAACAGCAAAGGCAAATCCTTCGGTAAAATCGAATATAAGGACCGATAATATGCCAGGGGAAAACGTATTACTTGGTTCATTATCAAAAACCGATGATAGGTTAGATGACGGAGCTTTAACAACAGATGCCGGCAATTGGAACTCCTTGCTTGATCCGGAATTGATCAAGGGAATACCGGTCTCAGAGATCCCGGTAAACCTTGATCAGGGAGTAGGAGATCTTGTCGATGTTGATGATCACTGGCCTTCTGCAATTGGTTTAAATGTATTTGCAGGTATACCAGTTTCCACAAACGCTGGGTTTGAATCCGAGAGCTCGGTTTTTGTACCTTTTTATGGTGGGGTTGAATTTGTTTACATACCAACGGTCAAATGGGAGTTTAGTATTGGACTTGCTTATGAATTACTAACTCTCAGTTCTCAAACTGAAGAGGTCCATCAGACCTATTACGTGTATGGTTATGAAAGGGAGACCTATCAATTGACTCCTCAAAACGCGAGTTACCTCTCCCTACCTATCACAGCCCATTATAAAACCAGTCCAAGAACACGTGTCAACCTGGGAATCCAGTACGGCTATTTGCTACAGGTTTATACCCAACAAATAGTTACTGCCAGCGAGCAAGGCAGTAGCTCTATTGAAACCACAGAAAGCATCGAAACAGGATATAGGTCTTCATTAAAAGAAAATCAGGTATCGATACTGGCCGGATTTGGTTACCAGGCCGGATCAAGGATAAGATTAGACCTTCAGGCAAGGTATGGGCTTACCTCCCTATATGAAAATGGAGGGAGCTCTGACCGATTCTTCATGAAGGTTGGGCTTTCATACTACTTATGGAGAAAATGAAAAAGCTATTAGTTCTCATATTGGCAAGCTTTACCCTTTTCCAGTGTGCGGAAAAGGAGGAACCTCAACCAATCGAGGGGCCGGTTAGTTTCATCCTATCGGGGCAATTAGGCAATGAGGAATTTTTATTGGAGGCGGGAAAAGAAGGCTACTTTGCAAATACAAGCGTCTCTGAAGATGCGTATGGGCAAAGATGGTTTGAAGGAAGCTTTGAAAACCTTGATCATCCCTCCGATTCCTTATCCTTTGCTTTCAGGTTCAGGGATCTAAATGAAAGTACCTCTCCACAGGATCCTGTAAGCTCCTTGAGTCCCGGACTGGTTGGGGCATCATCGTTGGATACCACCGATCTATATATAGTGTCTTTTAATTCTCAAAATCAATCAACAGCTGGCGTATTGGATAGTGTCATATGGGATTTTGGGGATGGGATATCAGGACTAGGAGACAACGTTGACCATAGTTACCCTTCTGTAGACCAGAACTATCTAGTTAGGATGCAAAGCTACTTTGCAGGGACTTGCTCTGCTGTTCAGGAATACCTGATCAACCCTTCCTACCCCGGCAAGATCTGGATAGAGTTGGAGCAGTTGGGGACAGGGATTTGGCAGGTTTCTGCCAAGACTTCGGGAATGAATACTGTATCCTACAAATGGAATTTTGAATCAGGGATATCCGGTTCCACCTCGAAGGTCGTATTCTCCACCCAGGGGCTTGCTACAACTGAAAATATTTGCCTCGAGGTTACAGATTCTGATCAAAGAAAATATTACTTCTGCCAGAGGTTCGAATTTGGAAATCTTGATGGTTGCATCGCCAATTTTACCCATGATTCCCGGAATTCAGCATTGGTATCCAATGGGCCGTCGGATCAAAGGGTTTTGGAAATAGAGGTTGAGAAGTCAGGGGAATCGTGGACCTCAAGCACCGGAAACGGTTCCATTGTGATCAATAGTTCCAGGAAATTTGGGACCGATCGAGATGGGAATACTACCTGGCAATTGGATATCGAGGGTAATATTGTACTTCAAGATGGAAGAGGTAATCAATTGACCCTAACCATAAGGAACTCAAGGATAGTGGTTGGCTCCTTTTAGGAAAGTCAGCACTTGGGAATTATTCATCGGTGAAAAGTTGTGGATTATGAATTAATAGTGCTGTGTTAAAGGTGGAAAGCAGGCATGGAAAACGCCTTTTTTGATCCCAAATCATTAACAAATCACTAATCATTTAAGATCAATTCCACCGCCTCCGAAAAAGTCTGTACGTTCAACCCAACCTTTCCAAGGTTTTTCCCCAAGAGTATGCCCCTTACCCCTACCTTAGCCGCCGCTTCAATGTCACGATCTGAATCACCAACCATCCATGATTGATGGACATCGATCTTATACTTGCCTATGGCTCTTTCAAAGAGAAGGGATCCAGGTTTTCTCCCAAGAGAAAGGGTCTTCACTTCATGGTAAGGAGAATAATACTGGTCGTCCAGCACTCCACCAACATGGTCGTTGATGATTTCAAAGCATTTCAGGACGTCTTCCCTGGTATAGATCTCCTTGGCTATTCCACCCTGATTGGTGATCACAATTAGCACAAAACCGGCGCCTTTTAACCGCTCAATACCCTCCCTAAGATCAGAAGGAATGTCAATATGCTCTGGAAGCCAGGAATAATCTCCCCTCTCCTCGTTGAGTACTCCATCGCGATCAAGAAATACAGCTTTTTTCAAGTACAATAAATCAAACGGCGAAACAGGACGTTATGCCTGTAAGAATAATCACAAAGGACGGATTCCTTTTCAAATTTCAAAGTATTTTTAGCCCCCTTAAAATCTGGATTTGAGCGACAGCCTGGTCATTATACCTACATACAATGAGATCGAGAACATTGAGCAGATCCTTAGGACCACTATGGACCTGGCTGGGGACTTTCATGTGCTGATCGTAGATGATGGTTCTCCCGACGGTACAGGTCAAAAGATAAAGGAGCTTGCAGAGGAATTCAATGGAAGGATCCATCTTCTTGAAAGAGAGGGAAAACAAGGCTTGGGAACAGCCTACCTTGCAGGCTTCAAATTTGCCCTGGGGCATAGCTATAAATTCATCTTCGAAATGGATGCCGATTTTTCGCATAACCCTCAGGATCTCGCTCGACTCAAAAAGGCCTGCATTGATGGAGATGCGGACCTGGCTATCGGATCCAGGTATATCAAGGGGGTAAACGTGGTTAACTGGCCCATGTCCAGGGTATTGATGTCCTATTTCGCCAGCATGTATGTTCGGATCATAACAGGAATGCCGATCATGGATGCCACAGCAGGATTCAAGTGCTATCGCCGCAACCTCTTGGAATCTTTAAATCTCGAACGTATCAAGTTCGTGGGCTATGCCTTCCAGATAGAGATGAAATTCAGGGCCTGGAAGAACGGCTTTAAGATCACTGAAGTCCCCATCATTTTTACCGACAGGACCCTGGGAGAATCCAAAATGTCAAGCAGGATCTTTAAGGAAGCCTTCTTTGGCGTGATCTGGCTGAAAATCGCCAGTTGGAGCCGGAAGTTCTCTAATTAAATCTGATAGCTGCCATGGGGCTCATTCGGCCTATGATCATCGTAGGCAGGTAAAGGCATACTGCCACAACCAATACCGTAAGGATATTTAGTGTGATAAAGAATCCCCACTCAAAGGAGATCGGAACGGCATCCATATAGTAATTGGTAGGATCTAGCGGGATCAATGAATACGTATCCTGCAAAAGACAGAAACCCAGACCTATTCCATTTCCATAAATGATCCCATAAAGCAATATCCTTACCCCAATAGAAAAGAAGATGGACTGGACCTGGGAATTCTTTGCTCCAAGGGCCTTAAGGGATCCGATGGTATTGGTCTTTTCCATGATCAAAACAATTAGGGAAGAAACCATATTAAAGCTAGCCACCACCAGAATGATCCCGATGATCATGACCACGTTCCTGTCCAAGAGTTTCAGCCATTCAAATAATTGGGGAAACTTTTCAGAGACCAGTTCAAGCTGCGTAGAATAATCCATCAGATCGAAGACCGCAGCCTCAACTCTATCTATATCCCTGAAATCCTTCAAAAAGACCTCCACCCCACCGACTGAGGTGTCCTCCCAGTTATTCAACCTCCTGGCAAGTCCGATATCCCCGATCACGATATTCTCATCAAACCCTTCCAGCCCGGTCTCATAGATCCCGGCTATCTCCAACTTCCTTATCCTGATCGGGGTCTGGATGAAATAAAAAACCGCTTCTTCCCCAAGATTCAGACCAAGCATATCCGATAACTTTTTGCTGATCAGGATCTGTTTGGAATAATTGGAATCGGGGTAATCGATCATCTTTCCTTCCAATAGATTATCGGCAAATGCTCCCTGATTGAAGGATTCATCAACCCCTTTTACCAGCACA
The DNA here is from genome assembly GCA_028279065.1 of Cytophagales bacterium. Lineage (GTDB taxonomy): Bacteria > Bacteroidota > Bacteroidia > Cytophagales > CCMP332 > JANQHS01. The sequence continues at coordinate 13,353 of JANQSY010000105.1, forward strand.
CCCTTTGAAAGCTCTTCATTCTTTATCATAGCAGCCTTATAGATGAAGGGTTGCAGGTAATCCACACCCGAAATATTGGATGCTTCCAAAAACAACTGGCTGTTGGTAGAGATGGGAGGATGCTGGTAGTTTTCTCCCAGCGTGAATTTGGTGACCTCCATGTGGCCTGAAAAACTTAGGATCTTGGCTCGGATATTGTCCTTGAAACCAAAAAGAATAGCAATGGAAATGATCATGACAGCCATACCCACAGCTACACTGCCCGCAGAAATGGCAATTACAACCCTGGAAAAACCTTTTTCTCCTCTTAGGGTCATTTTCCTGCTGATCAGACTAACGGCCTTATTCAAGAAAATCTAATTTTGCCCAATGCCTCAAAGAAAGATATTTAGCCTGATATTTTTGCTATGCACAGTTCCATTGGTGCAGGTCTATTCACAATGGGACCTTAGCGATACAGATGTTATTGTCGGCGCAGAAAGGATGGATGCATACTTCCCTTTATTAAGGGGTAAGTACGTGGGAGTGGTCACAAATCACACTTCCCTTGTGGGCAATCAACACCTGGTAGACACTCTCCTCTCAAGAAATATCCGTATCAAAAAGATCTATTCTCCTGAACATGGATTCCGGGGCGATGTGGAAGACGGAGCAATGATCGACAACTCAAGGGATACAAGGACCAAGCTGCCGATCATTTCACTTTATGGTAACAACAAGAAACCCACTGAATCACAACTTACCGGCATCCAAGTAATGATCCTAGATCTGCAGGATGTAGGGGTAAGATTCTATACCTATATCTCTACTATGCAAAAGGTGATGGAAGCATGTGCGGAGAACAGCATTCCCTTGGTGATCCTTGACAGGCCCAATCCCAATGGTGACTATGTGGCCGGGCCGGTATTGGATATGAGATATGCATCCTGGGTTGGCTTGAATCCCATTCCGGTCGTTTACGGAATGACCATGGGAGAGTTAGCAAAAATGATCAACGGCGAAGGTTGGTTGAAATCGGAATCAGGTCAGAAATTATTCTGCCGCTTGGATGTGATCACCTGTGAAGGATATACTCATTCAACAGAATATGACCCACCCATTGAACCTTCACCGAACCTTCCAAACTATGAGGCTATCCGCTGGTACCCTTCCCTCTCACTTTTTCAGGGGACAAGTTTTTCTGTTGGTAGAGGAACCCCTTATCCCCACCTTATCTATGGGCATCCGGAGTTTGAAGGGCCCTACTCATTCACACCTGTGGTGATCCCTGGAAAGTCTGAAAACCCACCACACCTTCGTGAGGAATGCCATGGTGAAGACCTGAGGGGGCTGGAACCTGAAAAATTCACCCTCAGATTCATTACCGAAACCTACAAGCAATATAACGGGACGGATAAATATTTTAACTCCTACTTCCGTAAGCTGATCGGGAATGGAGATACTGAAGAAATGATAAAGCAGGGAAAAAGCTATAAGGAGATCGAAAAGACCTGGGAGGCCGGACTTTTTGAATTTAAGGAAAAAAGAAAAAAATACCTGCTTTACCCCGATTGACATTGGAAGACCTTAGGATCATTTTTTACGGAACGGCAGAATTCGCAGTCCCAGGACTGGAATCTCTATCAAAGAATGGTTTTCAGCCAATTGCTGTTGTAACGGCGCCTGATAAACCATCCGGAAGGGGTCAAAAGATCAATGAAAGCCCTGTAAAGACCTCAGCAAAGGAACTTGGGATACCTGTGCTCCAGCCCAGGAACATGAAAAGCGAGGATTTTATTGAATCCATAAAGGAATTGAATCCGAACCTTCAGGTTGTTATAGCATTTCGCATGATGCCAGAGGTAGTCTGGGCTTATCCCAAATACGGTACATTAAACCTCCATGCATCACTTTTGCCCAATTACCGAGGAGCAGCACCAATACATTGGGCCATAATCAACGGGGAAAAAGAAACAGGGGTCAGTACCTTCTTTCTGAAACATGAGATAGATACAGGTGACATTATTATGCAGGAAAAAGAGGAGATCCTTCATGAAGATACCCTGGGAACCCTGTACGAGAAATTGAAGGTCAGAGGGGCGAAAATGCTTCTAAAAACAGTTAATAGGATACAGGAAGGAAAGTTTGATTCCACACCGCAACAATTTGATTCCCATCACAAGGTGGCCCCAAAGATCTTCAAAGATGATGCAAAGGTGGATTGGAACGAGCCCGCGCAAAGGGTATATGACCTTGTTCGGGGCACTAATCCTTTTCCAGGTGCATGGACCGAACTAAACGGAAAAAGGATAAACCTACATAAGGTCTCAATGGTGGAAAAAGAATCAACCGGAGCAGGTGTAATTGAAACAGATAATAGAACCTTTGTAACTGTTGGTTGTAGGGATAAAAGAATAGCATTGGAATTGATCCAATCTGTTGGCGGGAAAAAAATGAATATCAGGGACTACTTGAACGGTAACACTCTATGAAGATTTCCATCATTGCAGCTTTATCAGAGAATAGGGTGATAGGAAAGGATAACGATCTGGTCTGGCATCTCCCAGAGGACTTCAAATTCTTCAAGGAGAAGACCAAAGAGCACGTTATCATCATGGGGAGAAAAACCTATGAGAGTCTGGGAAAGGCCCTTAAGAACAGAACGAACATTGTGGTGTCAAGAACCGAGGAGTTCAAGCCATCGGATGCAAAAAAATATGACTCCCTGGAGCTGGCAATGGAAAAAGCAAGATCTATCGAAGTAGATGAGATCTTCATCATTGGGGGAGCGACCATCTATAAACAAGCTCTCTCATTTTGCACCCATATGTATTTAACATTTGTTCATGCAGAATTTGAAGGCGACACCTTTTTCCCTGAATTCGGGGAAGAATGGGAACTGGTAGAGGAAGATCCAAGGAAGGCAGACGAAAAAAACCTCTACGATTTTACGTTCAAAACCTTCAGAAGGTCAGCCTCCGGCAGGTAGGTAAATGACTTTTCCGTATCCAAACTTTAGGAGATTCGAATTGCCCCATTTGGCGGAAACAGGAAGAAGATTGCCATTCTTTTCTGAAACGAATTTGATGAAATAAAGACCACCTTGTAAAGGAAGGCCGGTCTCGTCCCGCCCTTCCCAAATGTCATAGATCCTGTTGCTTCCAAGTTTCACCCTAGCCCTTAAATCTATCTCCCCTACTTTTTTTCCATGTCGGTTATAGAAGTAAAGCATCAGCGTCTCGGGAAGATCGTTTCCAGAAAGGAAGAAACTCAAATTCAGGCTGGTTTTGAAAGGGTTAGGGAAGAACTCAAGCTGTGAAATGCCTTGATAAGCCTGAACCTTGAAATCCACTGAGTAATAAAGGAAACCTGCCCTATTCCCCCTTACATCCCTACCATTTGCAATAAATCGATAATTTCCTGGCTCCAGGGTCTCGGGTTGGAATTCTACGTTTAGAAGATTCCTTACCGGATCAAAAACATTTTGGATCTCTCCGGGATTAGGAAGGATCTCAACTTCATCGAACTCCTCGATCTTGAACAGCTGAAAGTAGATCAGGTCCGGATCCGAGATCTCCAGGAAGCTGTTGTCATCCCTCAAATAAAGGTCAATGATGGGATCATTACTGACCACATCCTCATCAAGGATCTCATGACCGTCAAAATAAACCGACAAAACCGGAGGAAAGCGATCTGCCTGGGACTCGAATGTGAAGTCTACAAAATTGTTCTGAAAAGTCTCCTCAATAGTCTCAAAGGGATTTACAAATACATTGATCTCATTCAATCCCTGATACCCAAGGGTATTGATCCCAACATCAAAACCGACCGAATCACCTGCTTCCGGACCTTGGATCCAAAAACTCTGGATTTGATCTGTTCCGTTCCTACTTACCCTTACTCTGATCGAATCAGGAAAATCCACCGGGGTATGGTTGATGAACCAAAAGGCTTCTTCGATCTCTTCTCCCTCAGATACTGATTGGATCTGTCCATTTGAAAGATTAGATCTCCGGAGGTATCCATCTGGCGGGCTATCGAAACTCACACCCCAATGGTCAAGCAAAGGTGCAGAACGATCAACCGAATCCTTCAAGGAGGTCTGGAGGAAAAGATATGGATGGTCCTCGGCATCAATAAGCCCTGACAGCTGGGTCAAACCTGGAATTGGTTTGAGTAAAAACTCAGTTTGCCCTGTTTGGCTGATCCCATAGACCTCGGTTTCTATCCTGTCGCCATTACCAACTTTGTCATAGTCTGAGAATAGTGTTTTCCATTGGATCGAAGGGCCAATTAGGGTAGAGATCATTCCTCCCTCTTCATTTGAAAGAAGGATAGAATGATCCAGGGCCACCAATTGAGAATCCACGGCCACACCATTGGTTGTATCGGAGGTCACAAGGATCAGGTCTCCTGGATTGATCTCCCTGTACCCAAGGAAAATAAGGGGCTGACCCTGAACAATGGTTTTTAAGAAGGAAGAATCCAAGCCAAAAACGGCCAGGCTATCATATGCCCGTGAAGGCCAAGAGGCAGGGTTCATATCACCCATTGTGAATCCTAGAAGGATTTCGTCTTCATTGATCTCTCCAATATAATTGAAGAATACGCTATCGCTGAGATCGGTCTCCCTGAAGGATTTCACAGATATTGGTGAGATCCCGCAGGACCTCGGATCCCAAAATGTTAGATTCCTTGTTGGAAGCCCAGTAAATGAGCTCAGACGCACAAAATTCAGGCGATCATCCTTGCAATCCTTCTCCTGCAATGCTCCATCGATGACCAACCAATTGCCAGCAACCCTTAAGGTGAGCTTTTCAATGGGGTCTGGAATGTTACCACCTGGAGTAACCAACTCGATTTGGGAGGAGAATTCTTTGAATACATGTTTGCGAGAAACTGAATCGGCAAATAAGCCCTTGGTGGTTGTGTTTTTTAGTAGCTGGCCAAACCTGCTTTGAGACCATCCGGCATCGGAACCCTCGAAGTATGAGAAGGAAACCTCGTCCCAAATGGTATCGTTCTGCTCCTTGGCTCTCATATAAAATACGGTAGAATCGTTATTTCTGATCAATCCCGATAGGTTCTGCTCCTTCAAGGCATAGCCATTTGAAGGTACCAGAGATCTGCTGATCAGGCCGGGGCTATTAAACAAGTAGCTTGTATCGATCTCAACTATGTATTCTTGTCCGTCATGCTGCGAGAAACTGGATAATTGAAGAACAACTTCTTTTACGGGCGTAATTGAAAATTCTCTTGGGAAAACTATGTCAACCCCTTTCCAGGGTATGGTGATCTCATAGTTTGAAAGATTGTTCAGGGTATCCAATTCATTTTTCGGATTTCCCGGATCGATCCTGATCGTAAAACTATTTCTCCCAGCAATTGAAAGGTCTGATTCGGTTTTTGGAATTGTGAATTCAATTGTATCCAGGAAATGCACTCCCTGGTATGTTTGGATTGGAAACTCCGTGTAGAAAGGTTGATCACGTATCACCTGCAAGGAAAAATTGGCATCTGAGGTGATCCCCAAGTTGGCCACAGGAATGCTCAAAAGAAACGAGTCCTGTTCCGAACTGATAGATGTAGTATTAAAAGCTTTGGCCTCTATCCCATCGAGTATGGCATAGTCAGTCTTCCCTCCTGAATAGTTTAGCCGGATATTGGGATCTCCATGAATGATCATCAATTCGTTCTGGGCGCGGATGTATCTATTTCCGCTTCCGTACCTATCGGTCAATACCCTTATTGTTCTTATCTGAGCTTCACCAATGGTGGAACCAAAACCCTCTTCACTTTCAAAAAGGCTTTTATAAAATTCAAGGGTATAATGTTTTAGAATAGGATTGAAGCCCTGATCGGTTTGGGAGATCACACCGATTGAACCCTTGCCTTCAGCCAAGGTCCAATTCTCGGCCCAGGTATCAAATCCTTCGAAGATCCTTCCGGAATAGCAGCCATTGATCACAAACAATGGGAACTTCCCATCCCTGTTGTTGTAATTAAGATTAGGGTCATCGATATCCCCTACCTGGATATCGGAAAAGTTTACACTGGAATGCCCATACATGGTGATCAATGAAAGTCCTTCATTTACTACCGAATCAATTATGATATTTTCAGTCGATCCGGTGGATTTCTTGGAAAAGGTCTTCACCTCTGCTCCCCAATAAGGGCTTTCAGCTACGTCCTTGAACTGGTTTACATAGGAAAAGAACTCCCCTATCTCAGCCTCATCAGCCCCCCCGGATAAATGCAGGGCCCTTTTATTCCATAGTCCCTTATTCGAAGGTTCCTCCAACTGATACACTTTTTCGAAGTAATGCCTGGCCTCAACACTGTCTGAAACCGAAAGTCTTCCCACAGGGATAACAGGAATGGTGGGATAATTGGGATCGAATCCGGTGGAAAGGGGAAGGTCGGATCCTGGAAATCCGAAGGTAGGAACCAGATTCTTGGCTGGAGATAGTTCTGGCTCAAACCGAACCCATCGGTTGCCTTGCCTTAGGTTTTGTAATACCCCTTTCCCAACAATAAAAAGGCTTAAGTCTGGTTCGGTGGTATCTGAATAGAACTGATACACCATCTCCCTTATGGCCAATGGAGTGAATTCACCATAGCTAAAGAAATTCCTGATCTCTTCGAAATCTATTACCTCTGCATTATATCCGCCGCCCTGCTCGCTCTCTCTATAACTCGCAAACTTGTTACAAGCCTCAGCTAAGCTTGAATGGGTAAGTATGATATAGTTGGGGTCAATATCTTGAAGGTTCCTTGGTGCATACCATTCAAAATCTGAAACAACACTCAGACTGTCTTTATGCAGGAACCAAAAATGCTGATCAGAATTTAATCCACTGATCCTGAAAACCATTCTGTTATTGCTCCCATCCCATGATTTCGGATAGGAAACTATGTCGAGGTTAGGTTTGATTTCCAGGCCAAGAACTTGGGAGGGATCGGATCCGCTAGGGAATCCGCCGGGAGCAAAATTCATATCTCCTCCACCTTGAGGTCCAAGAAAAACCTCCTTGGAAGCCATCCCTCCAAAATCAGGGTTCTTTGGATATACAAGTCTTGCTGAATTAATGGACTTTTGTCCTTCGAGTCCGATTACAGAGATAAACAGGCTATCCCCCTCAATATCTGAGAATTCGATCTCTCCATTTACTACGCCTCCGCCATAACCATACCTGTTAACTGCTGAGATCCAGGTCCTGGGATTAATTTTTCCCAATTCAATTGAAAATGAATTGTTCTCTGGACCTCCTCCATTGAATTGGATCTCCAGGAAGGGTTTCACTCCAGAAGATGAATTGATCTGGTCTATTCCCGTGATTAGATAGTCCCTGTTACCGCCATAGTGGTGACCAACCCATCCTTCACCCTCCTGATAGCTCGCATATCTGAGAGTCACCCCTCCTCCTTGCTTGTAATAATTCTCCCCATAGAAATACCTTGCTATAAAATGCTCAACTCTTTCCTCTAAATAGTAACTGGCATTTATGGTTGGGGTCAGGTTTGCCGCTGTTATTTCCCTTTTTCCAATTCTGTTGTCCGTAAACCAGGTAAGAAAATAATAAGCAGTATCGGATAAAATATTGATCTTGGGGTTTGCCTGGTTTTTCACCAGGAACATCAAACTATCCAGGGAGCCATCATTCCTTCGGCCATAGAAAAGAAGGTCATTCCCCTCACGTATCATGGGTACCTCTTCACCCCTAAAGTACAGGGCAAATTTCTCCAATGCTATCCCGGATACGTTTTCGCCATTGGAACTGGCGAAGTTGTTAATATCAGCTCTTGAGATCCTGTAGAAATCATCTTCCCATACCGGGATCCGGATATACCTCTGCCCCGGGTCCACCCATATTGTCCTTTGACCATATCCTAAGGTTAGAGCGGTAATAATCAGATATAAAATCAGGAATGTCCGAAGCAGCATTTCGATAATATATACCTTTTAACCCTGGTTTTGTTACCCTTGTTGCAAAATAGTAGCTAAATTTTTTTTCGAGAAGGTAATATTTTTTACAAATGGCAACTTCTTGATCTACAACACCTTAATTAAACCTACTACCTTGTTTAAGATACTACAATCTTCTGCAAGGTAATTTTTTTTACCCGGTACTTTGTTTTACAAGGTACTATATATATATTTGAATCATCAATTGGAGGTCATTAAAAAAAATGAACAATGAATTTGGAAAACACACAAGTGCAAATGCGGAAAGGGATCTTAGAGTTCTGCATACTGCACATCATATCCAGGGGCGAAGTTTACGCCTCGGATATGCTTGAAGAGCTGACCGCCGCCAAGATCATGGTTGTGGAAGGCACCTTATACCCCCTATTGACCAGGTTAAAGAACGCAGGTCTTGTGGAGTATAAGTGGGTAGAATCCAGTTCTGGACCACCCAGGAAATACTATTCTGTTACCGACAAAGGGAAGGAATTCAAAGAAAGTCTGGAAACGACATGGAATGAATTGGTCGGTTCAACTTCCAAGATTATTAAGAACCAATCCACCAAAACGGTTAAAGAAAAATGAAAAAGACTGTCAGCATAAACATAGGTGGCGTAGTCTTTCATATAGAAGAAGACGCCTACGAAAATCTCAGAAAGTACCTTGCTGAGATCAACCAATACTTTTCCAAGTACGATGACAGCAAGGAAATAGTCTCTGATATCGAATCAAGGATAGCCGAGGTTTTCATGAAGAAATTAAAGGGTAAGAAGCAATCCCTGAATCAAACGGATGTAGATGAGATCCTGAAAACCATGGGATCGGTCAAGGATTTTGCAATGAGCGAATCTGAAGATCCCGAAGAGAGTTCCTATCAGGAAACAACATTTTCTCAGGCGGATTCAGGTGAAGGCTTTGGAACCAAGAAACTTTTCCGGGATGTCAGAAGGAAAGTCCTTGGAGGTGTATGTTCGGGAATAGCACATTACCTGAACATCGATGCTCTCTGGATTCGTCTTCTCTTTGCCGCTTTGTTCTTCGGTTTCTGGTTCATTCCACCTGCTTCAGGGATCGCTTTGATCGTTTACCTTATACTGTGGGCAGTAGTTCCTGCATCTGCAGCTCTTGAGGAGGATAAGTCCATCAAAAGGCTTTACAGAAATCCGGAAGAAAGGGTTATCGGCGGTGTTGCGAGTGGTATTGCTGCTTATTTCGGTACCGATGCTATAGTTATCAGGTTACTGTTCGTCCTAAGCGTCTTGATCTTTGGGTTTGGTATCCTACTGTATATCATCCTTTGGATAATCACTCCTGAAGCCGTCACTACCACTGACAAAATGAAAATGCGCGGTGAACCGGTTACACTAACGAACATTGAAACCGCAGTAAAAAAAAGCTTCAACGTAGATCCTAATCAGGGTGAAAGCACATTGGTGAAGATCCTTTTATTCCCCTTCAGGCTATTGGGACAGATCCTTGATGCGATTGGCAAAGCCCTTGGGCCATTATTGATCTTCCTTGTTGAAGCGATAAGGATCCTGGCAGGTGTGATCTTGGCTTTGTGGGGCCTCGGTTCAATTGCAGCTCTCACGGTGGCTCTGCTCTTCTTCCTGGGCGCTCCTATGGGACAAAGTGTGATCATGAGTGGTGTTCCTCCGGGAATGATCGAAAACACCGTAACATCTACAGTAGCCCTGGCCGGGTTCCTTGTATTGGTAGTTCCGGCATTTGCTTTAACCCTTTTAGGTGTAAGGTTTTTGGCAAAAAAGCCGATCTACAATGCTGCTTTCCTTTGGTCATTGGTTGGAGTCTGGATGATCGGCTTGATCATGGCTGCTGTAACTATTCCGCCAATAGCATTCGGCTTCCAAGATGAAACCGAATATGAGCAAACTGAGTCCATCTCGGTGCCCGGTCCCATCGTTTACCTAGCGGTCAATGAGGTTGGCTACGATGATTACGAAGGGGTCGATCTGACCATCCGGCCAACAGAATCCGATGATATGAAGCTGGAATATATCTATTCGGCCAGCGGTGAATCAAGGGCAGACGCTTTGGAAAACGCCAAGGACATCGAGTACAATTGGGATTGGAAGAATGATTCCACTATGGTCTTTGATTCTAATATTCTGTTCAAGAAAGATCAGCCCTTCAGAAATCAGGAAGTCGATCTGACCCTATATATGCCTATCGGTCAGAAGTTTGTTCTTCCCTATGAGATCAGGTCAATCATCCGCCATACTGTTTATTACTATGGCTATGAGATCGAGGATCTGAAAAACCATACCTTCTATTTCTCCGATATGGAGACCCTGGAATGCGACGGCTGTACCAGCGGAGGTTCAGGATACGTAGGAGATGACCATAAGGAGATACATTTCAATGAGGATTTCACTTCGATCGATATCGCAGGCTATTTCGATGTGATCTATCAGCAGGGTGATGAAAGCCTGGTTAGACTGGAGGGTAAGGATAGATACATCTCCGATGTTGAGGTGAAAATGGAAGGTTCTGAATTGAATATTTCGATCGAGGACAACTCAAGAACCAGCCTGAACTTTAAAAGAAAGATCAAAGTATTCATTCAAAGTCCGGACCTTGATGAGATAGACATATCTGGTTTGAATGATCTGGAGATCAGGTCACTGAACACTGAAAGTTTAAAAATCAGTATGGCCGGCAAAAACGAATCTGAGGTGAGAATTGAAGCAAATGAACTCGAAATTGTTCTTGAAGGAAGTTCAGACATGGAGCTTGATGGGCGGGGAGAAAACCTTAAGATCGATATATCCGGTATTTGTGAATTGGATGCCGGCCAGTACTACGCAGAAAATGTTGAGGTCAATACCAGCGGAACATCAAAGGCTTATGTATACGCAAGTGGAGTTCTTACAGTTGATGAACGCGGTATTTCAAAGGTCGTTTATTCCGGAAACCCAACCCAAATCAACGATTTAGGTAATTAGTCTGGAGAATTTCCCGTCTCATGGGAATTAATTGGAGGTCAACGAAAAACCCGTTTCCTTTGGAGACGGGTTTTTTCATATGAGAATATTTCTGATCCTTTTTTTATCATTTGTTAGCCATGCAGCTTTGGCCCAGATCAATCTGAACAATTACAGCATTCAAGATCCTGAGGACAAAAACATCCTGGTCCAAAAACTATACTCTGACAGCCTTTCCTCGAGTTTTCTGATCATCGTGAAAGAGGAGGTCAAACTTCATAAGCATGCCTTTCATACCGAACAGGTCTACGTCCTTGAGGGAAAAGGGAAAATGACAGTTGGTAAAAAGCAATATCAGATCTATCCAGGCAGCCTGATCTTTATTCCCATGGGAACCCCACATTCGCTTGAAGTGACCGAATCCCCGGTAAAGGTGATCTCGGTCCAATCTCCAGAATTTTTAGGAAAAGACCGGATCATGTTGGATGAGTAATGCAACTGGAAAACAATATTTGGAGGTTATTTTACCCCTCCATATAGCCCCAAGCTTTACTTATTCGGTACCAAAAACGATCAAAACGCCTCCGAAGACAGGCAATCTGGTCATTTGTCCATTTGGAAAGAGCAGGAAGTACCTTGGCCTTGTAAAGGGAAAGGGTTCCGCCCCAGATCAAGACCAGGAGATTCGTGAGATTGACAGTCAATTTGCCCCTTCCATAGAGATACCTGACAGAGTTTTAAAAATCTGGGAATGGGTGGCGGAATACTATATGATCCCAATAGGTTCATTGCTTGAACTTGCCCTTGGTGGGATCTTTTCCATCAAAAGCCGGGAGGTTTACCGCCATACAGGAAAAAGGGATGAGTTCTTTGGGCAGAGATCCAGCTTTCTTCCTGAATGGTTGGACGAAGGAGAAGAATGGACTCCGAGACAGATCAAATCCCTTGCGGACGGTTCCTTCCTCAGAAAGCTTGTCAAGGCAGGATTCCTTGAGAGGTCAAACGATCTGGTGGACCCATTCAAGCCTCAAACCCGGGATGTAATTCAAATCTCACCCACAGTCTTAAAAAATGAAAAGAGGACGGAAAAGATCCTTGAATCACTGAGCAAGGCAAGGGTCCAAAAAAAGGCTTTTGAGATTCTCCTGGAAAAGCATTTCGGGGCGGATGGGAAAAACCCTACAGTCCCTGTACCCGAACTTCAGGAGATGGGAGTCAACCGAAATATCCTAAGGCAACTGGAGATAAAAGGAATAGTCAACTTCAATAAGGAGGAGATCCCAAGGATCAATTTTTTGCACCGTAAAGACAAAATCCAAGAACAATCGGCTGACAATCCTCCTGAACTGTTCACATTTACCTTGACCGATTTCCTCGAAGATCTGAAATCCGAAATAAAAGATTCTGTTAAAAAAGGGGAACAGGTCCTGCTCCTTTTACCAGAAGAGAACCAGGTCCTGGGATTTGCCGAGATCCTTACCAAAAACAACTTCTCAAATTTCAATCTCTATTCCCGTGCAACCAGTAAAAATGAAAAACGGGAGCTGTTTGAGGCCTTGGCACAATCCGTTGTGTCCCCAGTGGTGGGTGGTTCATTCGCCGCACTCCTTCCATTCTCACGTCTGGATAAGATATTCCTTCTGAATGAACATAACCAACTTTATAAGAGACATTCAGGCCTGAACATCAACTTCAAGGACCTTAGCCTAAAGCTCGCCAGGGAATATGGTTCAAAGCTAATTCTTCAAAGCCCCTCCCCGACTGTGGAAACCTTGAACCATTTCGAAAAGTTGGGTCGAAAGGTTGATTTGGGCACAAAATCAAAACCAGATCTGAAGGTCCTTTTCAAGCCGGAACAATGGAAGAAAAACCTGATGAAGGGAAGTTTCTCTAAGATCGCTCTTGAAGAAATGCAAAAGGTGGTTGAAAAGGGAGGTCAGGTCCTGGTGCTCCAAAACAGGAAAGGATATGCCAGTTACCTTGAATGCGAGGAATGTCATCATGTTCCCAAATGCCCTAATTGTGATGTTTCATTGACATATTTCAAATCGGCTGATCAACTGAAATGTAGGTACTGCGGGGAAGAATACCCAAATTCCCCCACCTGCCCTAACAACCATCAGGCCTACAAGACCATGGGCGGGGGCACGGAAAAACTTGAAGAGGAACTGTCAATCCTTTTTGATAAGGTCAGGATACTCAGGGTGGATTCAGAATCGATCCGGGGCAAAAGAAGTCTTGAAAAGGTAAAGAGAGAATTTGAACAGAACCTCTTCCCTATTATTATCTCCACACATTTCAGCTTTTTTAAATTCAATTTTGAAAACCTGGACCTTGCAGTGGTTCCCAACTTTGACCAATACCTGAATTTACCGGACTTCAGGAATCAGGAACATGCATTCCAGGTGATCAAAGAGGTGGCAGGCTTCTTTTCTCCAAAAAAGCAACCCAGAATTATCATCCAATCATCTTCGAGATCCGGCGGCTTCATTGCAAAACTAAAAAACTGGGATTACCTGCAGTTCGTGAAGGAAGAACTGGAGGAAAGAAAAGAATTCAAGTACCCTCCCTTCCAGAGGCTGATCAGAATTTCAACATTTTGCAATAACAACACATCAGGTTTGGAGTTCCTCACCGGATTGAACGGGAAATTGAATGATTCGCTACCAGCAGACCAACTTCTTGGTCCTTTTGAACCCCCTATCAGGAGGATAAGAAACGAGTACATTCATCAACTTCTTATAAAGGAGTTGCCAAATCAAAGTATGCTGAGTGAGCTAAAGGAGGTCATCATTCAGTATGAAGAAACGACACTTGATCCCTATTCAAAAAAACTAAGGGTTGAATATGATGTGGACCCACTCAATTGATCATCTCAACCCGGATACCGCCATCATCCTCAAAGTATAATAGGCATTTTTTGGGCTCTGACTTGAGGTCCAGGCTTTCCCTTAGCAACTTCCCGTACAGATTGATCTGCTCGGCATGAGAAGGGTCTGGCTTTCCGGTCTTATAATCCAAAATCAACCATTCTGACTGGTTTTTTATGACCCTGTCCGGCCTGAAAAATCCAGGTCCATCTAAAAATGATTGCTCATTGAAAACTCTTGCACCTGAAGAAAAAAATGGCCTGAGCTCATCCTTCTCAGAAATCCCTTTGAAAGCTGACTGGAGACGGGCCCTCTCCCCTTCATCAAAATCAGGATCGGATTCCAAAGCTCTGGAGAGGGGCTCAAAATCCTCCACGTCATGTACCGATTCCATCACCTTATGGACCAGGGTTCCGAAATCCCGCGGACGGGTTTGAATTTCCTTTCCATCCCTCCATAACTCATCCATCCTTAATTCTATCCAGGGTTTTGGTTGGCTTTGAGCTTCGGTATTCAAATCAAGATCTGGCAACGTTTCAGGTGCTCTGGACTTTCGTTTAAATGCTTTTCCTAGGACCATCCGCTGCACTGAATAACCGGAGATAGTAGTTGGTAGAAGCTTGTCTGATCCTTCAAAAAAGAAACCCTCTAACAAATGGGAAATTTTTCCGAAGCTAAGCTCTTCAGGATCTTTTCCTGTCAGTGGAAATACGGAAACCAGTTTTTCAATAGGCCTTGTATAAGACACATAAAGCAGGTTAAGAGCTTCAATAAAGGTCTTTTGCTGAAGTTCATAGTAATCCCCGTCCATAGCCGTCTCTTCAAGTTCTTTTCTGGTCCTATAAACTCCAAGCCCCTTAATAGACGATTGGACCTTTTCCGGGAAAATGAATTCACTAAGCTTCTGAGAAGCCCAGTCGGTGAAGGGAACAATTACATAAGGAAACTCAAGACCTTTTGACTTATGAATAGAAATGATCCTCACCGCGGGACTTTGCTCACCTATCCCTATCATCAGCTTATCCCTATTTTCCTCCCAATGATCAAGAAAATCCCGGATCCCTGAATTTCTCCTCCTGGACAAATGAAAGACAAGGTCGAAAAGGGAAAAGACAAAGGGCTTGTGCACTGCATCCTGGTCCAATGCAAAAGCCCGAACAAAGCGTTCAAGGATTGTGTATATGGAATCATGCCTTATCCAGGCAAGGTCCGCCCCCTTTCCAAAAACTCCCGAGATCAGTTTCCAAAAGCTCTCAGGATTCCCATTGATCTCTGACTTGATCCTTTTCACATCCGGAAAGGCAATGTTCCTGGCCTCGGAAAGATCCCTGATCAATGACCATCTGAAAAACGCATCCCCAGGATTAGTTATGAAGTTCAGCAACGAAATGAAGGAACGAACAGCTGGGTTGGAATCAAGCTGAAGGGACTCAGATGAAATTGCCGGAATAGCCTTGCTCAAAAGATATTCAAGTGCAGATCTACCATGGTGGTTATACCGAACCAGAATGGCGATCTCCGAGTACTCAAACCCTTCATTTACAGCATTTTTTATTAATTCAGGTAAGGCCGCTAATGCCAGTTCCTCGAACTTCTCTTCATTGGATTCCTCAATTCCGATGAGTTCGACCTGGCTTTCTCCATCAGCCTTGATCTCTTGGTTATGATCCTGGTAAAATGCTTCTGTCAATGGGAACTTTTCCCCACTGGTTTTTCTGACGAACTCAAAAAAGGAATTATTGAACTCAACTATTGTTTCAGCACTTCGATAGTTGGAGCCAAGAATATGATCAGTACTGCTTTGACCTAAAGGGATTATATGCTGATCAATCACAGGGCTTCTGAGTTGCTCGGGAATTCCTGGAAGCTTGACCAACAGATCGGGATCTCCCCCCCTCCATGCATAAATGGATTGTTTTGGATCCCCCACGATTAGGCTTTCCTGACCCATGGCCAGCCCGTTGGAAAGCAGGGGAAGAAGATTGATCCATTGAGTTGAGGAGGTATCCTGAAATTCGTCGACCATGATATGCCAGAACTTATTCCCAACTCTTTCGAAGATAAATGGGACCGGTTCCTCAGTTACAAATCCCTTGATCAGTTCATGTAGATCATCCAGGAAAACTACTCCCTCTTCCTTCTTGATTGAATTCAATCGATCCAGTATCCCTGAGAAGATAGCAAGGCTTTGGATCACTTGAAGGGAATTTTTTGCCAGGATAAGCTGAGGGCGGTTCTTTTCTCGAAAGGATTGAACAGAGGCCAGTGACTCCAGAATAGCATCCTGATTTGAAGAGACCAGACTTCTCAATTGGGCCGGGGC
>JANQSY010000128.1 GCA_028279065.1 Cytophagales bacterium
GAAGACATCTCTTCCCCAATAGGCCGATACAAAGACCCGGTTATTGTTGTTCAGTTTGAAATTCAGCTTTCCATTGAAATCATAGAAAAAGATCTGATTGTCATTATCCACATCGGGAATAAGCGGGAAAAAAAGATCGACATAGGATCGACGGCCAGCGAGTAGGAAGGATATCTTGTCCTTCTTTATGGGCCCCTCGATCATCGCTCTTGTGGCCAAAAGGCCGATACCTCCCCTGGCCGAGAATTTCTTGATATTCCCATCCTTAGAACGCACATCCAGAATGGAACTGAGCCTTCCTCCGTATTTGGCTGGAATACCTCCTTTAAAAAGCTCGGAGGTCTTGACCACATCCGGGTTGAAAACGGAGAACAAGCCGAACAGGTGGGAAGGATCATAGACAGGTGCTTCATCGATCAGGATAAGGTTTTGATCAGCACCCCCACCCCGAACAAAATATGTTGAGGTCCCTTCTCCAGCCGAGAT
The DNA here is from genome assembly GCA_028279065.1 of Cytophagales bacterium. Lineage (GTDB taxonomy): Bacteria > Bacteroidota > Bacteroidia > Cytophagales > CCMP332 > JANQHS01. The sequence goes on from JANQSY010000128.1 coordinate 487, forward strand.
CACACCGGGCATCATCTGCACCGATTTTATGATATCCACCTCTCCAAACAGAGCAGGAAGCTTCCTCACCTGTTGGATGTCGACCTTTACCCGACTCATTCCGATATCGGTGACGTTCTCATCAAGCCTGGAGTCGGTGATGACCACTTCATCGATCACCTTGGTTTCGGCAACCAGTTCAAAGTTCCGGCTGACATTGCTATTCAGTTCAAGAGTGAATGATTGTACCTGGAAGCCCACATAGGAAACCTTGACATCATATGTTCCTTTGGGAAGGGTTATGGAGAAAAATCCATATGGGTTGGTGACCACACCGGAACCGATCTCTGTGACGATCACGGTAGCCCCGATCAGCTCCTCCCCATTGCTCTGATCTTTGATATAACCGCTAAAAGTAAATTTCTCCTGAGCCCAACCGGTATGGACAGACATCAGCGTAAAAAGGAATAAGAGAATCCCTAGGTGTAGATTCTTCATCAAGCAAAAATATTTGACCTTTGTTAAGGGAATTTTATCCCTTTCTGTGTTCTTCTATATAGGCTACGATACCTCCAACAGTCTGTAGCTTTTCCGCATCTGAGTCGGGGATCTTGATATCGAAATTCTGCTCGAATTCCATAACCAGTTCCGCATAATCCAGGGAATCAATCCCCAGGTCCCTGACAAGATTTGCATCATCCGTGACCTCGGATGAAGTGATCCCGAGCATATTCACCAAAATATCAACAACCTTTTCTCTTACTTCCATGCGAATTTCAATTTCAGTGCAAATCAAATCAAAACTTTAATGTAAACCTCGTGTTCCCGGGCTCGGATACCACATTTATGCTTCCCTTATGCATGCGCATGATCTGCCGGGAAAGGCTAAGCCCAATTCCCGACCCTGTCTTCTTCGTGGTAAAAAATGGAATGAATATCCTTTCCAGAGCTTCTTTTTCTATTCCCGGACCATTATCCTCAACGGATATATAAACCCGGCTATTGCTATCCACCCAGGCCTTGAGTATTATTTTTTTGTTCTTGGATCCAACCATGGCATGCTGGGCATTTTTGGTCAGGTTGATGATCACCTGTTCTATCTGCTCCCTGTCTGCAAGCAACTGTATGCTCTCAGGATCGACCGAAACCTCACAATTCACCTCGGATTCCTCCAGCTCGGGCTTTAGGAGCTGATAGATATGCTCGATCATTTCCTTAACATTGAAAAGTGACTTGTTGGGCATGGGTACCCGGGTCATGTTCCTGAAATCCGAGACGAACTTGATCAAACTTTCGCTTCTCTTGCGGATGGTTTGCACAGCAATATGAACATCATCCAGATCTTCGGCGTCCACAAACTGTGGGTCCTTGGATCCTTCCATATGGCCCAGAATGGCGTTATCAACCGTAGAGGCCAGGGAAGAGATCGGTGTGACAGAGTTCATGATCTCATGGGTAAGTACCCTGATCAGGTTCTGCCAGGCTTCCATCTCTTTCTCTTCCAGTTCGCTCTGGATGTTCTGAAAGGAGACCAGTTTGAATTCCTCTTTTCTTAGTTTGAAAATGGTAGCCTGAAGAGCGAGTTGCAGTTCGGCGTTGCCCTTATAGATCTTGACTAGGTCATTTTCACCATTTCCCAGAAGCTCTATCCTCTCGGGAAGGTCCGGATCGAGAGAGGCCAGGTCCTTGAGGTTCCTGATGTTTCCGATCCGGAGTATTTTCTTCGCGGCCCCGTTGCTCAACTGCACCTCCCCATTGGGTCTGAATGAAATCAAACCAACCCCAATATGCTGTATGATGGTCTTCAGATAATGGTATTGGGCTTCCTTTTCGGCCCTGATCTCCCTGAATTTCTGAAGTACAGAGTTGAATTCCCTATTCAGCTTGTTATAGGATGATCCGCTTTGGCTATCCGGAAAGGAATAGGAAAAATCATCGAAGCGGATAGAGTTGAGGAACTTGGCGATATCCTTGTTGGTCTTGTCGAGAAAGTTGACCAGAAATCCTATCTGGACCACAACGAAGAACAAGGCTGCGATAAAGGTGGCGTAATATTCGGTATGCAGGATCAGGTAGGCGCAGATCCCTATGGTCATCGCCAGGAGCATGATCCTGATGAATATGAGTATGCGAAAATCCTTAAAGCCCATGCTTTTCCAGCCTGCGGTACAATGAGGCCCTGGTCAGACCCAGGTCCTTGGCCGCTTTTGAGATATTACCGGCATGTTTTGAGACAGCCTTTTGGATCAAAGCCCTCTCCATGGAGTCAAGGTTGAAGGTATCCAGTGCTTCCTCCACATTGCCCTCGGGCTTTTGTGAAAGGAAAAAGAAGTCATCAGGTGTAAGCTCCCCGGTTTCAGACATGATCACGGCTCTTTCGATAGCATGCTGAAATTCACGGACATTGCCAGGCCAGTGATAGCCCTTAAGGTTCTTGAGGGTTGTCGCGCTGAGCTTTTTATAAGGCTTGCGGTACTTGGCCGCATACGATTTTAGGAAATGCTCACCAAGGATCTCAAGGTCATCCAGGCGTTGCCTCAGGGGTGGAAGATATATCTCCACAGTGTTGATCCGGTAAAGCAGGTCCTGTCTGAACTCATTGCTGTCCACCATTTCCTGTAAGGGCATATTGGTTGCACAGATAAGGCGGATGTCTATTGGGATGGGGGTGTTTGT
>JANQSY010000129.1 GCA_028279065.1 Cytophagales bacterium
CGATTACAACGAGAGCAAGGCACGCCGTGCGGATTGCTTTTAGGGTTCCAGTCACCCCAATTACGAACTGGTTTCCGCTTTGGAATTGGTTTTCCAGGAGCGTTTTCTGTGCCTCTCCAGCTTTTTTTTCTGGATCAAAGGTTTTGTATTCCCATTTATCTGATGGCAGAATCATGCCCGGTGATGTCCCGGAAGAGTTTTGCTTTTCAGCATTTTACCCTGTCAATTCCAAATATGAGATCATTGAAGTCCTTTAAAAGATTTAGGGCGGGCAGCCTAATGGAATTGGTCGTTTGCATGATATTGATTGCCATTTTTCAATTTCTAATGCTTGGGAATACTTGGCTTCGGGATTCTAAAGCAATGGAATATGATTCTTCCTACGACAGGTATTTTGACAACAAAACGATGATCTGTGAATAGGCTTGGGTCCAGATTGGATGCATTTTCCCTACCTGAGCTTATGATCTCGGTTGGGATTTCCTCAGCTCTGGTCTATTCACTTTGGTTAATGGTGACCTTGTTTCACCAGCGAACCGAGTTTCAAAAGCAAAAGTATCTGCTGTTAGAAAAGATCATTTTTTGGAATGAAGTCCTGGAGAGTGACTTTAAGGAAAGTAGCTTGATCAAAACAATTCCACAAGGCTTTCAATTTGGAATTGGTACGCGCCAAATACAGTACCTGCAACGTGGGGATCACCTATTCCGATGGGGCCGGCTTGAATTGGATTCCATTCAAATTCTTGATGCTAAGGTCTGCAGATCAGAAAACCGTTTTGGAAAAATCGATGCAATAGTCTTCCGGGGAAGAACCAAGGATTCACTCTTCTTTAGCATTTCGGGGTCAAAGCATTATACATCTGCTGAAATGCTGGAACTCAAAAGAACGAAGGAGGATGAGTAAGTCCTTTAATATTCCCAAAGAAAAGATCGCTTTGATCGAAGGTTTGGATCATTTGGTTTCCTCTGGTCTTGGTCTTTATGAATCACTATTAGTTCTTGGAAAGAACCCGGTAGCAAAAGATATCCATTCAGGTCTCAGTTCTGGCCTGGGAGTAGCTGATAGTTTCGGAAGATCAAATTCCTTCAACCAATATGAGATGGATCTCATAGAATCAGGAGAAAAGTCTGGAAATCTTGAGGCGGCCTTCAAAGGCATACTCGATCTACAACACTTTAAGAACGAATTGAGATCAAGGATACTCAGTGTTTCTATTTATCCACTTCTTGTATTGGTTACAGCATTGGGAACCGTTATTTTCATGGTCGGCTATATTATTCCTTCCTTTCAAGAGGTCTTCAACCAGTCCCAGGGAGATCTTCCCGAATTGACAAAACTGATTTTTGAACTAAGCAATGTTCTTGAAGCCTGGCTTTCAAGCTTTTCTTTTTGGTTGGGAGTCATCTTCTTGTTGGTCTTCTTTTTCCTATACCGAGCTCAGTTGGGTGATATCATGCTACTAGTGGGTTTTTCAATTCCTTCAATAAGGACGAGGATAATCTCCCTGATCCGGTTTTCCTTTTTTTCTATCATGGCTGTACAGCTAAATGCTGGGATCCCATTTGTACAAGCACTTGAGCAAAGCAAGAAATTCTTGATGGTCAAGTCACTGAGAAACAAACTTGACACCTGCTTGGAGATGATCTTAAAGGGCATGACCATTGAAGAGTCCCTTCGGTATATGGATTTCCTAAAGGATCCGGAATTGGCTCTGATCCGTTCGGGTGAAAAATCCAATACTCTGATACATGTTTTTAGTGGGATCTCTCGACGATCCGGGATGGCAATTAAAAATGAGGTTGAGCTAATGGGAAAATTTGTGGAACCGCTAATACTAATAGTGGTGGGAACTATTGTGGGGATCATTTTGGTTGCCTTATACCTTCCAATGTTTCAGTTAAATCAAATTTTTTAATAACCTCTTAAAATGTATTAATCATGAAAACTTTAATCTTCAATTTTCTATTTCTTGGGATCTCTTTTGGTTTATTGGCCCAGTCTCCTTGGGAAGAGAATGATCCTGGTTCCAAAACAGGCGAGATTTACAGGTCAGGGCCTGTAGGAATAGGGACATTTTCGACCCCTGATGCTCCAAATTGGCCTTTGTTTCCTTTGCATCTTGTTGGCTTTCAAGAAAGTAGCGATGGAGGGTCCCAAGCACCAAGAATTCAATTAGAACATTCCTATCTAACCAGCTCTGGATCTTCCGGAGAGCCTAATGAGAATAATGGACCTTCCTCCGCGATTGATGGGGTTGAGCGCCACCTTGTAGGATGGGGAGTGGAAAACCTCAATGGGATTTTAAAATTTATCCGAAACGGAGAGACCAAAGTAGAGATCGGATCCACAAAATTCTTGGTTGGAAATGCAAATACCAGTTGTGACCTGCAACTGTTCGGAAATGCTACGTTTGGGCATCCTGCCGGAGGAGATAGAATGGATATTTTTTCGGATGTATATTTTCATAATGCCACTTCTTTTGCCGGAATAGTAACCTTTAATGATAAGCTTGTTATTGGAAATGAGTACTCAGGGAATTCGGCCTTCGAACTTTCTGTGGATGGAAACATCCTCTGCCAGGAAGTCACGGTTGAAACGGTTGAGCAATGGAATGATAAGGTCTTTTCCCCCGAGTATGAGTTAAGGGAGCTGGATGACCTGAAAAGGTTTATTGAAAACAACCGTCATCTTCCCGAGATCCCAAGTGAAGAGATAATCAAAGCCCAAGGTTATAACTTGGCTGAAATGGATGCCCTTCTCTTAAAGAAGATCGAAGAGCTTACCCTATATATCCTTAGTCTGAATGAAAATTAGCTTCGCTTCATGGGACTTTTTTGCCCACCTGGATTTAGATAAGTTGAATTCATAAAAGTCGGGGGTTTGATTTTGGTGGGATAAGGTGTTTTTCTCCTTTTTCACTTGAATGATTTTGCGTCCTTTGCAGCCTGGAAATCATGCTTTTTAAAAGGACACTTAGCGAGGAGCAACTAGAATCTGAGAAACTGAAGGACTACCAGCGGGTTGTAATGGTACAGATGCTGATCGTTGTCCTTGGAATGGTGTTGGCAGGACTATATGACCCTGGATCGGATACTCCAGGTGGCCTTTTTGTTAATCTTTTATTTAGCGGATTCGGAGTTCTTTATGCTTTCCTTCTATGGGACATGATGAGGAACTTTACCCAGAACCTGCCTCTGATATCCATAGTATTTTTTGTTTTGATCGGGATCGTAATTACTGGTCTCATCGTTGAAAATCCCTTTATTCAATTCGTACCTGGTGACCTAAGAAGACCATTCTTAATGGGGATCCATGGAGCATTGTTCCCGATCGAAGTTTTGGTCATCTCCTTCACAATAGTTGATGTCTTTGGAGGAAAATACATGAGCACAGAACGGCTTTGGGGAGCGGCTTGTGTTTTTTTAATGATTGGAATAAGCTTTGGGAGCCTTTACGATCTGATAAATATTATCCAACCGGGAAGTCTGGGTGAAGAACTTGAACTAGGCCTTCCCAGTTATACCGAATGCATTTACTATAGTTTCAACGTACTAGGGGGTTTGGATACAGCCTACCCCAATCCCACAAAGCTTGTTCGAAATCTTGGTGTGATAGAATCCGTTTGGGGAAACTTGTTTACAGTTTTGATCATTGGGAAATTGCTCACCCTGCCTAGCAAGGAGAATAAGAGTTAACTACGAGAGCGGTGGAAGGGGAGAAATTAATGAGTATCTACGGACAGGACTCGGTGCTGAGGAGTCGGCTATCAAAGGTGTCGGACTCCAAAAAGACCCATTTCAAAAATCTATCGGGAAGCCTGCCCTCAGTAATTGTGGCTACCGATTCCCAACTTTCAAAGCGGGATCAATTTATTATCCTCAACGACACTGAAGAAGCGGGATATTTTTTTGATGATATGAGTCACCTTCTGAGGGATAATGCTGAGATCCTATATTTCCCTCCTTCCTTTAAGAAGCTTTATGAGTTTGAGGAAACTGATAATGCCAATGTGGTTTCAAGGGCAGAAGTATTGAGTTCCCTTAGGTCTGATAAACGGAAACCCAGGATAATAGTATCCTGTTCAGAGGCCCTTCCTGAAAGGGTAATCAGCAAAAAAAACCTGGTTGAGAACTCCGTTGAGATCAGGAAAGGTTCTGAATTGGAGCAGTCCTTTTTGATCGAGTTTTTGAGTGAATATGGTTTTGAAAAAACCGATTTTGTTTACGAGCCTGGTCAGTTCTCATTAAGAGGGGGGATCATCGATGTTTTTTCTTTTTCAAACGAAAAACCCTTTAGGCTGGAGTTTTTTGGTGACAGCATAGAAAGTATCAGGGAGTTCAATCCCAATGATCAGTTATCACAGAAGACCCTTGAGGTAGTTAGTATTCTTCCTAACATCAGATCCGATGAATTTCTTGAAGAAAGGGTCTCCATCTTTGAGTTCTTGGATCGCAATACCCAGATATGGATCAAGGATCTTGACTATTCTTCAAGTATCTGGGAGAATGTTTTTGGATCTGCTGTTGAAGAATATGACAGGCTAAAAAATGGTAACGGAGATACTCCTGTCGTATTTTCTCCAAAAGAATTATTTGATTCAGCCAGTGAGGTAATGAAATCCCTGGATCTTTTCAGTATTTGCCAGTTCGGCTTTACTAGATCCGGGGGAAGTTTTGAAGGGATCGACTATTCATCAAGCCCTCAACCTTCCTTCAATAAGAACTTTGAATTGATCAAAGATGACCTGAAGGAGAAACAGGAATCAGGATATCAGCTATTCATTGCTACGGATCAAATGAGCTCGGTGGGGAGGATCAACGAGATCTTTAATGAGCTGGATCCGGATCTTTCTTTTCAGATCATTCTACTTGGAATAAAGGAAGGTTTCATTGATGAGCAGCAAAAAGTGGTTTGCTATACCGAGCATCAACTCTTCGAGAGGTTTTACAGGATAAAAGGTAAGGATAGGTTTTCGAGATCCAGGGCTATCTCGCTTAACCAATTGAGGGAACTTCAGATCGGGGACTATGTTACTCATATCGATTTTGGGGTAGGCCGCTTCGTAGGGCTGGAAAAGAGGGAGGTTAACGGAAAAACCCAGGAATCCATTCGTTTGATCTACCGGGATAATGATATCCTGCTTGTTGGAATCCACGCCTTACATAAGATCTCGAAATATGCCGGAAAAGATGGTGAGGTTCCAACAATAAGCAAGCTTGGATCGCCAGAATGGGAAAACAAGAAAAAAAGGGCTAAAAGGAAGGTCAAGGATATCGCTAAGGATCTGATCGAACTTTATGCTAAAAGAAAAAAAAGCCCTGGTTTTGCTTATTCACCTGATTCCTATTTACAGGCAGAATTAGAGACCTCTTTCCTTTATGAAGACACCCCGGACCAGGCCAAAGCGACGGACCAGGTCAAAGAAGACATGGAACATCCCCATCCAATGGATAGGCTTGTATGCGGAGATGTGGGATTTGGGAAGACCGAAGTAGCTATAAGAGCAGCCTTTAAGGCAGCAACCGAAGGAAAGCAGATCGCAGTGTTGGTTCCAACTACGGTACTTGCACTTCAGCATTTCAAAACTTTCAAAGAAAGACTTAAAGATTTTCCGGTTGACATAGAGTACCTCAATCGGTTTCGGACCCAGGCCCAAACCAAAAGAATCCTGAAAAACCTGGAAGAAGGAAAAGCCGACATAATTATCGGAACCCATAAGTTGGTCGGAAAAGATGTGAAGTTTAAGGATTTAGGACTTCTGATCATTGATGAAGAGCAAAAGTTTGGGGTTTCCACGAAAGAAAAACTTAAGAAACTCCGCGTCAATGTTGATGTACTTACCCTAACCGCTACACCGATCCCGAGGACACTTCAATTCTCACTTATGGGTGCCAAGGACTTCTCAGTAATCACCACACCACCCCCAAACAGGCAACCGGTACAAACCGAAGTCATGGTATTCAATGAAAAAATCATCAGAGATGCCATTTCTTTTGAGCTTGCAAGAGGAGGGCAGGTGTTTTTTGTTCATAATAGGATCAAGGACATAGATGAGATCGCAGGAATTGTTAAGAAACTTGTCCCTGAAGCTTCAATTTCAATAGCTCATGGCCAGATGGATGGGAAGATCCTGGAAAAGACCATGGTAGGATTCATCGAAGGCGAGTATGATATCCTGGTTTCAACCAATATCATTGAGTCCGGACTTGATATTCCAAATGCGAATACAATTATCATTAACCAAGCCCAGAATTTCGGATTATCAGATCTTCACCAAATGAGGGGAAGGGTTGGCAGGTCGAATAAAAAAGCGTTTTGTTTTTTCCTTACCCCCCCCCTTACAGGTCTGTCGGGGGATGCAAGGAAAAGGTTGCAAACCCTTTCGGAATTCTCAGAGTTGGGGGATGGGTATAAAGTGGCAATGAGGGATTTGGATATCAGGGGTGCAGGCAACCTATTGGGTGGTGAGCAAAGCGGTTTTATCAATGATCTCGGGCTTGAAACTTATCATAGGATCCTTGATGAGGCTGTTCAAGAATTAAAAGAAACAGAATTCAAGGATCTTTTTATGGGAACCGGTGATCCCGAGGAAATTGTCAAGGATAGCAATCTTGAAACCGATTGGGAGGTTTTGATCCCTGAGGATTATGTGTCCAATATTTCCGAAAGGCTTCGTCTATATACCCGTCTTGATAACCTCAAAGATCAATCCGGGGTTGATGGATTCCTGAAGGAGCTTGAAGATAGGTTTGGGCCTGTCCCAGATGAGGTCAATGTCTTGATCAGTCTTCTTCAACTGAGGTGGATGGCACAAAAGATCGGATTTCAGAAAGTTTCAATAAAAAGCCAAAGGATGAGGTGCTTTTTCCCTGATAAATCACCTGAATATTTTCAGGGAGAGATGTTTGGGAGAGTCCTGGCTTATGTAAAAAACCACCCGAAGGAATCCAGTTTAAAGGAGGTTAGGGGAACTCTGATCCTTTCTTTTTCCTCCGTAGATAATGTTTCTAAAGCACAGCGGGTACTGGGGGAAATTCTTAATAATGAGTAAAAGAATCTGGATAAATCCCTAATTTTAATTTCTACCAAATCAAAGAGATCATGCTAAAAAAGATTCTTTACGGGTTTTTAGCCCTAATTGCCCTAATAATTTTGGTTTCCTTCTTTCTGCCTGGAACGGCGCACGTAGAAAGGACCACTGAGATCAATGCACCAGCTGCAAAAGTATTCCCCCTTCTCAATGACCTGAAGGCTTGGGATGTTTGGTCTCCCTGGGATGCCAAAGATCCGGATATGGCCAAAACATGGGGCGAAGTAACATCGGGTGAAGGAGCCACATATAGTTGGGAAGGAGATCCTGAGCAGGTTGGTTCCGGGACCATGACCATTACTGAAGTAATTGAAAACCAAAAAGTCGTTACCCAACTGGATTTTGGTGACCAGGGAACAGCCATGGGAGGTTTCGATCTTTCCGAGAGCGATGGAGTCACCAAGGTTACCTGGTACTTTGATACAGATGTATCCAGTCCATTTTTAATCGGTAAATACTTCGGGATGATGATGGATGGATTTGTTGGGCCCGACTTTGAAGCCGGATTGAACAACCTTAAAGAATATATTGAAGCCATGCCACCTTACTCAATTGAAATTGCCGAAACAACCTTTGGAGATATTCACTACCTTTTTATTAGAGGCGTTTGTGCTCAGTCAGACCTCCAACCAAATATGGAGGAACGTGCAGGAGTTTTGATGGGATATGTGGGTGAGTCAGGTGTTGAAGTGGCGGGAATGCCATTTTCCATGTATCATTCATGGGGTGATGAAGTGGATTTCGCATTTTGCATTCCTGTAAGCGGAGAAATGGACATTGACCATGAAAGCATAGAATATGCATATATGGAGGAAGCAACCTTTGTTAAAGGAACTCATGTAGGGGCCTATGACCACCTGGGGACTTCATACGACGAGATCCAGAGGTACCTGGAGGACAATGCCATCATGTCCAAGGGACCGGCAGTGGAATACTACGAGAACGATCCGGGAGAAGTTGAAGAAGCAGATCTGATCACATCGATCTATTTTCCTAAGGATTCTTAAAGAGGAGTTACCTTTAAATTTTCAAGTATAATTTCAGACAAAAGGGGCAATTGCCCCTTTTTATATTTTTCAAGGATATTATTCAACTCAATGGATTCATCCTTCGGCTCAGAATAGTTCCTATAGTTTTGAAACAGAACATTTCCTACTCTGATTTTTTCAATCACCTCCCTGAATCTGATCCCCCCTCCGTCCGTTTCATACGAATAGGCGAAATAGTCAACTTCGTAATTATCTTTATTTATCCAATAGAGGAATTCATCCTGATAATCCTCTCCTCCTCCTTCCTGTCTGAATCGTACCAGAATTTCATAGTAATCCTTGCCATTTATTGAAACCACCCCGTTCAAGGTTTTTAAAACGGCTTCGTCATTAAGACGAAATGGAAGAAGGGCAAAATAAATCACGGAATTAACCGACCTGGTGTATTTTCCTTCCCATTCATCTTCGACCTGGACTGGATTTCCATTGATTTTCCTTGTATAACCGGAATTGGAAAGGATGTCCGTGATAAATCCGGCAGTATCTTCCCATTCACGTCTGAACTCGAAATTTCCATTTTCCCTGAAACGATAGTAATGCCTGCCCCTAAAATCGAACTCAATGATTGAGCTGGAATAGGTAATTCCTCCATGGGATTCGATCGCCCGATCAACTATTTGTTGTGGGTCTTCTGATCCAGGCCTGCAGCATGTTGCTGAAACTATCAGAAGAAGAAATACAAGCCTTTGATGTTTATAAATGTTCATTAGGGGGTATTGTAATCCTGGCCTTTTTAAGACTAATATTGCGAATCTCAATTTTTTGTATTGTACTTGTTGTCGGCCTAAAGGCACATGGAAATTTTTCATCCTATATATCTTTCCTTTTATCTGGTGGTCATCCTTTCCATAGTCGCGGGTGTTTTTATGGTCCTCAGAGGATATTTCGGGAAAAAGGGTGGCTTCCCGCAAGTACTGATATTCCTACTGCTGATCTTTGGCTGGCTTACCCTATCCGCCTATCTTCCAAATTACCTTGAGATCAATTCCTTCAATGACTTTGTTCTTTTTTCTGCATTGGGCCTGGGAATCCCGATCTGCATTTTGTTGATCCTAATGCTTCTCAGCCTTAAGACCGTTGACCTTCTTCCTCCCAAATGGCTTACCTTCTTCCAGGTTTTGAGAGTGCTTATTGAATTGTCCTTTTATGGATTGTTCATCAGGGGTCTATTACCTGAAAAAATGACCTTTACCGGCATGAATGGTGACCTGCTTATCGGGCTTTTTTCACCGGTCATCGCTATGTATCATTATTCCAATCATTCATGGGGGAAGTTCTATGCCTATCTTTTTCACATTGCCGGGATCATATCCCTTGTATGGATTTGTTTTCTTGGATTCTACCCCCCGGGGGCAGAGGAACAGGGGACATTCTCTTTGGAAAACCCAACCTGGTTTGAATACCCCTGGATATGGCATTGGACCTATCTAGTCCCTCTGTTTTTGTTCGGCCATATTATTTCCCTTTATCATTTGATCAAAAATCCTAGGATTGAATCATAATCAAACAAACAGTTCAGTCCTGATCCCCCTGACCACCCTATTCTTTTTGTGGGGTTTCATGACAGTTCTTAATGACCTGCTCATTCCGTTTTTAAAGGGACATTACCAGCTGGATTATTTTAGATCGATGCTGGTCCAAACATCATTTTTTGGGGCGTATTTTGTGGGATCCCTTGCCTATTTCATCTACTCTTCAGCATTTGAAGATCCCATAAACAAGATTGGGTACAAGAACGGGATCATCCTTGGACTGATTTTATCAGGCTTTGGCTGCATGATTTTTTTACCGGCTGGAATTATTGACAGCTATCCGGTTTTCTTGTCTGGTCTTATGGTTCTCGGGTTTGGATTCACAATTTTACAGATCGCGGCCAATCCTTTCGTATCTATAGCTGGCCCAAAGGAGAAAGCCAGCTCAAGACTTAATCTGGCTCAGGGTTTTAATTCATTCGGAACCATGTTAGGACCTCTGCTTGGAGGGGTGGTTATATTCAGCCTTTTATCAGGTATCAATGCTATTTCCTATCCTTATTTTTTTGCAGGGCTGGTGTTTTTTGGAGTGGCAATCCTTTTCTATTTTCTTCCAATACCGGCCTGGAAGAATGAGGAGAAGATCGAGAAAGGCCTGGTTTCATTGGAGTTCCCAAATCTCAAATGGGGTATTCTGGGGATCTTTTGCTATGTGGGGGCAGAAGTTGGTATAGGAAGTATAATTATTAACCTGCTCGGATTGCCTGAATTCGGTGGGTTAAAGGAAGAAATCGCCAGTGACTTTTTGAGTCTTTATTGGGGTGGGTTAATGATTGGAAGATTTGGCGGGGCAATTACCCAAACAGGTGAGCTTTCCAAGTCAAACGCCATTAAAGCCGGGCTGGTAATGCTTGCAGCATTTTTGGTAGTTGCCGTCTTCAATCTCCTAAAGGGAGGGATTGGTTTTTCCGAAATTCTTCTCTTTTTCCCTGTGGCAGCCCTTTCCTTTTTAGCCTTCATAATTGGAAAAGGAAAAAACCGGCTTACCATCAGCATATTTTCCTTGGCCATCGTAGTTTCCCTTGCAACTGCCATGCTTGGATCAGGGAAGCTTGGACTTTGGAGTTTGATCGGGATTGGTCTTTTTAATTCCATCATGTGGCCGAATATTTTCACCTCCGCCATTGAGGGGCTTGGGAAATACACTTCTCAAGGATCTTCCCTATTGGTAATGGCGATCCTAGGTGGAGCCCTGGTGCCTCCCATAATGGGTTGGCTAGCAGATGAAATCGGTCTTAGGTTAGCCCTTTGTATTCCGGTTTTTTGTTACCTCTATATCCTTTGGTACTCCACCAGAAGCTTTTGGACCAAAAAATAGGGCCGGCTCAATGTGAATTAAAAGCATCTTGGTTTACTTTTGCACCCCTTAATGGTGGCTGTAGCTCAGCTGGTTAGAGTAGCGGTTTGTGGATCCGTTGGTCGTGGGTTCGAATCCCATCAGCCACCCATCGTCCTGCCCTTTGAAAATTCATTGTGGCAGGATTTTTTGTTTTGCTCTCCTAAGTGTAAGAAATGGGAATAAAAACCAAAATTGGTATACTTGGTGGTGGCCAGCTCGGCCGTATGCTTTATGAGGCTTCTATCGGTCTTGATATCGAGATCCATTTCATGGATCCTGATCCACATGCACCCTGTAAGTACCTTGGAAGATCATTTACAGCTGGTGATATCAATGATCCAGATTCGGTTTTTCAATTTGGAAAAGACAAGGATGTCATCAGCATCGAAATAGAGAGGGTGAGCGTCGAGGGCCTAACAAGGTTGAATGAGATTGGAAAAAAGGTGTTCCCTTCCCCTCAATTGATTGCGGTGGTACAGGATAAGATCCTTCAAAAGCAATTCTTTCAAAAACATCAGATCCCCACAGCGCCCTTTGAAGTGATTCAGGACCTGGCCGGTCTGAAAGCATTAAAAAAAGACTTTCCATTTGTAAACAAGATCGGGGTTGGTGGATATGATGGGAGGGGAGTTCAATTAGTTCGGAATGAAGCTGACATTCAAAATTGTTTTGATGCACCCGGAATTGTTGAGGATCTTGCTGATATCGACAAAGAGATCTCGGTAATAGCCTGCCGAAATGAGGAGGGACAAACCGAGACCTTCCCAGCAGTGGAAATGGTTTTTGACGCCAGGGCAAACCTTGTTGATTATTTGATCTCCCCGGCTGAGATCAGCCTGGAGGAAGAAAGAAAAGCACAGGAGATCGCTCGCGAGCTGGCTCAAAAAATGGACCTTGTCGGAGTAATGGCCGTTGAGATGTTTTTGTTGAAAAACGGTCAGATCTGGGTAAATGAGGTGGCGCCCAGGCCTCATAATTCGGGCCACCAAAGCATCGAGGGGAACTATTCCTCTCAGTATGATCAGCATTTAAGAGCCTTATTGGGCCTCCCAATGCTAAGCCCTCCAATTATTTCACCCTCCGCAATGGTAAATCTCCTTGGTGCAGAAGGCTATGAAGGTGAGGCAAAGTATGAAGGCATAGAGGAGGTATTGCGAAGAAAGGATGCCTACATCCATATCTATGGAAAGAAACTCACAAAGCCTTTTAGAAAAATGGGGCATGTGACCGTGCTGGGAAAGGACAAGGAAGAACTGATAGAAAAAATTAACTTCGTTAAACGAAACCTAAAAGTAATCGCATGAATACATCCAGGGTGGGGATAATAATGGGGAGTAAGTCGGACCTCGAGGTGATGAATGGGGCGGCAGAGGTATTGGAGAAGTTGGGTGTTGAGTATGAAATTGACATAGTTTCCGCTCATAGGACACCGAATAAAATGGCTGATTATGCTAAAAATGCACGGGAGCGTGGCATTTCGGTGATCATTGCCGGTGCTGGAGGAGCAGCTCATCTCCCTGGAATGGTTGCTTCATATACCACTTTACCAGTTATTGGTGTTCCTGTCAAGTCAAGGAATAGCATTGATGGATGGGATTCTGTGCTGTCAATCCTCCAAATGCCTGGAGGTGTCCCCGTTGCAACTGTGGCTCTCGACGGAGCTCAAAATGCGGGTATCCTGGCTGCCCAGATCATTTCTACATCGGATAATTCGGTTGCTGAGAAACTTAGGGATTACAAAGCCGAATTAGCAAAAAAGGTCGAAGATTCTGCAAAAGGTTTAAAATCCTAGAATAGATCACCTCAAGGATTGGCACGGTTTTGGGGAATCGAATAATTGCTATTTTTGGCCCAACTCTGAAATTTCATAAAATGAAGAATTTTATACTGTTTTTAATCTGTTTATCACCCTTCATGGCAAAAGCACAAGCTGAGATGACGGCTGTATCCGATCCTCTGGCGATTCATGGTCATCATGTAAAGCTTGATGTCACCCTTTACGACAAGGGAGGTGCAAAATACGTCGGAGTAGAACTGCATACCATTTATGACCTTGGGTGTATTGCAGATACAGGATTGATCCTATATCTCAACAATGGAGCGGAAGTTGACGGAATCCTTGAAGAAAAGAATTGCGGGGATATGAAAGACAATAAGGGAAAATTCAGCAGCAAGGTGAGTCGCCATGCTGAGTACTTCCTTTATTTCGCATTGGACCCGGAAGACCTTCCTGACCTTAGAACCTATGAAATGGAAGCTCTTGATATCGAAGGAGAGCACTTGACCATTGAGCGAAGCGCAGATGATTTTCAGGACCTATCCCGAAATCATTTTACCAAGTTCTTTGTTGAAGGTCTAAGCAAATAAAACTTAAGCCCCGGAAACGGGGCTTTTTTTATATGCTGTCCTTTACCTTGAAAAACTCCCTGATCAAATTTTCTACAACCTGTTGTGCAGAAGGAACGTCATTGATACGGCTTGAGACCTGACCTATTTCTAACTCTCCTTCTTCGAGGTTTCCTTCAAACATTCCCTTTTTAGCCCTTCCCCTTCCCAAAAGCCTGGTAAGTTCCTCCTTGTCCGCACCTTTTTTATAAGCTTCCATGACCTGCTCAAAGAATTGATTCTTGATCATCCTTACCGGAGTGATCTCTTTTAAAGTGAGTTTGGTGGCACCCTCCTTGGCCTTTACTATTTCTTCCTTGAAATTATTATGTCCTGAGGATTCCTTTGTAGCCGCAAATCGACTGCCCACCTGTACCCCATCTGCCCCCAGGGCAAAGGCGGCAAGCATTGATCGGCCTGAACCGATCCCTCCAGCGGCGATCAGAGGAATGTCTACCTGTTCTGCAAGGTCCGGAATAAGGCACATGGTCGTAGTCTCTTCTCTTCCGTTATGACCCCCTGCTTCAAATCCTTCTCCAACTATTGCATCTACTCCGCAGTCCTGGGATTTTAATCCAAACTTTACCGACGAAACCACATGACATACTTTTATCCCATTGGATCTTAATTTCTCAGTCCAGGTGGCAGGGTTTCCGGCACTTGTAAATACCACCTTTACTCCCTCATCGATTATCACCTTCATATGATCCTCTATCTGGGGATAAAGTAATGGGACATTGACCCCAAAGGGTTTTTCTGTTGCTCTTTGACATTTTTTTATGTGATCTTTTAGGATATCAGGATACATAGAGCCAGATCCTATCAAGCCCAACCCTCCTGAATTGCTGACCGTGGAAGCCAACTCCCAACCGCTGCACCAGATCATACCTGCCTGGATAATTGGATAATCAATCCCAAATAGCTTCGTGATTCTGTTTTTTTCGAAATATTTTTTTTGATCCATTCTGTTTTATTGCTGTTTTCAAAAAGATCAAGGAATTGAAACTTATAATTTTGTCCCCATGATCCAGCGCCTACACGGCAAATTTCTTTTTTGGAGGCTAAAGAATATTCCTGAGAAGCAATTTATTTACTTCCTGGCGGTTTTCATCGGATTCTTTTCCGGACTTGCTGCAGTAGCACTAAAATCCACTGTACATTTTGTCCAGTCACTGTTGACCCAAGGTTCCGATTATCAATATGCAAACTACTGGTATTTAGGATTTCCGCTTCTCGGGATCGTGGTCACTGTGCTTTTGAATAAAAAGATCTTCAAGGAAACCTCGGGCCATGGCATTACAGATATTATTTATTCGATCTCACAAAAGGCAGGGATCATCTCAGAGAAGAAGATCTATTCCAGGATGGTCACAAGTACTTTTACGGTCGGTTTTGGCGGATCTGTGGGTCTGGAGGCTCCAATTACCCTTACCGGTTCGGCCATTGGCTCCAACCTTTCCCGTTTGGTGCATTTGAGTCCAAAATTGAGAACCCTAATGATCGGTTGTGGTGCAGCGGGAGGGCTTGCAGCAATTTTCAACGCCCCTATAGCGGGGGTGATCTTTGCATTGGAGATCATCGTTTCCAATGCCAGGATCAATTCATTTATCCCCCTTTTGATCTCCTCGGTATCTGCAACTCTACTGGCAAAATTCCTGATAGGAGAGGAGATCCTTTTTTCTATCCCGCTCTCAGAGCATATTCCCATCGGAAATATTCCCTATTACGGTTTGCTTGGCATCTTATGCGGTTTGGTCGCTGTATATTTTTCCAGATCCGTGATGGAGGTAGAAACCAGGGTGAAGAATATCAAGGAGGGTTACAAACCTCTGATAGGAGGATTGGCCCTTGGTCTGATCATATTTATTTTCCCTCCAATTTATGGAGAAGGATACATGGGCATAAAAACCCTGGCCTCAAGTCAGTACTTCGGAATACTTTATGATTCCCTATTCTTCTCCAAAGTTGAGGATGAATTGTTTATCGCGATTTTTTGTGTATTCCTGGTCTTTATAAAACCCATTGCATCTGCCCTGACCATAGGAGCAGGAGGTAGCGGGGGGATATTTGCCCCTTCCCTCGTAGCGGGCGGGTATTTGGGTTTTGCCTTTGCTAGTCTTATCAACAATATCATTCCAGGGGTTGGTGTATCTAAAAACAATTTTCTCCTTGTTGGCATGTGCGGGGTATTATGCGGAGTTCAGTATTCTCCACTTACGGCAATATTCCTTATCGCAGAGATCACCGACGGTTACACGCTATTTGTTCCCTTGATGATCGTTTCAGCCTTGAGTTATGCAACGGCCAGTTATTTTGAACCCCATTCTCTTTATACCAAACGGTTGATCCAAAGAGGTGAGTTGATCCGTGATGACAAGGACAGGGAGGTTTTGAAATTGATGAAGATGAACTATTTGATCGAAAAGGATCTTCATACCATCCTTCCTGATTCTCTTTTGGCTGACCTTGTTCAGGTAGTCAGTGATTCAAAAAGGAATATTTATCCGGTTGTGGATGAAGATCAAAATCTCCTGGGAATAGTTACCCTTGATGATATCAGAAAGATAATGTTTGACCGGGAGGCCCAGGAAAATGTAATTGTGAGAGACCTTATGAACAGTCCGCCTGAAGAGATCAGCCCCGAAGATCCGATGGAGACGGTTATGAAGAAATTTGAGACCACCGGGGCATGGAATTTGCCGGTTTTGAAAGATGGGAAATATATGGGGTTCCTTTCCAAGTCCAGGATCTTCAATGCCTACAGGACAAAAATTCGTCAGACACAGGACCTTTCCTGATGATAAGAGTCCCTATGTTTAAAAGCTTTTTTTATCCACAAAACCGATGTTAGGAAGTTCAGAACAAACAAGAGTTATCCACATACCAATGTTCAAGACTTCACTTTGTTCACTTTTGATCGTTTTTTTGTTGTCAGTGGTGTCCAGTTCTTTTGGCCAGGTCAAGGTTTTGAGCTTTGAAGAATTCGAAAGACAGCATTTAAATGCCGAGGGAGATACTCTTTTTGTGATCAATTTCTGGGCGACCTGGTGCCGGCCATGTGTGGCGGAGCTTCCTTACTTTTTGGAAGCCGAGGAGGAATTTTCCTCTGATGAATTCAAGTTGTTATTGGTGAGCCTTGATTTCAAAACAGACTTGGATTTAAAGGTCAAGCCCTTCCTTGAAAAGAAAGGTATAGGTTCAGAGGTGGTTTTATTGGATGACCTCGATTACAACAGTTGGATAGATAAGGTATCAGAAGAGTGGAGTGGAGCCATTCCGGCAACTCTATTTTTGAATCCTGAAAAAGGAATCTATATTTTTAAAGAAGGAGAATACGAAAAAGAAATATTGTTAAATCAAATCAGACAATTACTATGAAATCAGTTGTTCTTATACTTTCAATTTTTGGCCTATTAGGATCATTCTCAGCCCAGGCAGGTTATGAGGTCGGGGAGGTTGTGAATGATTTTAGCTTAAAAAACATCGATGGGAATCAGGTCTCCCTATCGGATTATGGCGATGCAAAAGGGGTGATAGTGGTTTTCACCTGCAACCATTGTCCTTATGCAAAGCTTTACGAGGACAGGATCATAGAGCTTCATAAGACCTATTCTGCTCAGGGCTATCCAGTTATTGCGATTAATCCGAACGATCCGGAGAAGGTTCCGGAAGATTCCTATGAGAACATGAAGAAAAGGGCAAAAAAGAAGGGCTATCCTTTTGTTTATCTCTTTGATGACACTCAGAACGTAGCAAAGGATTTCGGCGCTACAAGGACCCCACATGTCTTTCTCTTGGAAAAAGCCAAGGTCAAGTACAAGGTGGCGTACATCGGGGCCATTGATAATAACCCTCAATCAGCAGAATCGGCAGATCAGTTCTATGTTAGCGATGCTATTGCATCCCTGGATTCAGATCAACCAGTCAAGGTTACCAATACCAAAGCTGTTGGGTGTACCATAAAATGGAAGTAGCGTCCTAATTCGAAAAACCCAGGATCTCGTCTACATATTCCCTTGAATTTGAAAGTCGCGGAACCTTGTTCTGACCACCAAGTTTTCCGCGGCTTTTCATCCATTTATAAAAGGTGTCCCTAGGTACCACGGAGATCTTAGGTGGTGCAAGGGCAATGTCTTTTTCCCTTTTGGCGTCATAATCTGAGTTCAAGGCCTTAAGAGTTTCATCAAGTACCCTACCAAATTTTTCTTTGGTATCAGGCTGTCGGTTGAATTCGATCACCCATTCATGGCCACCCCTTTTTCCCATATCAAGGTACACAGGAGCTGCAGTGTAATTTGTTATTGAAGCACCGGTTTCTTTACAGGCCTTTGAAACGGCATTTTCAGCATTATCGATCATCAGCT
Organism: Cytophagales bacterium; assembly: GCA_028279065.1. Lineage (GTDB taxonomy): Bacteria > Bacteroidota > Bacteroidia > Cytophagales > CCMP332 > JANQHS01. The sequence goes on from JANQSY010000129.1 coordinate 17,761, forward strand.
CTTCACCGAAAGCATTGATGAAGTGTTTGGTTCTTCCCGAAATGATCACCCGGTAGGGATCGGTGCTGGTAAACTTTACTGTATCGCCAAGATTATATCTCCAAAGCCCCGAGTTTGTTGAAATAATAACCGCATAATTGACCCCTTCCTTTACCTCATGAAGGGGTACCGGTTTCTGGGAAGATTCGGATCCTGATGTTGGTAGAAATTCGTAGAAGATCCCGTGATCCAATAATAGCATCATACCGTGGTCGTGTTCCTGATCCTGGATTGCAAAGTATCCCTCCGAGGCATTATAATTTTCCAGATAGTAGATCGGAGCGCCAATAAGTCTCTCAAAAAGGGGCCTGTAAGGTTCAAAGGAAACAGCACCATGCGAAAAGATCTCCAGGTTAGGCCAAACTTCTATGATGGATTCCTTGCCTTTCAATTCCAATATCCTTTGGAGCAAAACAGTGGTCCATGTCGGAACCCCGGTTATGCTGGTTACGTTCCTGTCCATGGTTTCTCTGGCCATCTTTTCGATCTTCTCTTCCCAGTGTTCCATTAGCGCAGTCTTGAAACTCGGAACTCGGACATATTGTGCCCAGATGGGAAGATTGGCCATAAGGACAGCCGAAACATCCCCGTATTGGGTTTTACCATCAAGGTGATTAATGCTCCGACTCCCTCCGATGACCAGACCCTTTCCCAAAAAGGACTTGGAATTGGGACGGTTCTTCACGTACAGGCTTATCATGTCCTTGCCACCTTTGAAGTGATTATCCTCCAGAGCTTCAGGACTCACCGGAATAAATTTGCTTCTTGAATTCGTGGTCCCGGAGGATTTAGCGAACCAGCTGATCTTGGTTGGCCAAAGGACATTCTCCTCGCCCTTCATGGTCCTTTCGATCAATGGGAAAATATCCTCATAGGATGATACCGGAACCCGTCTGGCATAATCTTCATATGAGCTTATGCTTTCATACCCAAAGTCTACCCCCCATTTGGTTTTTGATGCTTTGCTTATCAATTCATTAAAGACGGCTAGTTGAGATTCAATTGGATTGGAGGCCATATGATCAAGGGCCTTTATCCTCCCCTCAAGTGCCAGCTTCATTATTCCATTGAATAAGGTAGAGATCATTTCAAACCTTTCTTTTAAGCTCGAAGTGTTTCCCAAGATACACTCTTCTTACCTGTTCATCTTCAGCAAGGTCTTCTGCACTTCCCGATTTCAGGATCCGTCCCTCAAAAAGAAGATATGCCCTGTCTGTGATCGAAAGGGTTTCATTGACATTGTGGTCTGTGATCAGAATGCCAATATTTCGGTTTTTCAATTGGGCTACTATTGATTGGATCTCCTCAACAGCAATTGGATCAACCCCTGCAAATGGTTCATCCAGAAGAACAAATTTGGGATCCACGGCAAGAGCCCTTGCGATCTCTGTCCTTCTTCTTTCACCCCCTGATAGCACAACTCCTTTATTCTTTCTGACATGGGTAAGGCTGAACTCCTCAAGAAGTGACTCCATTCTTTCCCGCTGCTCCTTTTTGGAAAGCTTGGTCATCTCAAGGACTGCCTTAAGATTCTCCTCGACGGTAAGCTGACGAAAAACGGAAGCTTCTTGGGAAAGATAACCTACGCCTAATTGGGCCCTTTTGAACATCGGCAAAGGGGTTATCTCCTGGGTGTCTAAAAAGATCTTCCCCTCATTGGGTTTGATCAATCCCACGATCATATAAAAGGTAGTTGTCTTTCCAGCTCCATTTGGACCAAGCAAACCGACTATTTCACCCTGGTTTACGTGGACGCTTACTTTGTCAACAACGGTCCTTGCCCTATATTTCTTGATCAGGCTTTCTGCCCTTAATTCCATTTGAGAAAGGTTTTATATCCTTTATTTCAAGCTCCAATTTACTATCCCCCATGTAATTATTCTCGAAGACCGTAAACACCATATCCTTTTTGCCCTCCCTTTCGAGAATTTCCCTGAGCTCAAACTTTTTAAAACCAATACAATCAAAAGCGATGCCTTTTTCTTCCTGATATATCCTGGCCTTAAGATGAAGTTCCTTTAGGATTCTGGGAGAGTAGAGATGCTTTACACCTTTGCTCAAAAAAACCGGCTTCATATTTCCAGGGCCAAATGGTTCCATCTGGCTTAAAACAGAATAAAACTTTCGATCTATTCCTTTAAATTCGATGAGGGCATCCACTTCGATCGAGGGTGTTGGAGTCCTGCCTTGTAGCCTTTCTTTTATGATCCCATCCAGCCTGGATCTGAATTCGGGGATCTTGTTGATCGGCATGGATATCCCGGCAGCAAATTCGTGTCCACCCCATTTTAAAAAAAGGTCACTGCATTTTTCCAATGCCGAGTAAAGATCGAACTCCTGTATGGATCTAGCCGATCCCACCGCCTGATCGCCTTTTTTCGTAAGGATTATTGTTGGCCGGTAGAATTTCTCAATGCAGCGTGAAGCAACTATCCCCAACACCCCCTGGTGCCAATCCTCATGATAAACAACTGAGCAAAACGACTCGTCTGGGTGGGTGTCCTGGATCTCCCTTAGCGCCTGAAGAGTGGTTTCCTCATCGATATGCCTTCGAAGGGTATTTTGATCATGGATATACTGGCTCCTCTCCAGGGCTTCATTCATGTCCCTTGCAACAAGGACCTGAACCGCTCCAAATCCATGCTTCATCCTTCCAGCAGCATTTATCCGGGGAGCAATTCCAAAAACGATACTGGAAATTGTCAAAGTTTTTTTCTGGTCAAGACCCGAAACCTCCATCAGAGCCTTTAGGCCGGTGGAAGGATCTTCCTTGATCTTTTTAAGGCCATAAAATGCCAGTATCCTGTTCTCCCCAATAATCGGTACAATATCCGCTGCGATACTAACCATTACAAGATCAAGAAAATCTAAGGCATGATTCTTTTGATTCTTGATTTGTGAGTCCAGGGCCTGCATCAGTTTAAACCCTATTCCGCAACCTGAAAGCTCCTTGAAGGGGTACTTGCATTCATCTTGCTTCGGATTTAGGATGGCATGGGCCTTAGGGAGGTTCTCCCCGGGAATATGATGATCACAGATGATCAGATCGATGCCTTTGGAAGCTGCGTAATCTGCAATCTCAATTGCCTTAATACCGCAATCCAAGGCAATAATGACCTTGCAATCCAACTCCAGGGCTGTATCTATCCCATCCTTGGATATACCATATCCCTCTTTATACCTGTCTGGGATATAATAGTGGACATGGTCAAAAAACCTTTTCAGGTAAAGAGATAAAGCCGACACAGCGGTAGTCCCATCAACATCGTAGTCGCCATAGACCATGATTTCTTCCTTTTGCTCTATTGCTGAGGTTATCCTCATAACAGCTTCCAGCATTCCTTTCATTTCAAATGGATCATGTAGGTCATCCAGGCTGGGTCTGAAAAAGGCTTTAGCCTTTTCAAAATCATCAATTTTCCTTTGGACTAGTACCGAAGCCAAAGCCGGGTGAACACCCAGACTTTTTACAAGACTGTCAACTTGTTTTTTGGAGGGCTGCTCTTTTATCTTCCATAAAAACTCTTTCATAATACATTTTAAGTAGGACCCCAATGGTCATTGAACATCTGCAGGAGTTCAGGATGGAGCTTATTAGCTGCAAAGATCTCCTTTCCAAAAAGATAATCCTTTTTGCCCTTAAAATCACTAACAATTCCCCCAGCCTCCTCCACAAGTAATGAACCGGCAGCCACATCCCATGAATTTAATCCTATCTCAAAAAATGAGTCAAATCTTCCTGCCGCCACATAGCTGAGATCAACAGCCGCCGACCCCAATCTCCTTACCCCATGTGTTTCCCTTAAGAAATGTTTTATGGCTTTCATATAGGAATCGAATCCATCAAAATCATAGTAAGGGAAACCGGTAACCGATAAGGTGTTTTTTATGTCTTGCTGATCGCTAACATAAATGCGAGAATCACCTAAAAAAGCCCCTCCTCCTTTGATGGCAGAAAAACATTCTCTTTTCCCGACCTCATATACAACTCCTACCAGAACGTCATTCTTGTTTGCAAGAGCTATGGAAATTGAAAAGATTGGAAGACCATGGATAAAATTGGTCGTTCCATCCAATGGGTCTATGATCCAAAAAAACTCCTCTAGCGGCATTTTGCCCGAAAGACTCTCTTCCGCTATAAAACCAGCCTTAGGAAGTATTTCCCCTAAGCCTGAAATGATCTTCTTTTCGGATTCCTTATCAACATAGGAAACCAGGTCCTTGAAGTTGTTTTTGAAAGTCGCTCTGTCCCTTTGGAAATTTTTGGATTCATTTTCGAGGTAGTTCCCTGTTTCTATGGCAATACCTTTCACCTGTTCACAGATCTGTACCAGGTTCATTTTTTCTTTTTTGTAATTGTCCGGGTTAAAGCCGAAAAAAGAAATGCTATGCTTAGGAAAAGTGAGATCCTTCCCAGATAATCTCCATGCCTGGCATAGAAAGTCAATTCCTTATTGAACTTTACTTTTTCCGAAAATGAAGTCTGGACCCAATAGTCGGTCCTTTTTTTGACAACGCCTTGCTGGTCAATGACGCAGGAGATACCGGTATTCGCAGATCTTATTACAGGTCTCCTGAATTCTATAGCTCTTAATCTTGCATAGGACATATGCTGCCTGTACCCAGGGGTATCGCCCCACCAGGCATCATTGGTGATCACTCCAATGGCTCCGGCTCCTCCTCTAATATAGTTGGCCATAAAATCCCCATATATCGATTCATAACAAATTGCTGGGGCCATGCTAAGTCCGCTGGCATTTGTAATATTGGTCCTTTCCTTTTGTCGCCCGAACTCCCCTGAGGTTCCTCCCAGATCAATTGCGAGTTCGTGAACGAAGAAGAGAAATTCGCTATAAGGCATGATCTCTACTCCGGGGACCAATTTTGATTTATGATAGATGGTGGACGGATGACCCTTTTGATATGAAAAAGCGGTGTTGAAAACATCATAATAGCCAAATCCTTCATAGAACCTTGCACTTCTGGTCTTGGGCTCATTTCCGTATCGGGTGTAGGTGGTCAACCCGGTAATTATTGTCAGGTTTGGATTTTCATCTACGAATTTCAGGATGCGGTCCACATAGTCATTCTCGAAAAGGAATTCTTCTTCGATCTGGTCATCAATTGCTGTTTCCGGCCAAAGAAGAAATTCTGTATCGGCCTCCAATACCGATTCGGATAGCTCGAAGAAAATATCCAGCTGTTTTTCAAAGGGAATGAAATTTTCGGACTGCTTGAACTTTTGGGTATAGGGATCTATGTTCGGCTGGATCACTGCGATCTTCACATCTTTTCCTTCATCAGAGGATATGATCCAAATGGAAAGGGAAAAAATTAGGGGAATCAGAAACAGGAGTGATGGCTTATAATAAGACCTTCGAAGAGCTCCATTTTTTATCAAATGAAACAGGCTAAGGTTCAGGGCAAGGATCCAAAAACTCCCTCCCAGAACCCCGGTGTATTCATACCATTGTACCAAAATGGGATACTCGGAAAAAGCATTTCCCAGGGTTAGCCAGGGCCAGGATAATTCCCAACTAAGGTGAATGTATTCAAACCCTATCCAATAAAAGATCAGGGATAGATATCCTGTATAATTGTTGGTAGCCCTCTTTGTGAATCGATATGCCAAAAGTGGGGTGGATTGTAGTAAAGCATTTGCAGTAAAGGCAACAATTGCAACAGGGGTAGAATTATATACCCACCATGTGGTCAGGACATTCCATAATAAGAGGGAAAGGTATGCGAACAGAAAGAACTTAAAACCTTGTCCTTTTCCAGCTCTTTCTTCAATAAAGAGTAAAGGAATGAACGCAGAGAACAGGAAAATTGGTGATCCGGAAACCGGCCAGGAGATCCAGAATAAGATGCCGGACAAAAGGGATAGGCCCAGATTTGAATTTAGAAAAGTGAGGATCCTATTTCTGGGCAGTTCCAATCTTCGTTTCAATTTTGCCCAAAGGTATTTCAAAAAACACCATCGGGATAAAAGGCCGATTTACCTTTTTTTGAAATCCAGGGAAACTGAATTGATGCAATACCTATATCCGGTAGGCCTTGGCCCATCTTCAAATACATGCCCCAGGTGGCCTTCGCAATTCGAACAGACAACCTCTGTTCTTAGCATTCCATATGAACGGTCCATCACCATGGATACATTTCCAAGGGTATCATAGAAGCTGGGCCAGCCTGATCCTGATTTGAATTTGGTCTTACTATCAAATAGTTCAGCACCACAGGCTCCGCATACATATACCCCATCCTCCTTGTTGTCCCAATATTCTCCGGTGAATGCCCTTTCGGTTCCTTTGTTTCTCAGAACATCATATTCTTCCTGAGTAAGAATTGATTTCCATTCCTCCTCGCTAAGTTCTTTCGGGTTATTGGGTTTTTCCTTGGATGTAGATTGTGTTTGCCCACAAGCACTAAACAAGGCCAAAAAAGAAAAGACTATTGCCAAAAACGATCCTTTCATGGTTTTTGCTTTTAAAGATGGTAGCATTTGCTGTGCCAAATTGTCGATTTGGGGGCAATAACATTATTTTCGAAACTCATGGACAAAATTCTTTATCTGGATGATGAGTCAGCCAATCTTTCAGCATTCAAGGCCTCCTTCAGGCATGATTTTGACATAACAATTTCGGGAGATCCAAAGGAGGCTCTGGAGTTATGCAAAAAGGAAAACTTTAAGGTGGTTTTAAGTGATCAGCGAATGCCAAATGTATCTGGATCGGTTTTTTTCCAGCAATTGATTGACATTGATCCCAAACCTATCAGGGTATTGATCACCGCTTATTCCGACCCCCGATCCCTGAAGGAGGCGGTAAATTTGGGTCAGATATATTTCTTTATACAAAAGCCTTTTGAACAAGAGGAAATGCAGGCGATCATTTCCCGGGCCATTTCAGAATATGACCTTAGGGAAAGGAATCAGGGGCTGGAATTGAGGAATGAGCGGATCGAAAAGGAAAAGGTGCGGGCTGTATTACATAACCTACAGAATCAGGTAAACCCTCATTTCCTTTTCAACAGCCTGAATATGCTACATGCCCTGATCGGAAAAGACCAGGAAAAAGCCAAAGAATATGTGCTGCAGCTTTCCGACTTCCTGAGAATAAGCCTGGAGCATAAGGACATGGACACAGCTCCGCTGATCAAAGAGCTGGCTACGATCTCAAAATACCTTTTCATTCAAAAAATACGTTTTGGGGAAGCCATTCGAATAAGGCAGAAGATCGAGGATAAATATCTTGACCGTGAGCTCCCGGTCATGGCCTTGCAGATCTGCATAGAGAATGCCATAAAGCATAATGCGATGAACAAGGATGAACCTTTGGAGATCTCGATATCAGCATCCACTTCGGGAATAACGATCAGCAATCCCTTTCGCCCAAGAGGACAGGATCCGGTATCCTCGGGAGTAGGTCAGGAAAATTTGATCTCAAGGTATCGCTTGTTTGGGTCTGAACTTCCTATTTTCGGACCAAGAGAGGGGGTATACCGATCCTGGCTTCCTTTTCTTGAAACAAAATGAAAAAGGTTCTGATCATAGAGGATGAAGATGTTGCAGCAGAAAGCCTGTGGGAAGAGGTGCAGACGATCAGAGAAGACTTTCAGTTGATCGATATTGTTGATTCAGTAAAGGGGTCAGTGAGTATCCTTAAGAAAGAGAATCCTGATCTGATCTTCATGGATGTTCATTTATCGGATGGCAACAGCTTTGAGATCTTTAAGGAGATCCAGGTAAAGGCCCCCATCATTTTCACCACAGCATTCGATGAATATGCCATTGATGCCTTTAATCATAATAGCGTTCATTATCTGCTGAAGCCAATAGATCCGAAAAAACTGGAGGAAGCCTTAGAAAAGTTTGATGCCAAGGAGTTGGAGTTTGGCAATGTTCTGGTAAAACTGAATGAGCTGGCGACCGGTGGTAGATTCAAAAAAAGGTTTAGTGCGCAGATCAGGGACAAGATCCATTCAATACCGATTGAGAAGGTGGCTTTTTTCCTTGGAGAGGATAAATACGTGTACCTTTTTTCCAAGGAGGGAAAAAAATTCCTTATTGACCAGACGCTTCGGGAACTCGAAAATGAATTGGATCCCAATGATTTTTTTAGGATCAACCGCAAGTTTATAGTCGGGTACTCATCAATTGTCGATATGCTTGCCTACTCAAAAAGCCGCGTGAAGCTTAGTCTTGATCCTGAGCCTCCAAATCCAATGGATGTGGTGGTAAGTGTTGAAAGATCACCGGCATTCAAAAAATGGATCAGTCGCTGATTTTTCCCTTTCACTCCTTCAATCTCCCCATTCACCCCAATCTCTTTCGCTTTCTGCGACACGCTTAGCACTTTTGAATTGTCAGAAGGGAGAAGCCCTTCGAAGTTCTTTAAAGTTTGGTTTGACTAAGTAAGATTCCAACTGAGTTTATATTGGAATGGAAAGACATTCAAAGTTCTTTTGCAGTACCAGGAACTGGGTAAATATCGAACCTCTTGTCAGGTTTTGTGTTTATCAGGAAAAAAACTCAAAAGGAATTAAAAAAAAAGAAAATCTGTTCTATAAACAGATTTTCGTTAAAGATTAATGGTTTGGTAGATTTTTCATAGCTAGGTTAAAAAGCCCTGGCCCTTTGGGTCAGGGTTTTTTTATGAAAGTCAAAAGATAGTGAAAAAATTCACAACTCAGATTCTTAAAATCCTACTTCAGGCCTCTTTATCGAAAAGGGCATCAACCGAATTATAGGTTACTGAGTGGTAGTTTTTACGCGATTCCTGGTAAACTTTTTTAGCCCAATCCTTGTATTGCTCCTTTCTCACCAACTCTTCAAAAAGTGGAAGAACAAATTTTCTTCTTCCCACAGTGCTCAAGAAGTTATCAACTACTGGTAAGCAGTCATCATACTCTGACCTAATCAGCTTTTTCATCCAGGCAAAAAGGATCTCACTGTTTCCAGACCCTGACAGTTCAAAATCTCCATCCAGGGAGGCAATCTGCTCCAAGCTTAGAGAATCGGGTATGGAGTGTAGGAATTGTAACCATTCCACTGTGGTCCACTTTTTCATTATTTCTGTCTCGAGCCCCCCATTGCGTATGAACTCATCCGAAATGGAACCTACGTTTTCAAATCGCTGTGATTTTGGAGGGAATTTTATTTCCGGTATGCCGGGGCCAAAAACCCATCTTTTGGGATCTGGTTCAGAGATCTTGTCGGGTATTTCCAAGTCCTCACTTAGAAACTCAAGGAACACTTCAGTGGTCATTGGTTCAAAAGCATATTTTTCAAAATAGGATCTTAGGAAAGCATCAAATTTTTCTCTTCCGACGGCATATTCGATCTCCCTTAGGAAAGAATATCCCTTTTCATACGCGATATCGGTCATGCCCTCATCGGGGTCCCTTCCTGAAAGTTCTAATTTCAGATGTGTATCCGGATTATTCTCTCCAAGGCTTTCCACCTCATCTCTTAGGTCATAAAAGCCAAGAATGGCAAGCATCTCCGAATAGGATTCTCCATAAAGTGCTTCCATGATCCTTCGTTCAAAATAGACCGTAAAGCCTTCATTCAGCCAGAAATCATTCCAGTTAGCATTTGTAACCACATTTCCCGACCAGCTATGAGCCAATTCATGGGCTACCAATGTGGTCAAAGAGCGATCACCTGCAATTACCGTTGGAGTTGCGAAGGTCAGCCTTGGGTTTTCCATGCCCCCAAATGGGAAGGAGGGTGGCAGGACTATCAGGTCAAAACGACCCCAGGCATAGGGTCCGTAGAGCTCTTCAGCTGCAACAAGCATTTTTTCCATGTCTTCGAATTCCCAAGCGGCTTTCTCCAACATTCCCTTCTCTGCATAAACCCCTGTTCTTGGGCCTACTGACTGAAATTTGATATCTCCAACCGCGAGGGCCATCAGGTAGCTAGGAACAGACTGCGGCATAGCGAAATCATAGATCCCTGACTCGTTGATCTCCTGAGGATTTTCTGCGCTCATCACAGCCAACAGCCCTTGAGGGACCTTAACTTTTGCATTGTATGTGAATCTGATCCCTGGTGAATCCTGGCAAGGGATCCATGATCGTGCAAGAATTGCCTGAGATTGGGTAAAAAGAAAGGGGCTGTTTTTTTCAAGTGTTTGCTCCGGGCTTAGCCATTGGAGTGCTGTGGCCTTTGGGCTGGTCTGATAATCAATCTTGACGATCTGGGTACTCTCATTGATCATTATTTTTAATGAGCTTCCCATGTACTCCTGGTCATCTCCAAGTTCAAATTCCAGAACATTCCCTTCCTGATCTGTGACCCCTTTTATTTCCAGCCATTTTGTATCAAAAACAATTTGACCCGCCTCCTCTTCTTTTTTTATTTTCCAACTCGCTGTTCCCGTGATCATTTTGGAATCAAAGTCCACTTCAGCATCCCAATCGAGATGGGTAACTCTGGCCTCCTGAGGAAGCGAATATGAATGGTCATCTGGTCTTGGTTTCATGGATGTTGTTTCTTTTTGTTCCCTTGGTTGGCATGCGATAAGCATGATGCCAACAAGCATTATTGTAACCTGTACTCTTTTTTTTCGCATTATCTGTTTATTTCCAATCTCATCCCGGCCCTATCAAGGATCTTCCCTTCCGAATACACCAATCGACCTGAGACGAAAGTTTTGCTAACCGAGCTTGAAAAAGTTTGACCTTCAAATGGGGACCAGCCACATTTGTATAGGATATTGGACTTCTCTACTAGCCTGCTTTTGTTCCTGTCAATCAGCACAATATCTGCGAAATATCCTTCTCTAAGGAAACCTCGCTCCTTGACCTTGAAGCGTTTTGCAACATTATGGGATGATTTTTGAACGATCTCCTCCAAGGAGAATACCCCCTCCTTTTCCATTTCCAGGAAAGCAAGCAGGGCATCCTGAACTAGTGGCCCTCCCGAGGGACACTTCATATAATGGTTTCCTTTTTCCTCGATGGTATGAGGTGCATGATCGGTAGCGAGGATATCTATCCTGTTTTCTTTAACTCCTTTTCTAATGGCGGATCTATCCCTTGATGTCTTTACCGCTGGATTCCATTTAATGAAACTGCCTTTAGTGGCGTATTCTTCGTCAGTGAACCAAAGATGATGTGCGCATGCTTCTGCAGTGATCTTCTTTTTTTCAATATCACTCTCATTATCAAAGAGTTCCATTTCTTCTTCCGTGGAAAGGTGAAGGATGTGGAGATCTGCCCCTGTTGCCTTTGCCAATTCTATGGCTTCACTACTTGAGGCAAAGCATGCTTCTCTGGATCGGATTATGGGGTGGTATTCAATAGGAATGTTTTCACCGAACCGGTTTAGGTATTCTTCCTGGTTTGCTCTGACGATCTCCTCTTTTTCGCAATGGGTAGCAATGATGGTTGGGGAGTGCTTAAAAATATCTTCCAGGGCCTTGTGCTTATCAACCAGCATATTCCCGGTTGATGCACCCATGAAGATCTTAATACCGCAAACCTTGGAGGGATCAAGTTTTTTAATCTCCTCAATGTTGTCATTGGTGGCGCCGAGGTAAAACGAGTAATTGACCCATGATCTTTGAGATGCGATCTCAAATTTTTCTTCCAGAGCCTCAGTGGTTATTGTTTGAGGGTTGGTATTTGGCATTTCCATGAACGAAGTAATCCCACCCGCTGCAGCTGCCTTGCTTTCGGTTAAGATCTCTGCCTTATGGGTCAGCCCTGGTTCTCTGAAGTGTACCTGGTCATCAATGAATCCTGGGATCAGCAACAACCCCGAGGCATCGATCTCCTCTTTGGCTTGTTTGTCGATCTCAGGGTCTAATTGTGTAATTCTGCCCTCTTTGATACCTAGATCAGCATGAAAACGCTCCCCTTCATTTATGCATTCCGCATTCTTAATCAGATAATCCAGCAATGGCTTTATTTTATTTGAACCTTCTCTAAAATCCTGTCCACGATCTCCTCAGTTCCGATGCCATCAGCTTCAGCCTCGTAATTCAGCAATATCCTATGGTTTAAGACATCGGTTGCGATGGCCTTAATATCTTCCGGAATTACGAACTCCCTTCCTTCGAGGTATGCATTTCCTCTGGAAGCAAGGTGAAGGTTAATGCTTGCCCTCGGAGATGCTCCATAGTTGATATATCCGGCTATTTCTTCAAGGCCGAACTCTTTGGGATTCCTTGAGCAGAAAACAAGATCGATAATATACTTCTCCAGGGATTCTGCGAGCTTGATCTTGTTCACCTCTTCCCTGATCGAAAAGATGTCCTCTTTTTTCAGGATCCTTTTTACACCGCCGTCAAAGCTCAGGTTAGCCATTCGGGTCATGATCTCTCTTTCCTGATCCTTGGTAGGGTAATCGACAAACACTTTCATCATGAATCTGTCCACCTGAGCTTCTGGAAGAGGGTAGGTTCCTTCCTGTTCTACAGGGTTTTGTGTGGCAAGAACAAAGAAAGGTCTGTCCAATTGAAAGGTATGCTCGCCGATGGTTACCTGTTTCTCTTGCATTGATTCTAGTAATGCGGACTGAACTTTTGCTGGAGAACGGTTTATTTCATCGGCAAGAACCATATTGGCGAAGATCGGTCCCTTTTTCACTTCAAACTCGCTCTTCTTCTGGTTATATATCATTGTTCCCACAAGGTCTGAGGGAAGAAGATCCGGGGTGAATTGAAGCCTTTGAAAGTCAAGATCGAGAACCTCCGCAAGAGTGCTTACCGTAAGCGTTTTTGCAAGACCGGGTACTCCTTCGAGAAGGATATGTCCATTAGTAAATAGCCCGATCAACAACCTAGTGATCATTTCTTCCTGTCCAATGATCACTTTATGGACCTCGTCAATTACCTGCTTCACCTTTTCCTGGTTCTTAGAACTTATCGCAGTGGTTTCTGTCATTTCCATCCTAAAATTTTTGCGGCCACAAATTTGATTGTTCTAAGCCTGAATTCAAACCGCTTATGTATCTTCGGTAAGAACTGATATCCTTTTGCGTGGATCTGAATCTGATCGTACTCTCCATTCCCATTTTCTTCTTTCTGATAGGAGTAGAACTGATCTATGACCGTATATCAAACCGAAAGTTGTATCGCTTGAACGATTCATTAGCAAACATCTCATGTGGAATAACAGAGCAGCTATCTGGAGTATTTGCTAAGGTTTTCACCATTGCTGCCTATGATCTGATATACCAGAATTTCAGATTGATGGATATTCCCGCTACCTGGTACTGGTGGTTGTTTGCCTTTATTGGGGTTGATTTTTTTTATTACTGGGCTCATAGAATGAGCCACGAGGTCAACCTCTTCTGGGCAGGTCATGTGGTCCATCATCAAAGTGAAGAGTACAATCTATCAGTTGCATTGAGGCAGGGTGCATTCCAAAAGGTGTTCACCTTTTATTTTTATTTCCCACTTGCCCTTTTGGGTTTCAGTACGGAATGGTTCCTTTCTATCAGCGCGATTAATTTGCTGTATCAGTTTTGGATCCATACAGAGACCATTAAGCGCATGCCGGTGTTCAACTTTGTTTTCAATACTCCTTCTCATCACCGGGTTCACCATGGTCGAAATCCAAAATATATCGATAAGAATCATGGAGGTACTTTTATTATCTGGGATCGTTTGTTCGGAACATTTCAGGAGGAGGAAGAACAGCCCGTATATGGGATAACAAAGCCACTGAATACTTTTAATCCTATCTATGCCCAGGTTGCCCATTTTTTTGCGCTTGGCAAGGATCTGCGGAAACTTCGGAAGCCTGGAGAGATCTTTTCCTTACTATTCAGGAAACCCGGTTGGCATCCGGAAAGGTTGGGAGGAACAAAGTCCGTTCCAGAGGTGGATAAGGGAAGTTATCACAAGTACGAAGTGGAGGTTTCCAACCGGATCAATATTTATATCTTTTTTCAGTATCTACTTTCCCTGGTGATCACTGCCATTTTCCTTTTCACAATGAGTGGAATGGCCCAATCCCTAAAGCTTGGCCTGACCGTTTGGATCTTTTTCTCTGTGGGTTCTTTGGGCCTCTTGTCCGATGGAAGGGATCTGGGAAAGAATCTCGAATGGCTTAGAGCGGTTTTGACCATTGGCTTCGGAGCATGGTGTTATTTTTCTAGAGCTGACCTGTTAATAACTTCATTGGTATTGATCAGTGGCCTTAGTTCTATTGTGTGGTTCCCGGTCGTAAAAAGCAGCTATGAATGGATCAAATCGAGGGTTTAAAAACCATCTAACCGCCTATTTATCTCTTTCTCTTGTAATACTGGTTCTTCCTGAGTTGATCAGTGGGCAATGGGTGATTTACCTTTCCAAACCCTTGGCAATGATCTACCTTTTATGGGTCTCAATTAAAGAGTACAGATCACCCAAGACAAGAAATCTTGTTTTAGGTGCAATATTATTCTCCCTTGCCGGAGATATTATTCTGATGTTTTCAGGTGAGATCACCTTTTTGACAGGTCTTGGAAGTTTTTTGGTTGCCCAGATTCTTTATGCGGTTATTTTCTTCAAACTTGGATCCAAACCCACAGGAACATTGAGCACAAGGATCCTTTTGCTGGGTATCCTTGCTTACCTGCTGTTGTTCATGTTCTATATCAAGGAGCTTGTTGGCGATATGTTCCTTCCGATTTTGATCTATGCGTTAGCCATATCCACCATGTTAAGTCTCGCTACTGGATTGAAGGATGTGGTTGAAAGAGGCTTCGGGTTAATGATCCTTGTGGGTGCTGCTTTTTTTGTGATATCGGACTCCTTATTGGCAATCGACAAATTCGCTCAGGACCTTCCCATGGATAGGATACTTATCATGGCCACCTACCTGGCAGCACAGTATGGAATTGTTGTTGGTTTGATTGGAGTTCAGGATGGAAGTTGACTTCCTGAATTGATCTTGATTACCGAGGTGGATTTCACCTTGGTGATAAGTTGCCCCTTTTTATCGATCCCGGAAACTTCAAAGACGATCTCGGCCCTTCCTATGGTCCTGAGTTCTGCTTCGGCTTTGTTTACCATGACTTCAGGAATATAGAAATCATATACGACGCTTGACTTAGCGGGCTTGATATAATCAATCTCGGACCTCTTCAACCAAGCTACGCAGTCATACCCCCTTGACCTGAAGATGTTCCAAAATTGCACCGCAGGATAAGGATCCGTTCCGGAAAACAAGGTTCCTCCAAAAATGCTGCCCTGAGGGTTTTTGTTGAATATGCTTTTCACAACCTTGACCTTTACCCTTTTGAAATCGGGGCTTATAGATTGGACCACAATGCGATTAAAAAAAAGAGGCGGGTAGAGGCTCATGGCCCATTTGACCAGCCGAGGAGAATGCTTCAAAATTCTAGTTCAAGAGATACAACATTGCCAAAAATATAACCAAGCCAGTACCCGTAACCCAATACCAGCCAAAAAATGAGATCTCCAGTATTGTGAGTTCAAATTTATTGGTGATGAAAACAAGGGTCTTAACCGGATCAGTAGAGTTCTTTCCCAATTTGTAGTAACCATAGAGGGTAAGCCCCATGGCGATCAGGAATTGAACGAAGTGAAGGCTTGCTATCAAAACAAGAAATGTCATTCCCGGTGAAGATTGAAGAGCGGAAAAATCTCCGATAAGATTGCTCCAAGCACCTAATGATACGACCAGGTAAATTGTGGCGAGCAATAGAATTGAACGAAAAATAAAGCTCAAGGAACGGAGCTTTTCCGATTCCAAAAACTGACTTCCTTTTGAGGCGGTGAAGGAAACCACCAATAAGACCAAAATACTGATCGTCAGCCCTTTCGGAAGTATCATTGACTCAAAAGATTCAATTGTCCTGTCAAAGAACCAAAGTGAAAACAGGAGGAAAAGGACAGCAAGAGTTAGGGCCATAGAGCCGAGAAAGAAAATTGTCTTGTAGGGGTGGGTTTGTTCCACACCCCAGACTTTTTTTCTTTTTTGTTCCCTCAATTGGTTTTTTTTGGATAAACTCATCCCTGGATCCTTCTTATGAAATATAGGCACATATTACTTCTTGTAACGTTTTTAACAATACCATTTGTACAAGGTTTTGCTCAGAAGTACCTGATCCTCGATGTGATCCCAAAATCCAAGAGGTACAGATATCAGATAGGAGAGGAGTTTACTTTTCGGGTGGATGAGCAGAAAGATCTGAGTAAAGGAATCATCACTGAGATCGGAGACAATTATATTGTTCTTGATAACCTAGATAATATCCTGATGGAGCAGATCACTGCTGTAAAGGTTCATAGGACAGGACCTTGGAGCGGTATCAGGGATGTAACAGGTTATGTGGTTCCGGTCGTGGGTGTTGGGTACTTTGCTATTGAAACAATTGACAATGCGGTGAATGATTTTGACCCCGTTGTTCGTTCGTCCACTCTTACTGCCGCCGTAGTGTCGATAG
>JANQSY010000170.1 GCA_028279065.1 Cytophagales bacterium
GCAACCCCAGGGTCCTGGGGTGAAGTTTCTAGAGGTTGTTGCGGGGTCGCTAAGCACATAAACCTACCCTACAATGGTTTAGGAATGGTGGCTCCCTAGGACCACCCTCCACCTCGATGGACAGCTTGATCCAATTTGGACCATGGACCGACGGGAATACTGTTTCAGTGATCTTGACTTCAAGCGCACCTTGTGCAACGGTTGGTGGGGATACTGCAATTGCAATTATAGATACTACTGCAGGAGGAGCGCCTTCGGTATCCATTACCCAGTTACCCGGCTCCCCTGTTTGTGATGGAGATCTGATCAGGTTTGAAGCAACACCATCAGGGGGAGGGGGATCTCCTTCATATGAATGGTTTGTTGATGGAGCTCCCCAATTCGTTGACAGCGCGGTTTTTGAAACGACCCTTCTGGCTGCAGGAAGCCCTTACTCTGTAAGTGTTCAATTGACTTCGTCCGCTTCCTGTGTTTCTCCAAATACTGCAACCGATGATGTGCAGGTGACGGTTACAAATTCTGTTTCACCATCTGTCTCAATCGTTGCTAATCCAAACGGACCTGTATGTCCGGGAGAAAATGTGGATTTTGAAGCCAACCTTGTCGGGGAGGGCAGCAATCCGGTTATTAACTGGTTTGTAAATGGTGTGCTACAGGGATTAGGGCCTTCATTTACTTATGGTCCTGCACCTGGACCTGGAACTGATTCTATTTCAGTTGAATTGGTTAGCAGTGCTTCATGTGCAATTACAGATACAGTTCTTGACTTTTACATTCTTCAGATTCAATCCAACGTTCCTGCAGAGGTTAGCATTTCCCAAAATCCTAACAATCCTGTTTGCAACGGAGATGATGTGGAATTCACCGCTTCAGCAACAGGAGGTGGAACAGCACCACAATTTGATTGGTACCTTAACGGAGGTCTTCAACAATCCGGAGTAAACCTTGATATTATCACCATTCCTGGCATCAAGGACATGGATGTGGTTGCGGTAGTAATGACTTCGAGTAATCCTCCCGGTTGTACATCCCCGAATTCGGATTCCGATACAGTCTTTATCCAAGGTAGTAGCTCTGTTCCACTATTTGTTGAAATCGTTCAAAGTCCTGCAGGCGATCTTTGTATAGGTCAGACGGTTACTTACACAGCAAATATCACTGGCGGAGGCGTCAATCCAAGTTACCAATGGAATGTGATCCCTCCGGGAGGAGCGCCTATTTCAAACCTTTCAAGTATCACCCTTACTACGGTGGCCTCGGGTGGGGCTATGAATCCATTTGAAATTGAAGAAGGGAATAACCTAATAACCCTCAACCTAACAGCGGATCCAAATTCCTGTAATTCAGGAGATTCTTACCTGGCGTTCCAGACCACAGAGGTTTCATCTGCGGTTGCTCCAATGGTTTCCCTTTCACAAACGCCAGCGAATCCTGTTTGTCTGGGAGATAATGTAAGCTTTACTACTACCGTATCAGGTGAGGGTACAAGTCCTGTATATAACTGGTATGAAAACAATAGTTTGGTTGCTACAAACTCAACCGGAACCTATAATTCAAATTCACTTCAGGATTCCGCTGTGGTTGTTGTAGAGTTAGTGTCTAATGGCTGCGGTGCTTCCCCAACAGCATATGATACCCTTGTCATCGACATTCAAACTCCAATAATCCCAACTGTTGATATTGAGGTTACCCCGGGAACACAGGTTTGTGACGGAGGAGCATTGAGGTTTGTTGCGCTTGCTACAGGGCAGGGAGATAACCCATCGTATCGTTGGTTTGAAGGAACAAACTTCTTTGGAAATGGGGACACTATAATTAGAACATTTACCAGTCCAGGCCCATACCAGATAGCTGTAATGCTTAAAAAAGATTTGGCTTGTGGTGCAGGGCCTTCTATCGTTTATGATACCGTTGATATTACTATTAATCCAACCCCACAGGTTACAGTTAGCCAGAACCCAGATACAACCTGTAATGGAGATCTGGTAAATCTGGAATCAGAAGTCCTTGGTTTTGGTTTTGGGTCCCAATATGTCTGGAGAAGGTTGACAGCTCCATCTGGTATTGTAGCAGCAGGAGCGGATTTGACCTCCGTCCAGGTTACTGCCAGCAATGGTGACCAATTCAGGCTGACCGTGATCAATCCTTCAACTTGTGGCCCGGATTCCTTATTTGATGACATAACCATTATTGGAGCAGGCTCGGTTACTCCTTCGGTAACCATTGATATGACTCCGATCAACCCAATTTGTCCACAGGAGGTAATCACCCTTAGGGTCGGAAGTCAATCGGGTCAGGGAGCTAATCCAAGTTATCGATGGTATGTTAATGGTGGATTAAAGGACATCGACTCCGTTTACACCACTAATGAATTAGATGATTTTGACTCTGTTTCAGTGGTCTTGACCTCCAGCGCAAGTTGTGCAACTACACCAACTGCAAGTGACCATATCATAATCAGGGAGATCGATTCTACTGTTACCATAATCGGAGACACCCTATTCTGCTATGGAAGTGATTCTGTCCTTCTTGTTTCAAATGATTCCTCTATTGGCTCAAACTACTATTGGATCGAAACCGTTTCCGGCGATACCGTTGGATTCTCGGATTCTATTTATGTAGATACTACAGGATTCTATGCTGTAACAGTTTACAACGGTCGGGGATGCCCAGAAACTTCAAGGACCATTGAGGTTCAAGCACCACTTCCATATGGCGATACAATTATTGCAGCCAATGTGGATAGCTGCTTTGGGGAAACAATTGAATTGAGTACTGTCGGTTCATCAATTGATGCGAATTACTCCCTTAGCTGGCTTTATGGCTTGGATACCATTGCTGGTGCCCATGATTCCACGTTCAATGCGCCATGGACAGGGGTCTATTACCTTGAGGCATCAAATAGTGCCTGCTCCGATACAGTCGGACCCGCAATTATTACAATTCAACCAAGAATTGACTCACTCCTGAGCATAGTAAGGGGGGACTCCATCCTTTGCGAGGATGATACTGTCTTTTTGAAAGTCCCAGCAATACAGGGGAATGCTGTGGCTGGAAAGACCGGCTTGGTCAATACCAATGTTGCCGGTATTGCTGGACCTGGATCCAGGACCGTTGAAGCCTGGGTGAAAACCGATACCGATATGACCATTCTTACCTGGGGTACAGGTGCTGGCTTGTATAGTGTAAGAGTTCAAGCAGATGGTAGAGTAAGGTTGCAAGCAGGAGGAGGAGGTTCGGTTGTTACCAATACTGCAACAGTAGATGACAATAATTACCATCATGTTTCTGTGGTATATGATTCTGCTGGTGGAGCAAATCTTTCCGGAGTAAAGATCTATGTAGATGGAGTAGATGAAGCGGTAATTGCTGCACCTTTAGGAGTAACCTCAGGATCCCAGAATATCCAAATCGGAACCGCTGCAGGGGCTGGGAATAGTATCATTGATGAGTTGAGAGTATGGACCACGGCCCTTGATTCTGCTTCGATTGCTCATAACAGGTTGACTCCACTTAGTGGTAGTGAGCCAAATCTTTATGGACTTTGGAATTTTGAGGATACAGCAGGATCAACCGTGAAAAATGCTGTAGATGCCACAGTTGGCGGTGTAGCTAACATTGGCATCGACTCTGGTTTCTACAGAGCCCCATTATCCGCTCCTAGGTACCGCTGGATCGATACGGTCAATAGCATTGTCCTTCAAGACAGCACAATAAATTACTTCGCCTATGATACCACGGTATCTCTTGTGGTCAGGATCAATAATGGAAGTTGTGAATCTTACTCAAATCAGATCGATCTGAGGGAGGTCATTTTTGATGACAGCCTGAATTTGTTGTTGGGGAATGGTCAACCTCTCTCCATTGGTTGCTTTGGGGATTCGGTAGCTTTTGAAAGTAGAGAAACCGACCCTGGAGTTGTATATCAGTGGTTCTATGGATGGGATTCAATTCCGGGTGCGACAAATCAATCCTATGGATCCACGAAGACAGGTATTTACACCGTCAGGCTGACCAAAGAAGGATGTACAAAAGCCAGCAGGAGCCAGGCAATAAGAAATGCTCCTGATTATGATGGAACTGTAACCTATGATACCGATACCATATGTGAGGATGGTTCTGTGGAATTGGTGGTCAATTCTGTGAATACAAATGCTTGGACTACCACTGGCACCGGTTACGGAGAAAATTCAAATGTTCTTTCAACCCTTGATCGCCGTGGATTTTCAATTGAAATGTCATTTAAGATTGATGATCTGGGAGCATTACCCAGTTCCGTTCTTTTGAATAAATATCAAAATACAGTTGATTTCATCAGGGTTGGCTTTAATGTTAGTGGAGATCTGTATTTCGAATCGGACGCCAGCCTCAATGGTGCAGGAACAGACATCCTCCCTCTTCCAGGAAGCAGTTCAAATTGGAATACCACCGATTGGTTCCACGTGGCAATTGTTTGGGACAGCTTAAGAGGAAAGGCGATTTACCTGAATGGAATTGATACTGCATTTGATCGGACAGAAACCATAGTAATGGCTGATAATGGAATTGGTGCTTGCCAACTCATTGTAGGATCGAACAGGTCCGGTCCGGGTGCATGTGCGGTTGATAATTCCTCTGAATTCCCTGGAAAGATCGATGAGGTAAGGATTTGGGATTCTCCTCATCCACGAGTGTTTTTCCTAAACAACCGATTTGTTCCCCTCACGGGACAAGAGCAAGGTTTGATTGCACTTTGGCAAATGGATTCAATCGGAACCTTTGACGATGGTGATCTGATTGGTGATGCATCAGGAAATCTTAACCCTCTCCAATTAAGAAACAATGGACATGAGTTTGCTAAGGGAGGATTTTATATGCCTGATAATACTCCTTCATATCAATGGTATGATCAAAACGGAATATTAACAGGCGAGCAATCCGATACTCTGGTTGTGGTGGCTGAAGGAAGTTATTACGCCGAGGTACTGAATGGGTCATCTCCTGCTACTTGTACGCATTTCTCAGATACTATTGATATCAGGGTAAATACCTTGAACGACTCCTTATTCTTTGATCTGGTTCACGACACCGTTTTCTGCGACGACACCGATTCGGCAAAAGTCTGGGTAGAAGCAAATCTGGGAATGACTGTTGAGTGGTTCGATTCTATTGCTAATGTGCTTGTGGCCACGGGAGATACAGCCTGGTTTGATACCTCAGGAGTGTATTTCGCAGTTCTGATCAAGCCCTATACAGAATTTGATGGAGACACCATTTGGTGCACAGACACAACAAGGACTTTTGAGGTCTTTGAGCTTGAAAACCCCAGGGCCTTTGCAGGCTATGATACCCTGATCTGTTTTGAGGATAGGCTACTCTGGCTAAAATTTGCTTTCCACTTTTGAGTGAAGTGGGTCTAAGGAAATGGCTTCCCTCTATGTTAAGTACATCCAGGGGATTTCCTAACTGAAATGACCCTATCATGTAAGCACATTGATTGGTTGATAATGGGTAAGGTTGGTC
>JANQSY010000178.1 GCA_028279065.1 Cytophagales bacterium
GAAAGCCTTTCCTTTACTCCTGTAGGTAATTCAACCAATGTCTTTCTAAAAAGTCCTTGGCCCGACCCAAGCTTTAATGGCGCATTTCTTCCTGATAAAAGGGAAGTAAGCGAAGGCGGTTTCAGTTCATCCTGGTCAGTACTTCAACTGAATCGTAACTACCCCCAGACATGGGTCGGAGAAAAATATGGAGAACAAATCCAATCTTCAGCCTTTGGGCTGAAAATGATCCAACCAATGGATGATTACAAAAAAGCCGAAAGGTCTGCCAAATATGCTGCCATGACCATTGCCCTGACCTTTCTGATTTTCTTCCTGGTAGAAATTCTAAATAAGCGGAGGATCCATCCATTTCAGTATGCTTTGGTAGGTCTAGCCCTTTGTCTTTTTTATACTCTCTTGGTTTCGATCTCCGAACAATCCTTTTTTGATTTTGCCTACGCGATCTCCACATTAGCTATCGTCACAATGATAGGCCTTTATTCAATAAGCGTTCTAAGATCAAGAAAGGCGGTCATTCTAATGGTTTCCGCCCTTTTCGGAATCTACGCATTCATATTTGTTACCCTTCGGCTTACAGAATTCGCCTTATTGATGGGAAGTATCCTACTCACAACAGCCCTTGGGCTAACCATGTATTATACCAGGAATGTGGATTGGTACAATTCTCAAAACCAAGAAAAGAAATTGAATTCAACACAGGAATAATTACAGCATTATGAACATTATAGATTTAAAAAACCAATTAAAACGTCGGGTTGGAATGCTCGCAGTTATCGTTGTTCTTCTATCTATTCCAGCCATTGCAATGCAATTCACAAACGAGGTGGATTGGAAGACCGGGGATTTCATAGTCATGGGGATCATGCTTATCCTAACTTTTCTCCTTATTGAGGTTTCGATAAGAGCGATCAAGAATAGGAGCATCAGGACCATGATGATCATCCTTTTTGTGGTCCTTTTCCTTTTAACCTGGGCCGAGTTGGGTGTAGGCATTTTCGGGACTCCTTTCGCAGGAAATTGACCCCCGACAATTAGGAAATGGCAGCAATTAATGTCTAGTTTGGTAAAGGCTAGAACCTGAATCCCAATCCCATGGCGAAAAAAACCCTAGTTAATGCCGAAACCGATAAGAGCGTAGAGGATTTCATATCCTCGGTTGAAAACGCCGTCCGTCGTGAGGATGGGTTGACATTGTTAAAAGAACTCACCAAGCTGACTGGCAAGCCTGCCAAGCTATGGGGAAAAAGCATCATTGGATTCGGTAAGTACAGTTACAAAAGAAAAAATGGGGATGAGTTTGAGTGGTTCAATGTGGGCTTCTCCCCTGGCAAGACCAACCTGACGGTTTATGTAATGTATGACATCAACAGCGTTCCCTCTTTGCTAAAAAAGCTTGGACCCCACAAGACCGGAAAAGGCTGCCTGTATCTCAAAAAACTATCGGACATCGATATGGATGTGCTGAGGGAGATCATGGCCAAAAGCGATAAATGGAAAAGGGAAGGTTGAGGTTTTAACCCACCCCTACCATTCTTTCAATTCCTCAGATATTTTTCATGGTGACGATTTTACTTGCTATAAAAATGCCCAAGACCGGGTTTGATTGATGGATTAGGAATAAATTTGCAGGCCGCTTATCCAGCTTAGGATTTGCTTTAACAAAATCAAAAAATCTATCAAACCTTTTCGATATGGAAATCTCTGAAATTCTCAATCAAATAACCGATCTGGCAATGGAATATGGCCCCAAGGTATTGGGAGCTATAGCTGTTTGGATCATTGGATCCTGGGTGATCAAGGCAATATCCAGAGGATTTGGAAGGGTGCTCGATAAAGGAAACACCGATGAATCATTAAAACCCTTTTTAAGAGGAATTGTCAACACTCTTCTCAAGGCAATGCTCGTCATAAGTGTGCTTGGAATGTTGGGAATTGAGATGACCTCCTTCATTGCCATTTTGGGTGCTGCAGGCCTTGCTGTTGGATTAGCCTTATCCGGTACCTTGCAAAACTTTGCGGGAGGGGTGATGATCCTGACCTTCAAGCCGTTCAAAGCAGGAGATCTAATTGAAGCCCAGGGATATTTGGGAGCGGTTTCCGAGATCCAGATCTTTAATACCATTCTAAAAACCCCTGACAACAAGACCATAATCATACCCAACGGAGGGCTGTCGACAGGATCAATGACTAACTACTCAACCGAACCAACTCGCCGGGTAGATTGGACCTTTGGAATTGGATATGGGGATGATGCCGGCAAGGCCGAAGCTGTTCTAAAAAGATTATGCGATGAGGATTCCAGGATCCTTAAGGATCCGGAGGTTTTCATAGCCCTGAGTGAACTTGCTGACAGTTCAGTGAATTTTGTAGTCAGAGCCTGGGTAAAATCCGATGATTATTGGGAGGTTTTCTTCGACATGAATAAAAAGGTTTATGAAATCTTTGGAAAGGAAGGCCTCAACATTCCCTTTCCACAAATGGATGTCCATGTTCATAACCAATAGAGGACCAGGAACCCCATCCGAGTAAACCCTCGGCCCCAGCGGTACACGACCTGAAAATTGCCCGATGGCAGCAAGGATAGAACTCTTATACGAAGACAATCATCTTCTTGCGGTAAACAAGCCTGCCGGAGTTTTGTCTCAGGGTGATCAAACGGGCGATCCTTCCATTCTTGATGCAGCCAAGGACTACATCAAAACCGAGTACAAAAAGCCAGGAAACGTCTATTGCGGATTGATCCACCGTTTGGACAGGCCTGCCTCCGGAGTTTTGTTGCTTGCAAAATCCTCCAAGGGCCTTGAAAGAATGAATGAAATGATGCGGCAGCGAAAGATCAAAAAAACCTATTGGGCAATCACAGAGAACTTCCATGGAAAGGAAGACAATAAGCTTGTTGACTGGCTTTTAAAGAATGAGGAGCAGAAAAAAGTGCACGTCTTCAAAAGGGATAAAAAGGGAGCCCAAAGGTCGGAACTTCGATATCAACTCCTTGGAAGGATAGGTAAGAATTATCTTTTGGAAATTGATCTGATCACCGGAAGATTCCACCAGGCAAGAGCACAACTGGCCTCTGCGAAAATGCCGATCAAGGGAGATGTGAAATATGGTTATGGAAAAAAGTCAAATCGACGCAAGATCTACCTCCATTGCAAAAGCATTGAATTCGAGCATCCTGTAAAAAAGGAAAACCTTAAAATTGTAGCAGGTTTACCAAAGGACCCTGTCTGGCAGGACTTCAAAGGATTTCAATCTTGATCGAAAAACTCAAAAAAAGATGGGGCGTACAAAGCGCTTACCAGGTTTTCATCATCATCCTGGTATTTTCGATCACAGGTACCACCATCCTAATTATCAAGA
This sequence comes from Cytophagales bacterium, assembly GCA_028279065.1. GTDB lineage: Bacteria > Bacteroidota > Bacteroidia > Cytophagales > CCMP332 > JANQHS01. The sequence goes on from JANQSY010000178.1 coordinate 3,364, forward strand.
GGCCTGTCTTTGAAATTCTGGGTTTTGAATTTGCTTCACTCCCGATTTGGGTGAAGGTGATCTATTACATTGTTATTCTACCGGTATACCTGGGTTTGCTGATCATCATCGGGTCGGTTTTCGGACAAGGAAGATTTTTTATGCAATTTGTCATTCGGTTTTTCAGGAGATTCTCCCCTAGTAAGAAAGGGAGTGACTCCTCGATTAAAGAATGAAGGATCTTCTTAAGTCATTTCAAAAAAGACTAACCAACCTTACTCCAAGAAACAGATCGATCTACCTGGGCAAACTATCTCAGCGATTTGATCTGGACCTAAAGGAGCTCTATTCCTTTTCAGGGGAATACTACGGTAGGTTATTGGAAGATCTGCTCAAGGAAAAACCCGTAAAACTGATCGAACAGGTAGATCCTCGACTTGGGAATTCAAATGATCTTTCCCGACGGCTGCGGATAATTGAAAGACAAGCAGATTTCATCAAATCCGAAAGGGGCTCGGAAGATCTTCATATAGCCTGGCCTTATGTGGAGGGAAAGCTGATGAACGATATGCCTGTAAGGGCTCCATTGGTTTTTTTCCCTGTTGCGCTGAGGGTAGAGAATGGGATCTGGGTCATTCGATCTAAAACCGATGTTCCCATTAATCCCAATAAGAGCTTCCTGCTTGCATATTCCCATTATACAGGCCAAAAAATAGAGGAAGAGCTCCTTGAATTTGATCTTAGGGAGCTGGATATGGATCTGAAGTCCTTCCTTTCCGGATTATTCAAGCTTTTTGACAATTCTCCGATCAAACTAAAATTCTCATCAGATCTCTTTGAGGAAAATCCGGGTAATTTCAAGTCCTACCGGAAGGATGAGTTCGAAAAAAAGCAAAAAACCGGACGGGTTGAGGTATTTGATTATGGTGCGTTGGGCCTTTTTCCCCAAGCCGGTTCATTCCTTGTCCCCGATTACTCTAACCTGATCCAAGGGGTCCAGTTTCAGGATCTTGAAGAGTTTTTCTCTACAAAAACATCGATTGATACAGACGAAAACTGGCAGGTAGGATCGCATTATCGGAAGGTTTTCCTCAACAAAGTTAGGGAGGAAAAGATCCTGAATCCTCTTCCCTTGGATGCCTCCCAGGAGAATGCCTTGAAAGCAATAAAAAAAGGACATTCAATCGTGGTACAGGGTCCACCCGGATCGGGGAAGAGCCAGCTGATCACCAACCTGATCTGTGACAACATTGCCCTAGGAAAAAAAGTATTGGTGGTCTGTCAGAAAAGGGTTGCCCTGGAGGTGGTTTATGAAAGACTGAGAAAACTGGAATTACAGCAGTTTGTTGCCAGGGTCTCGGATTTCAAAAATGAGCGCAGCCGGATATATGAAAAGATCTTGAGTCAGATCGAAGCCATCCATGAATACCAGCAGATCAATAACGGAATAGATTCCATCCTTTTGGAGCGGGATTTTCTGCAGAAAGGAAAAAGGATCGATCAGCTTGAGGAGGAATTATCCGAATTGAAAGAGGTCCTTTTTGAAACCAAGGACTCGGGGATTTCTCCCAAAGAGATATACCTGAGTTCCGATCCCAATAAACCCTATGCCGATACCTCGGGGTTGTTCAGCCATGTTGAGCTGGACAAACTGGATTCCCTGAGATCTAATTTTGAAGGTTATTTCAATTACAACAGAAAATTTGAAAAAGAAGGTTATCCCTGGAGTAAAAGGAAGAGTTTCAAAGGGTATGGTCAAAAGGACCTCAAAGAGATCATCAAGATACTGGCAGAGATCCCAAAGTTTCAATATGAGGTCAATGAGGAGATCAAGGAATTCCTCTTCATGGGATTGAGCTATGATGAACATCTGGAATTAAGCCAAAGAAAACAGGAATTACTTCAGTTCATCAGATTGATAGAAGAGCCGGGAGTCCTCAGCCTGTTCATAAGAAATCTGAAGGAAAAAACCGATAAGATCTGGCTTGAAAACAGAAAACAGATCTTGCTTGATTTCTTTGTTGCCCCTGGACCGGAAACCACGCTGGCTGGAAACAGTTTGGAGGATGCCTATTTCAAGGTTTCCCGTGATGTAAAAAAGTTTAGGAATCCACTTTCTAGAATACTGGGATTGATCAAGAATCCAATAAGCTCATATTCCAAGGGCCTGCTTGAAAAGAACAAGCTTCAAATCAGCCTTTCCGGACTAAGCAGCCTAGAAAGGAAGATCTCAAACAGAATGAACCTGGAGCACAACCTGAGTCTTCTTCGAAAATCGAATTTCAAGATCTCAGAACTTCCTGAAAAGTTGGATCGAAACCTTTATATGGAATGGTTTGAAAAGCAGGAAAAAGCACTTAAGGCTATTGAGATCATAAAATCATTCCGTTCCCTGGAGAGCTTTTTTGATTTTGAGACGATGGAAGAGGAAAAGATCCCAACAAAGATCAGGGGATTGATCACACTATCAGAAAAGATCATTGACAGGATCAAGGTCTGGGAAAACCACCTTTCTCCAAACCAGGTTTTTCAGGTTCTGGCTGATAATACTCTTGCACAAAACCTTGAGAAAGTTCTAATACAGGATTTCGAAGATCTGTGCAAATACGACGGACTCAAAGAGGAGATCAAAAAAGAGATCAGGCAGCTTTTTGAGCTTCCGGCAGAGGCCGGGATCAAAGATCCGAATGAGGGATGGGAATTTCTCCATAACTCCATAAAAATGGATTGGATAGACCATTTGGAAGAGAAGTATCCCATTCTAAAGGAGGTCTCTACTCAGATCTTCGAAAACAAATTGGGCGAAATGAGGGAAACAATAAGAGAGAAGACCAGGCTCACAAAGGATCTGGTCCTCCTTCGGGCCAGGGAAAGGACCTATCAGGATCTCGAGTACAATCGCTTAAACAATCTTGTGACCTACAGGGAACTCAGGCATCAGGTTTCCAAGAAAAGGAAGATATGGCCGCTGAGAAAACTGATCCATGAGTATTACCAGGAGCTTTTTGACCTTATTCCCTGCTGGATGGCCTCGCCGGAATCGGTTTCTGCCATGTTCCCCCTGGAGCAGGTATTCGACATTGTTCTCTTCGATGAAGCATCACAATGCTTTTCTGAAAAAGGAATCCCGGCATTATATAGAGGAAAACAGATCGGGATATTCGGAGATAAGAACCAACTGAGTCCATTTGATCTTTACCAGGCCCGGTATGAAGATCCGGATGAAGAAGGAAGCGACATGGAAGCCGAATCACTTTTGGATTTGGGGTCCAATTATTTAATGGAGATCCCTTTGAGCGAACACTATAGAAGTGAATCATTGGACCTGATCGGATTTTCTAATCAAAAATTCTATAAGGGCTCGTTGAATTGCGTTCCAAAATCTGAAAAATCCAGGTCCCATATTGGAGGGATTAGATTCACCCAGGTGACTGGAGGGATCTGGAAGGATAACCAAAATATTCCCGAAGCCAGGCTGGTGGTAGAGAGTTTGAAAGAATTGGCAAAGGAAGGGGAAAACGATATCGGGATAATCACTTTTAACTTCCAACAGCAGCATTTAATCCAGGAGTTAATTGAATCTGAGGTCTATGCTGGAAATCTGGATTTGCCGGAAAACCTGTTCATCAAAAACCTGGAAAATGTACAGGGGGATGAAAGAGACCATATTATCTTTTCTCCAG
>JANQSY010000028.1 GCA_028279065.1 Cytophagales bacterium
AAAGAACTTTGAGATCTCATTCTCGGAAGAGCAATTCGTTGAATTCTTCCAATCCCAATTAAAAGAAAAGACCAGGAAACTCTTATTCGAATAGATCCCAATGGCGGGGCATTATTACCTTCTTTCATCTTTACCTGAATTCAATCCCCTGGAGGGAAACCCCAAGATCCACTTTGGTGAACTCTACGAATTCATAATAGACAACATCACTGTTGATGAGCGAAAGGAGATCAAATACCTCGTTTTCCGGAATGATGTCAGGAATTTTTTGTCCCAAAGAGCCAGAAAATGGGGATTTGATGAGTTTTCCCTTCCCTTTATTACTCCAAGCCTTTTTGATGAAGAATATTGGGATGACCCTGTGATCTCCTGGGAGATCCTACCGGATTTCATGGAAAGGTTCATTGAATACCGCGAATGCAAATCACTAAGTGAGTTCAATATTTTTCAATCCAGGGTATGGATCAGCTATTATGAAAGCTCGATCGAAAGGGCCAATAAATACCTCAAAAAAGTATTAAGCCTCGAATTGTTCCTTTACTCTTCCATCCACGATTTCCTTACCAAAAGGCAGGGTTTCGTGGACCAAAGGATAGAGGCTAATTTTTTTAATGAAAGGGAAGAGCCAAATGAAGAATATTTGAGTTTCCTCCGTGAATTGTTCTCCGGTTCTCAAAATATGTTGAACCTTGAACGCCATGCCGATGAGTTGATCATCAAGGCAGCCAACAATATCATCCCCATGAATCGCTTTCGGTTCAATTCCATAACGGCATATACCTACAGGCTACTGATTGGTGCCAAATGGAATTCTCTCAGCGAGGAAGAGGGCGAGAAAAGAAAATTGAATATGATCAATAAAATGACAGAGGAGTTTCCACTCCCTGTTTGACCTGCTTATGACCAAAGGAAAAATTACAAACATCATAGCAAACCTGATCACCATAAAGGTGGATGGGCCGGTCTCACAGAATGAGATCTGTTATGTGGTGGCCGGAAGCACAAAACTTCGTAGCGAGGTCATCAAAGTTGAAGGTGACCTTGCTTTCGCACAGGTCTTTGAGATCACGACCGGGCTTAAGGTTGGTGATGCTGTTGAGTTCGCTGGAAGCATGCTTGAGATAGAACTAGGCCCTGGTATTCTTTCTCAAAATTTTGATGGACTTCAAAACAATCTTGATGGGCTTGAGGAAACCTTTCTGGAGCCAGGAAAGATCGCCCCAGCCCTGGATGCCAAGAAAAAATATGAATTCCTACCCCTCGCAAAAAAAGGCCAAACGGTTCGAGCAGGTGATTGGCTTGGAGAGGTGAGTGAGAATATCATTTCCCATAAGGTAATGGTGCCTTTCAACTTTCGCGGCGAAGGAACGATCAGCTGGGTGGCTGAAAAAGGAGAATTGACCATCGAGGATGATGTGGCCAAGGTTACAGATGTAAAAGGCAAAGAACATTCCTTCAATATGATCCAAAAATGGCCTGTCAAACTTCCTATCAAGTCCTACAAGGACAAGCCAAGGCCATTTAACATCCTTCAAACAGGGCTACGGGTCATCGATACCCTCAATCCTATCACCGAAGGAGGAACAGGTTTCATTCCCGGCCCATTTGGCACCGGAAAGACTGTCCTTCAGCATTCCATAGCCAAGAATGGTGACGCCGATATCATTATCGTGACTGCCTGCGGGGAGCGAGCAAATGAGGTGGTTGAGATCTTCACTGAATTCCCCGAATTGATCGATCCACGAACAGGGAAAACCCTTCAGGAAAGAACCTGTATCGTTTGCAACACATCCAGCATGCCGGTCTCTTCCAGGGAGGCCTCGGTTTATGTTGGGATGACCATTGCAGAGTATTATAGGGCTATGGGCTTGAAGGTTCTCCTTTTAGCAGACTCAACTTCACGTTGGGCCCAGGCATTGAGGGAGATGTCCAACCGATTGGAGGAGCTTCCCGGACCTGATGCCTTCCCAATGGACCTGCCAGCGATCATAGCTAATTTCTATTCCAGAGCAGGGATAGTGGAGCTGAATAATGGTGAGATGGGGTCGGTAACCTTTATTGGAACAGTGTCCCCGGCAGGAGGAAACCTGAAGGAGCCCGTAACCGAATCTACATCCAAGGTGGCAAGGTGTTTTTATGCGCTGAACCAGGGAAGGGCTGATTCAAAAAGGTACCCAGCAATTGAAACCGTGGATTCATATAGCAAATACCTGGATTACCCTGAATTCGAGAAGTATATGGATGACCATATCCAGGCCGGATGGGTTGGACAGGTTAAAAAAGCGAAAGACCTGCTTATCAAGGGTAATGAAGCAAAGGTTCAGATCAATATTCTTGGGGACGATGCGGTTCCAGTGGAATACCATAGGGATTTCTGGAGATCTGAGACCATCGATTTCGCCTACCTGCAGCAGGATTCCTTTGATGATCAGGATATGAACTGCCCCATGGATAGGCAGAAATATATGTTCAACCTTGTCATGAGGCTTTGCCAGGAGGATTTTGAGTTCGAGAACTTCAATGAAGTGACGGATTTCTATAAGAAAATGATCAACTATCTAAGGCAAATGAACTATTCGGAATTCGAGAGTGAGGAATTCAATACCAATAAAGAGGCTCTGGACCAATTTGTCGAAGAACAAAGAAATGTAAATGAAAGGGAAGGCATTCAATAAGATATATACTAATCTTACCAAGATCACAAAGGCGACCTGCACCCTTATCGCAGAAGGGGTAGGCTATCAGGAGTTGGCCTTTGTGGATGGGCGTCCCGCCCAGGTGGTGAAGCTGATCGGAGATGAAGTTACCCTCCAGATATTCAAAGGAACGGAAGGCATAGGAACAGATTCCGAGGTGATGTTCACCGGTTCTCCCCCAACCCTTGCCGTGAGCAAGGCCATGGGAGGAAGGTTTTTCAATGCATATGGAGAACCAATCGATGGAGGCCCTGAAGTCGAAGGAGAGGAGCGGGAGATCGGAGGCCCATCTGTGAATCCGGTAAGGAGAAAGAAACCATCCCAATTGCTGGCTACGGGTATCGCCGGGATCGATCTGAACAACACATTGGTAACAGGGCAGAAGATCCCATTCTTCGCCGACCCGAATGAACCCTATAATCAGGTTTTGGCGTCAGTGGCGCTAAGGGCCAACGCGGACAAGATCATTCTCGGTGGAATGGGGTTGAGCAACGATGATTACCTCTATTTCAGAGATACTTTTACCAATGCGGGTGAGCTGGAAAAGATCATATCCTTTATCAATACGGCGGAGGATCCTCCGGTAGAAAGGCTTTTGATCCCTGATATGGCCTGCACTGCCGGAGAGTATTTTGCCAATGACCTTCAGGAAAAGGTGTTGGTCCTTTTGACCGACATGACACTCTTTGCCGATGCGCTTTCGATAGTGGCAAACAAAATGGATCAGATCCCATCCAAGGATTCCATGCCGGGCTCCCTCTACAGTGACCTGGCAAGGATATACGAAAAAGCAGTTCAATTTGAACATGGAGGGTCTTTGACCATTATTGCGGTCACCACCCTGAACGAAGGGGACATCACCCATGCCATCCCGGACAATACCGGGTATATTACAGAAGGTCAGCTGTTTCTTAGAAGGGATACAGAAATAGGAAAAACCATTGTGGACCCATTCAGGAGTCTCTCCAGGCTTAAGCAAAATGTGATTGGGAAATCAACCAGGGAAGACCATCCCCAGGTTATGAATGCACTTGTCAGACTTTATGCGGATGCAATGGCTGCAAGGACCAAAAGGGAGAATGGTTTCGATCTGACCGACTACGACCAAAGGACCCTGGAGTTTGCAAAGGATTATTCCGAGCGTCTTCTTGCGGTGGATATCAACATCCCCGTTGACCGGATGCTTGACAGAGGATGGGAAATGATGTCAAAGTTCTTTGAATCCCATGAGGTGGGGATCAAGGAAGAATTGATGGATAAATACTGGAAGAAAGCATAGGATGGCCCTGAAGATCCAGTACAACAAAACCTTCCTTCACAATCTGAGAAAGCAGCTTGCCATAAGGGTAAGGGTTTTGCCCACCTTGAAAAGCAAGGAAACAGCTCTGAGAATAGAGGTCAAAAAGGTGCAGGTACTGATAGAGGAGAAGGAACAAGAACTTCAGGATCTAAGGAATGAGGCAAGGGCCAGGGACAAACTATGGAATAAGTTTCCCGATATCCTCAAGATCAAGAACGCCCATATCAGCTTAAAGAACACGGCCGGAACCAAGATCCCCGTCTTCAATGATCTGGAATTCGAGATCCTGGACAGTTCCTTTTTTGAACTTCCGGCCTGGTCAGATAAGGCCATTGAGCATTTAAAGAAAGAGGTGGAGCTGGAGATGGAGCTAAAAGTGATCAAAAGGCAGTTTGAGATCCTCCATCACGAAAGAAGGAAGACCACCCAAAAGGTGAACCTCTACGAAAAGGTCCAGATCCCTGAGTTTGAATCCGGCATTGGTAAGATCAAACGTTTCCTCGAGGACAAGGAAAATATTTCCAAATCGGCTCAGAAGATCGTAAAAGAAAGATCCAAGGCAATGGTATGAAGACAGGGATGAAAAAGATCAGCCTGCTCTGCACCACTGCTGAGAAAGAGGCCACCCTTCAGAAGGTCGGGAAATACCGGTCCATCCATATCGATGGATCCAAGGAGGAATATCCGGTCCCTCGGGAGATCTCATCGGAACTTGAGATCCTGGAGCATATCGAAAAGGCGATCGAAAACGCCTTGAACAAAGTAGGTCACCAATCGAAGGATCCAAGCCTTGATGTATCCTTCAACCCTGAGGCCTTCAAGAAAAAGATCGATGATATCGAGAAGGATATCGAAGAGCTGACCGACAAAATGGAGGACCTGAAGCGCCACCAAAAGAATTTGGAGCCCTGGGGAAATATCCACTGGTTAAAACTTGGCATCCTGAATCGCTTCGGAGTGGAAGTGAGGTTCTTTACGCTACCTGAAAAGGAATTCAGAGTATTAGAGATCCCTGAGGGACATATTTATACTGTAAACAAGGACCGCGGTTTGATCTATTTCGTGGTCTTCGAGATGGGGGACCGAATCCAGGTAGATGCTGACGAGGTACACCTGCAGAAGAAATCCCTGACAGCCGTTCTCAAAGAATACGAGGAATGCCAGGGAGCAATATTGGAGGGCTGGAAATCATTGGCAAGAATGGAGATCTTCCTTAGGGACCTGGGAAGGAAAAGGGCGGGATTACTAAGGAATGCCCAATGGCATATTGCTTCAGAAAAGGTAGAGCCCGTGGGAGATTCCGGGGGAATTCAATACCTCACGGGTTGGGTCCCTGAGAAAAAGCTGGACAAGCTCAGAAAAAAGCTGGACAAGGATGGTTTCGCCTATAGGATAAGCGATCCTGAGATCGGTGATCAGGTTCCAATACTTCTGAAAAACAACAAGTACAATTCCTGGTTTGAGGACATTACAAAACTTTATCAGCTTCCCAATTATCGGGAGTTTGATCTTACCCCATTCATAGGGTTCTTCTATCCGATCTTTTTCGCGTATTGCCTTGGGGATGCAGGGTATGGAATAGTCCTTACGATCCTAAGTCTTGTCGGATTGAGAACCATCTTTAAAGGCAATAAAGCCCCAGGATATCTGGCCCTGGTACTCGGTATTTTGACCATGTTCATAGGCACAGTCAAGTCTGGTACCTTTTTCGGGATCTCTCTCCTGGAGGCCAAAAACATTCCTGTGCTGGGATACTTTGAGCGTTTTGTGTTCATCACCGATGATCAGGACTTTATGTTCAATGCATTTAATGTCAGCCTGATGGTAGGTCTGTTCCAGATCATCCTGGGAGTGGTAATATCCATCACAAGACGGGCCAAATTCATGTCATTTGGGATGGCATTGCCGCAGGTCGGTAAGCTTTTGATCATATTATCGGCGGTTGCCTTGTTCCTGGGTGGAAACCAGGATATGGCACCCTTCAATCAATATACCACTCCCCTGACCTGGATACTGCTATCAGGGGTCATCATAATGATCGCCTTTTATGATCTGAGTTTACCAATCGGTCAGAGAATTGGAAATGGTTTCCTTGGGGTATTTTTCGTATTTACAGGGCTTCTTGGAGATATACTTTCGTACATACGTCTGTTTGCTCTTGGGGTGAGTTCTTCTATTCTGGGTCTGGTCGTGAATCAAATGGCCAGCCCCATGTTTGAAGGCTCAATCATTGCAATAGCCGGTGGGGTTATCCTGTTGGTCATAGGCCATGGATTGAACTTTGGTATTGCCCTTTTAGGCTCAATGATTCACCCTTTAAGGCTTACTTTTGTCGAGTTTTATAATAACGCCCAGTTTGAAGGGGGCGGAACTGAATATGAACCTTTTAAAAATTAAATGAAATGGAATCAGCTCTTCTAATCGCTTATGTTGGTCTTGGTATAATGATCTCCCTGGCGGGAACCGGTAGTGCAATCGGAACTGCCCTGGGTGCAATGACCACGGTTGGGGCATTGAGGAAAAACAAGAAGGCTTTTGGCTCATATATTATTCTCTCCGCCCTTCCGGGAACCCAGGGTCTTTATGGCTTTGCGGGGTTCTTTATCATGAAGGGGATACTGGTAGAAGGCATGACCTTTCTTCAGGGTGCCGCCATACTGGGAGCCGGCATAGCCCTTGGGGTTGCAGGACTTTTCTCCGGAATCTACCAGGGAAGGGTTTGTGCAAATGGGATAGATAGCATTGGAAACGGAAATGATGTTTTTGGTCAAACCCTGATCCTTGCAGTTTTTCCTGAGCTTTATGCCATTCTGGCCTTTGCTGCCACCTATCTGATTCAGACCTCGATCTGAAATAAGAAGGGACTGACTGCGTTTTTATCCTAACAGAAAAGAATTGAAGGTCGCCCTTTTCACCATAACATTTCTCTTTGTGGCAGTCTTGTCCTATGCTCAGGATAAGGACAAGCATAAGATCTTTATATCCGAGGATGCCAAGCCTACCCTGGAGTTGAATCCTGAGGAAGAGGAAGAGGAAGAAGAAAAAAAGAAGAAAAAAAGGAAAAAGAAGACCTTCTACGGCATAAAGACCAAAAAGGGCTTCACACCTCCGATCACAAGGGGAAGAAAGACGATCATCGAAACTTTCTATGTGGTCAAAAAGAACCTGCCGCCATTGGATCCCTATGTGAAGGAGATCTATTACTACGACGTGGCAAGGAAAAAGATAAAAACAGCCAGAGCCCATAAGATCGTGAATGACC
>JANQSY010000067.1 GCA_028279065.1 Cytophagales bacterium
GTTACTGAAAAGCTGGTTGAACCCAGGTTGGGAACCTACGTAGGGGATGCCAAACCCGAAGAGATCAAACCTCTGACTCAAGAAGAAAAAAGAGGACTGAAATTCGCCATGGTTTCAATATTGGCATTGACAGCCCTGGTCCTTTGGGGATTGCTCCCTCAGGATGGCTTCCTTAGAGATGCGAGTGATCCCAACATCCTGAAATCTCCATTCTTCAAAGGAATAGTTGCCTTCATATTCATTTCTGCCGGGGTTGCCGGAATTGCCTATGGATTTGGAGCAAAGACAATCAAGAGCGACAACGATGTGATGAATGGAATGGGCAAATCCATGGAAACCCTAGGGATCTATATTGTGCTGGTATTCTTTGCCGCTCAGTTTGTTGCCTACTTTAAATGGACCAACTTAGGATTGATCACAGCGGTAAAAGGGGCTAATGCACTTAAGGCCTTTATCGAGTTGGTTGGTGTTGAGAGCAGAATGATCCAGGCGATGCTTGTGATGATCCCCTTCATTATTGTCGCAGCTATGATCAACCTTGTGATGGGTTCTGCCAGCGCCAAGTGGGCAATCATGGCTCCGGTATTCATTCCGATGTTCATGTTATTGGGCTTTAGTCCTGAGTTCACTCAGGTGGCTTACAGGATCGGAGATTCGGTGACAAATATCATTTCACCGATGATGTCATACTTCGCCCTGATTGTGGCCTTTATTGAGAAATACGATAAAAAGGCTGGAATTGGAACTGTGATATCAACAATGATACCCTACACCTTTGTTTTCCTAATGGTTTGGGTAGTGATCCTAATTTTCTGGATCCTGTTGGGTATTCCTATCGGTCCTGGTGTAGGCCTGTTCATATAGGAATATGAATTTCCTTGCCCATCAATATCTTTCATTTGGGATTGAAAAGATCAGGGTGGGAAACTACCTGGGGGACTTTGTTAAGGGAAGGAACCTTGAGGATCATGATGAAACCATAGCTGCTGGAATTCAGCTACATAGATTTATCGATTGGTATACCGATAACCATTCCGTAGTCGAGAAATCAAAAGAAGTGTTCAGACCGGTCCTGGGAAAATACTCTGGCGTGGCTTCTGACCTTTCCTTCGACCATCTTCTCGCCAAAAATTGGTCCGATTATTCCAACGTCTCACTATTGGATTTTTCAAAAGAAACTTATGAGATCCTGAATAGGTACGAAAGCATTCTGGGGGAAAGAGGAAAAATGACCTTGTTCTACATGAGCAAGAATAACTGGTTGCTCAATTACTCAAAATTCCAGGGGATCGAAAGATCATTTATTGGGTTATCAGGAAGAACAAAGTACAGGTCGAATCTTGAAAAAGGCCCCGCCGTTGTCAAGGAGAATTACGAATTAATCGAAAGCCATTTCAAGCAATTCTTTCCTGAACTTATGGAAGCATCGAAAGAAAAATTGGAAGAACTAACGCAATAGATTTAAATACCCCTTAAGTTCTCCTCTTTCAAAGAAAATAATATAAAAATAAGTTCCCGCAGGGATGTTTCCTGGATACCAGCCCTCTTCCGCCGACCCACCAGAATGAATTAATTTTCCCCACCGGTCATAGATCTGATACTCCACAAAAGCGCCATTTTGACATTCGAAGTTCGAAATTGGGTTTAGATCCAGATAGTCATTCTTGCCATCCCCATTGGCTGTGATCACATTTTGTAAAGGTTTTGGTTCGAAAGCTTCCTCCTTGGTTTTATCGAATTGGATCTCCACCTGAAATACTTCGCTTTCCTCTCCATTGCACTTGTTATCAAATGACAAAAACTCAAGCTTCATCTTTTCCAAGTTTCGGACCCTACAATCTGGCAACCACCGAAACTCCCCTCTTGCCTCCTGAATGCCGTCCTCTGAAGAGAATTCTATTCCATAGTTCTTTAGAAGTTCATCGGAATCGATCAATTCCAGGTTTACAAAGTCTAAGGGATCAATATCCGTGGAGATCACATTGAAGACAACCTCTTCACCGGGATCTTTTACTCCCGGGATATAGTCCGAATCGATTTCTGGAGGAGCATTCTCAGGGAAATCCGGAACCAGGACTATCTTTTGGGTAGTGGAGTACCCGAGCGGACAGGCGTCGTCCTCTACGGTTATCTCAACGGTCAATGGCGATGCCTTATCCCGAGATCTACAGATTGGGAAACAGACCTTGGAGGGCGGATATGTTCCATCTTCAAGTTTTATGAGATTCGGAGCAACAGAAAAATCCGCATTGTAAGCACTCTCTGGAGAAACTAAAATGGTCAGCTCAGGATCCTTATTTGGGTCATCTGCAACAAGAGTATGACAGAAATCACCGGTATCCCGAATGAAAAGGGTGTCTTTTCCAAATCTGTACGGAACATCCCATCCTTTGGGAATAAGGACAACACTCGGGGTGTCATTGCTACCGCAAGGTTGGACTACAATTTCAAAATCCCTTCTCACCTCCCCTAGTTTCTTTCCACCCCGGAACTCCTGAACCCTAACACTGTAGAGAAATACACCCGCATTTCGAGGAGCTAAAGTAACTTCTCCTGTTGTCGAATTAATGGAAATCCCCGGAAGGCCGGAAAATCCATCAATGGGTCGATAGCTTTCCTCCAGGGGATAAGGCCCTGGATCATCAAGGACAGTATTTCCCTGGCTTTGGGCATTTCCTCTAATTGGAACCTCCAGGGAATACACCAATTGATCTCCATCTGCATCAGAAGCTGATGAGGAAAAGGTAGAAACTCTGTTGGGGCAGAAATATTCTCTCTTGATCGGTTCAAATTGGGGTAAACTGTTTCTAGGGTATTCGACTAGGCTTGGAAATTCCAGGTAATATGCCATTCCCTTGTATTCAGAATTATCTACATTGCTCAGCCCACTGTTTCTGCAGCACCGTTGCCAAACTGCGTAATAACCCTCTGGGTCTGCATAGTTAAAAGGATTAAGGGTCACGATAGCCGAGTAACGAAATGCCTGAACAGAAAAAGCCCTCTCCTTGCATTTTTCGTTACGGAATTCAAGTAAAACCGGATTTCCTTCTTTTACAAGATTAAACTTCCCGGCTCCCTTTTTGTCGGCTAGCTTAAATACATTGATCTGGATCACACTATCTGGAATATCCAACCCCTTATCCAGATCATAATAAAGAATCAATGCCATTTCATAATCATTACCTCCCTGACCACCAACGTGTTGAAGCGAAAAATCCCCTCCTACTATATGAGTAGCCTTTGAATTTATGCCTGGGAAGAACAATAGAAGGGTCACTATGAGAAAGCGAGAATTCATCTTATGACCATTATGTACCCGGTATAGCTAAATTCTTCGAATTGGATCAGGTAAAAATAGTTTCCTGCCGTTTCAGACAAAGGACTCCACTCGAACTTCTTGTTCTTTGATTCAAATACCAGTTGACCCCAACGGTTATAGATATAGACATTTTCAAAAGCTCCTTTTTCGCATTTTCCGGGGAGGGTCTCAGGAAGAGAAAACACATCATTATATCCATCACCGTTAGCGGTCACTACATTTGGGGGTGGCGTAAAATCGGATTCCCCTGCCTTGTAATCAGCCACAATGAGAGTTGTACTTGTCGTGTCAGAAGAATTTTCTCTACAGCTATTGTCGAAAACAGAAAAATGCAGGTCGAACTCATCAGGATCAAGGTGTTGACAGTCCGGATAGATTATTAGCTCTCCATCTGCCCACCCATCTCCGGATTCATAATTGAATTCATTGGGGATATCAAATTCGGGACTCAAGGATTGAATGAACTCCAGGGTCAAAATGTCATCGATATTAGGATCTGTTGCAGAAACCCTTATTCTTAGCTCTTCCCCCACCCTTCCTTCATACTCTTCAAATTCAGTTTCAATCGATGGCATTTGATTCTCTTCAGGAAAGGAGATCAGTTTGAATGATTTGATTGTTTTGTTCGGAATAGGACATGCAAAGTCAGTAACTACAATGTCAAATTCGAAAACATAATCGGTTTCAGAAATGAAGCATCTTGGCCAGCAGAACTCAGATCGGACCGTATCTTCCGGACCGAAAGTAAATCCCGCTGCTGGGTCAAAGGATTCCTCTTCAAAAGGTTCAAAGTTTTTGGGTTCAATTGAAAAAGCAAGCCTATCTTGATCTGAAGTATCCCATGCCTTTAGTTGAAAACAAAGGCTGTCCCGTCCCTGTGCGATAAGGGTATCCCCTTCCATCATTTCAAAACCATTGGCAAACAATTGGAAGGAAGGCGCCGGATTTGAAGGGCAATTCGTAACGGGGATCTGAAAATCTCTTCGAACCTCCCCTATCTTATTACCATCCCTAAATTCCTGGCATCTAACTGTGAATCCAAAAAGGCCAGGAGCCAAGGGGCGGACAGTAATTAGGCCTGTAGGGTCGATCGCCATTTGTGGATTGCTTGGCATGGGGAAGAACCCCTGTACAATGGGGTAAGGTCCTGGAGTAAGATTTGAATAAGGATTGGTATTTTGGGTGTGACCTGCCAATGGAACTACCAGATCATAAACCAGGAGATCTCCATCAGCGTCCGTTGCAGAAAAAAGCAATTCATGGCCCTGATTCCTACATATATAATCCCCTTTTACATTATCGAACTTTGGGCTTGAGTTAAAGGGATAATCCTGAAGAGAGGGGAATTCAAGGTAAAAAACCATCCCTGTGCTTCCTGGATTGAGCATATTGGAGACCACACTATTCCTGCAGCACCTTTCCCAAGTGATATAATACCCCTCAGAATCAGAAAACTCCGTCACGAAAAGATTTGCTTGAATGGAATAATCAATCTGCAACGTTTTCAGGGAATCGGGTACGCAAGCAGAATTACTGTAATTGACCGGCCTTATTTCACCAAGGGGGATATCAATTGCTTTCACCAAGCGATCATCTCTCTTTCTGAAGATGCCCAGCGTTATCTCATCATCAATTAAGGGCCTGTTTGCATTGGCCTGATCATAGTAAAGGACCAACCCGAGGTTATAGGAGTTGCCCCGTAAGTATTCCAAAGAGATCTCGCCACCAACAATATGGGAACCCATACACAAACTGTGTACGGTAAGGATTATTGATACTGTGAATCCTAAACTCTTCATTTTACTTGAGAATAGTTAGAAAACCCTTGTTTTCAAGATTCTCAAAAACCATGTGGTACATATATTGCCCTGAAGGTAGATCCTCAGGATGCCACCTGAATGAAGGATCTTCAGTATAATAGACCTCCTCCCCCCAGCGGTTATAAATTACAACATAATAGAATTTGCACGGAGCCTTGATCTGATCCAATGAAAAATCATCGTTCAATCCATCTCCATTTGGGGTAAGGACATTTGGAGGATCCAAACCGTCCCATGGATTTTCCCATGAGAAATGGACGGTCAAAGAGTCCTCAACGACCTCACAAGAATTATCCTTAATCCTGAATATCACATCTAAGGGAGATTCTTCGGCTAACAACTGGCACCCGGGAATCCTCCATTCAAAGTTTCCATTGGCCGTTTCAAAGCCGGACCTGCCTTCAAACGACATATTGAGATTGGAAAAGCTGAAGCCATCTCCAGTAGCTGAAAGGAGAATCAGGTCTCCATCACCATCGTACCCCAGGAGTTTCAAATTAATCAGGGTATCAATGGGATTAACCAATAAACTCAATTCTTTATCCGCGGTCTCAGTAGTGTCCACCCCCTCAATACTTAACTGCGGAAATTCATTTGTGTATGTAAATGTAGCTTCGAGATCAAGGCTGTCATAACCCCTGATGCAGCCATTATCATATGACATTATCCTTAGAATGACAGTATCTTCTAATAAGAAATCACAGCCAGGCTCCCAGCGAACAAGGCTTTGAAGTTCTCCGATATCGGTTTTTGGATTATAGTCAAAGGGGCCTGGGGGCCTGGTATTCCCATCCATGTCCAATACCTTAATGTAGATCTGCACAACTTCACTTGAATTTGAATCTGAAACAAGAACATCAAACTCAAATGGTTCCAGGAGCTCAACCTCAACCTGGTCTGATTCCAATGAGGTTCTTATCAGGGGATCATATTGCCTATAAGTTAATTCGAATGGGATCTTTAACAGGGAGTCGTAATTAGTACAGATATGGTCAAAGGATTTGAAGATCAGAAATGAAGAGTCAATATCCAGCGCTCGGCAGTCAGGGACCCACGAAAAAGATGAAATTATAGTGTCTGTCCCAATTGCCCTTGGAAAACTTGCTCCTAGGTAAAAGGGGTCCCAATAGGATTGGGTGAGAATCAATTCAATGGTATCATTTTGATTGTCGACCCCAAAAACATCAAATGAAATCGGTTCTCCTATGTAACCAATAAGGGTATCCTCAGACATATCAGAAAAGATCCCAGGTACCTGGAAACCAAAGCCTTCGACGGTGGCAAACAGTTTCAAAGTATCCTTTTTAGGCAAGGCACAGCCATCGTCCGCCACAATCACCCAAAACTCATAGGGTTCATCTTCAGTTATCGCACAATTGGAAAAACAGATCTGGGTAGAGATAGTATCCAATCCAATTGCCGTTGCCTGTCTTTGAGCAGGAAAAATAAATGTTGAATCAAAGTTCAGGGCTATTACTTCAACGGACATGGAGGTGCTGGTGTCAGGATCCCATATTTCAATATCAAAACACCTGTCACTAATTGTGATTTCAACGGTATCCCCGTCTGAAAGAGAAGAATTTGAAATCGGATCCGTTCCGGTAATATTGGGAGGGTCGTTTGATGGACAATTCTCTGCAAAAATTTGAAAATCCCTCCTTACCTCTCCGATCTTGGTGCCGTTTCGGTACTCTTCACACTTAACCCCAAAAACAAAAAGCCCTTTCACGCTGGGCCTTACAGTCAAAAATCCACCTGAGGAAATGTTCAAAGGAGGGTTCCCGTTGATCATATTGTTCAGGCCAAAACCCGGGGCCCAATCTACATCAGGATAAGGGCCGGGCAACGGGGTCTGAAATATTGGCTGCCCCGCACCGGTCAATCCACGCCGCGGGTTGACCAACGAATAAACAAGGGAATCCCCATCATTATCAAAACCCTGAAAATCGAAGTAAAATAGATTTCCGACACATGCATAATCACTTACCGGTGGAAAAAGTACCGGGGTAGAATTGATGAATTCCCTACCGTTTTTATAGATCGGAGGGATCTCAAGGTAAAATAATTGCCCCTGACTACCGGGATCGACAAGATTATGAATAGTTGAGTTCCTGCAACAGCGATCCCAGGCAAGGTAGTACCCTCCGGGTTCCGAATATGTAAATGAATCTAGTGTAACAATCCTGCTGTAAATGATCCTCTTGGTGCTAATAGAGGGAATCGCACAATCCGGATATGAATATTGTACAAAGTCAATATAAGTTTTTGGAAGCAAAAAGGTGTCAATGAGGGAATTAAGGGTCTTTGAAAAGATCCCAATATTAACGCTGTTGTCTTCAGCTGCAGGAGACCCATTTATTTGGTCAAAATAAAGAATCAGGCGAATGTCATAGGTGTATTTGGCCTGGCGTACAAATTCTATCTCCCCACCGACAATATGGGTAGCATTAAGCTGGGATAGAGGTAATAGCCATACAAGCAGAATCCGAAAGGTCCAACTCTTGAGATTTCGGATTTTCATCAAATTCAATTTATGCAAAAGAGAGCATTTTCCGCTTAACAAATTGGGGGATTTTGTTGATAACCTGACAAAAGGCACCTTGAGGTCATATTATTGCTTTAAACGAAAAAACCGGCCCCGGGATTTTACCCAGAGCCGGTCCATTGCGGGGATAGCTCCCTCAGGCCCTATTTCATGACCTTCAACGTCTGAGTAACTGTCCTG
>JANQSY010000084.1 GCA_028279065.1 Cytophagales bacterium
GTTTGCCTATGGAGGACCCTACCGAGCCAGGAAGGCCTATCAATGGGTAGCCGAGGTTTCGATCTACGTACACCCTGAACAACATAAAAAAGGCTTGGCTACCTGTTTATATCAAGCCTTACATGAGATCCTGGAACAGCAGGGATATGTTATGACATATGCCGGCATGACTCTTCCCAATATCCCCAGCCAGAAGTTCCATGAAAGCTTTGGTTACAAAGCTTTTGCGGTTTATGAGAATTCAGGTTTCAAATTTGGTAATTGGCACTCAACTGGCTGGTGGCAAAGACCCCTCGGAGAACTACCAACCCAGCCTCAAGCTATTAGGACTATCAAGCAATTGGATCCGAATTGGGTAGAGAAAACTTTCAGAGAGGCTTCCGGGCCATTAAACCAAATTGAAGGAAACTCGGATTAGGTAGCTTGTTATAGAATTTAAACCTGGAATACTCTTTCGAATCTTTGCTTTATTCCTGGCCTCGCACTGAATTGATCTACAGGATCATATCTTAAGGATCGCCTGCCCAAATGCTATGCTTCACCGGCAGACTGGAAGGACTTAAGTTATCTTGTGTTAAATTCTGAACATACCTAGTCTTAATTCTTCCTGGACTAAGCTGTTTACTGCTTCACTATCTTCTGAGAATATATTGCTCCATTGACAACAACCTTTGCCAGGTACAATCCGGATGGCAAGGCCTCCATGTTTAATTCTGTTTTGGTATAGGTAAGTTTAGAATTATGGACTTGTTTTCCTGAAATGTCAAAAATCTGGACTTGGCCAGAATTTGAGGCACCTAGTCTATGGATAATCTCAAGAGTGAGCATCCCATTCGTTGGATTCGGGTAAATTCTAAAATTATCTTTTCCGGGCATTTCTAAATTTGATATTGTTAACTCAGGTGATAATCTGACACAATTGGAATCAGAGTTAGTAATGCTGAAAAAGTAATCTCCAGGACCGTCCAGTTTGATCTTATAGGAATTGGAGTTTGGGATTTCAATTAAGTTCTTAAACCAGGTGTACTGTTCGTATTTGTATGGGGCAAATAACGAATCATTTGAATAATTAATAGTAGCACCGTCCGCAAACGTATTGCAGTCGATAAATTTTGAAATAGAAAAGCTAAATTGATTAAAGCCTGTGGGAAAATGGGAAACTAAAGAATCTCCGAAAACCTTTTTTGATTGATAAAAGGAATCAATTAAATATATATATCCGTTTTGAGCCTTCAAGCTCAAAACATCGAAATCAAAATCAATTCCAGTTTTGCAAACCATTTGATCAGGATCAAAGGGGCTCAAGCTGTAGGAGGCAAAATAAAATCCTGAATCAATTTGTTGCCCAAGATCGTGTTCCATGAACAAATAGTGCTCATTTAGGTCTTCTGAAGAATAGAAAATACCTGGAGGGATAGTTGATACTGGACTTGGGCCTAGGTACTCCTTTACCTCATCTATGCACCATTTGGGACTATTCCTCTTATATGTAGTCAATTCAAAGTTTCCTGATGGTATTCCCACTGGTGCAAGAATATTAGGAGAGGGGCATCCAAAGAAATTGACAAACCTTCCATATAAAGAATTTAAGTTCCCCCCATCTTTTAAGAAACTCTGAAAATACTTTCCTTCAGAATTTTCTGCTACACTCTTGACGTTATTAGAGGTTTTAGAATATGAAACTGAAAGCCCTGGACCTGCAATTGTTCCATTAATATGTAACGTGTCCCAAGTTTCCCCAATAACATTGTAACTAGAATCAAACACCCCTAGCTTATAGCTGGTTTCCGGGCCAAGTCCACCTATTTGATTTGCAAATAGGAAGCTTCCATTTTCTGAGAAACCCCATATGGAAATATCTCCATACTTGAAAATTGGACTAAAGGGACCCATTTGTGTAGAATCTCTCGATACAAGGCTATGATTGTCTATTATTAAGGTATCCTGAAAGTCTAAGGAGAAAAAAACTTTATTAGTGGAATCAGTGACAATATCTGAAGCTGCGTAATTATTCCTGTTATTCTTTGACCAAATTGCTACCCCTGACTTAGAAAACTTTGCTAAGTAAAAATCTGGATATATAAAACTTGGACTTGAAGTATCCCCACTTCCAACTAGAATTAGGGTATCAATTTCTAAGGTTCCCGAAAAAATCCCAGAGACATAAAAGTTGCCCTTCTGATCAAATTGAATATCTGATATCAGATCTGTATATCTATTTCCTATTACTTTATAATATTCAAGCGTATCTGCATTAACAGGCAAAAAACCCAAAAAATAATCCGGTGCACCGCTACCTGTTGTGTTAGGAAAAAAGGTCTGATCGTCAAATTTTATATCAAATGTAAAGGGAGCTCCTATCAGGAGATTGCCATCCTTGTCTACTGAATATAATAGGTTTTTGTTTTCACTATTTAAGTAGTAGTTATTAGGAAAGCTGGAAAGGACATGGCTTTCTATGTAGTGTATTTGACTCAAGCATACTTGTGTAATTAAGAACAGTAGGGCTAAGGTTAATTTCATTCCCTTTGCTTGGCCTAATTATTCGATAAATACTCATGGATGAACTTGATGGCCATGGAGCCTTCGCCAACAGCCGAAGCAACACGGTTCATGGCTCCGGAACGCACATCTCCTGCAGCGAAGATCCCTGGGATGCAGGTCTCCAATAGATAGGGTTCCCTGGGAAGCTTCCAACTGTCCTTGAAGTTGTCATACTTGGATAGATTCGGACCGGTTTCTATGAATCCCTTGCCATCCTTGATCAGGTCCAGCTTCAACCAGTCGGTCACAGGACTGGCCCCGATAAAGATGAAAAGGGCGGCAGCATCCCTTTCCTCCTCGGAATTTTCCTGCCCGTTTTTCAATACCACCTGCTCGAGGCGTTCATTTCCCTTTACCTCTATGACCTCGGTGTTCCCGAGGATCTCGATATTTTCGGTTCCTGCTATCTGATCGATCAGATAACTTGACATGCTGCTGGTCAGATCGGGTTTTCTGATCACGATATAAACCCTCCTGGCATATTTTGACAGATACATGGCTGCCTGACCTGCCGAGTTTCCTCCACCCACCAGATAAACGTCCTGATCTTTACAGGCATGGGCTTCAGTGGTAGCAGCTCCATAATAGATCCCTGCGCCGGTAAACTCATCTATGCCCTTGGCGGGGTGCTTGCGATAATTGACCCCGCTGGTGATGATCACCGATTTCGTATTGACCTTCTCGCCGTTCTTCAGGGTGAGGATCTTATAACTGTCCTTGATTTCCAGATCTACAACTTCCTGGGGAGAAAGAAATTCTATTCCAAAGCGGGTGGCCTGAGATATGGCCCTCCTGGACAGGTCGGCACCGCTAAGGCCCTTGGGGAAACCCAGATAGTTCTCGATCCTGGAACTCGTTCCTGCCTGGCCCCCGGGTGCTCTTCTTTCGATCAGGATGGTGTTCAAGCCCTCGGAACCACCATAAACCCCTGCAGCCAAGCCCGCAGGACCGGCCCCGATCACCGCCACATCATACATCTTTTGGGTGGCATGAACATTCATTCCTGCCTTCTCACCGATATCGGTCAGAGAAGGGTTCTTCAAAAAGGATCCATCCTCAAAAAAGACCACAGGGAATTCACTGTCCTCCAGCTTGTTTATCTCAACCAATTCCTTGCCCTCCTCGCTGTTTTCAAAGTCCAGCCATTTGTAGGGAACAAGGTTCCCAGCCAGAAAATCCTTGATCTGATGTGATTTTGGAGCCCATTGATATCCGATGATCTTGATTCCGGCAAAATCCGGGATATAGTTTCCTTTCCAGTCCTCCAGAAGGTCGTTCAGGATAGGGTAAAGCTTTTCCTCAGGCGGATTCCAGGGCTTCAATAAATAGTAGTCCAGGCTCACATCGTTGATGGCCTTGATTGCCGCTTCGATATCCGAGTAGGCCGTAAGAAGAGCTCTTTTTGCCTCGGGGAAATAATCCATAGCCTCCTCCAGGAATTCCACCCCAAGCATTTCCGGCATGCGCTGATCGGAAAGGAATAGTGCAACCGTTTCACCCTGATTCTTCAGATCCTTCATAGAATCCAGGGCTTCCTTGGCAGAGGTGGTTGATAGTATCCTGTATTCCTTCCTGTACTCTGAGCGTACATCTCTCACAATTGACTTCAGTACAGCCTCGTCATCGTCGATAAGGAAAATGATAGGTTTCTTCATGCTGCTTCAATAGGTATGGAGATAGAAAATGTGGTGTTGCCGGGCTTCGATTCCACCTCAATGATGCCATTATGCTGTGATTTTACAATGTCCATCACATTTTCAAGGCCTAATCCGGTGCCTTTCCCTATTGACTTGGTTGTAAAGAAGGGATCGAAGATCTTATCCTTGATGTCGTCAGGGATCCCGGAGCCGGTATCCTCAATGGCAACAACAAAAAAGTCTCCATTGGTTTTGGTCTTTAGGGTCAGGTCTCGCTTTTCGGTTTCTTCCATGGCATCGATCGCGTTGTCCAGAATATTGGTCCAGACCTGATTGATCGCCCCGGGCAAGACCTTGGGATTGGGAAGACCCTCTCCATAGTTTCGAAGTACATTGATCTTGTTGGCCTTGAGTTTATGGTTGAGCATGGTCAGGGTATTGTCCAGACCAACATGCACATCCGTGTTGACCTTTTCAGGTGCCTGATCCATATGGGTATAGCTTTTGATCGAACTCACCAGGCCATTGATCCGTTCGGAGGCGTCCTCAATTTCCCCAACCAAGCGCTCAATAGTAAGGATCTGGCTCATCCAGTGGAGGATGGAGTCCAAATGTCCCTCGGGAACCGAATTTTTTACTTTATCAAGATCATCAGGTGTGAAATCGTAATCCACTGCGTTGTTGGCAATGTCCTCTGCATCTTCAATGTCGTTATCATAAAGCCAGTCGATCAATTCTTCTTCCCGGCTGCTTCTTTCCATCATAGGCAATTGCGTCAGGCCATTGGAGGCTTTGGTGAACAGGATCTGGCTTATCTTATCCACCTGCTCATCGGTCATGTTTATCTTAATAACCTGTTTGAAATTCTCAGGTTGGTATTTAAGCTGGTTGGATAATTCCTTGGAACTCCTTACCACGGCGGCAGATGGATTGTTCAGCTCATGGGCAAGACCTGCGGATAATTTCCCAAGTGACATCATCTTGTCGTTCATCTGTTCCCTTTTGGTAGATGTTCGTATCCGGGTGCTCATTGCATGAACTAACACTGTGGTAAGGTCATGGCATTCACAGATCATATCGTGAAAATGTTTCTTTTCCAGGGCAACGACATTCATGTCTTCATCGGTTACTCCAAAGCCAACCGCATTGGTGGCCCTGGAATAGGGCAAAAGACCCGTGACGAAAGGGGCCTGGATCTGTGAAACCATCTCGAATTGATTGTTCTTCTCAACCTTGAATGTCAGGCCTCCACTAAGCAGGATCAAAAGGCGGTCAATGGGATCGCCAGGCTCAAACATATTTTCTCCCTTCTTAAACTTCTGACACTCACTTCGGTCCAGAAGCCATTGCAATTGCTCTGCAGGCACCTCAGAGAGTTGAGGGATATTCTGTAGTTCTTCAAGCAGGTTCATGATTCAAAAATGTATATCCAATTAACTCAAATTCCTTGAACTTGATTCCCGGAACTGAATTTTTGTTCAATGCATAGTTAGGAAAAACAATTCCTCCAATGGACTGTTTTTTCTACAATGGAAAAGACAAAAACAACAAGAAAAAAAGGCCGGTCAAAAGTTTCGATCAAGCAGGCCTATATGAATTATGTTTTGGAGCACCAAAATGCACCTGGATCCGTGTTCCTTTTTTGTAAGGAGATCGGAATAAAGGAGGATGCTTTCTACAATGAATATGGCTCCTTCAATGCAATAGAAAAGGAGATTTGGAGGGAGTTGGTTAAGGATACGGTTACCAGTCTTCAGGCTGATCCCAATTACAAAGGATTTGGCTCACGAGAGAAGGTACTTTCCTTTTATTATGCCCTGGTCGAGACCATGAAAGGCCATAGGAGTTTTCTTTTGATCAATCTTCAAGGCTGGAAAGTCCCCGGATCCACTCCCTCGTTTTTGAATGAGTTCAGAAAAGAATTCGATACATGGATAAAAGCTGTAATCGAGGAAGGGAAAGCATCAAACGAAGTTGCCCAACGCCAGTTTCTGGATCAGCAATACCCCAATCTTTTTTGGGTCCATTTTCTTTTCATACTCCATTTCTGGTCAAGGGATGACAGCAAGGCATTTGAAGCAACGGACAGTGCTATAGAGAAATCTGTAAACCTTGCCTTTGAACTTATGGGGAAAGGAGCCCTTGATCAGGCCCTTGACTTTGCCAAGTTCATGTTCCATCAATCCAGGAATTAGGATGGCTATGAAAGAGCATTCCAAAATTCCGGTTTCCAAGGTCCAAAGGGCGGGAAAATTCATTTCCACCGGTGCAAAGATCGGGTCCAACTACCTGAAACATTATAGCAAAAAGCTTGTCCGAGGTGATGTTTCCAGAGAAGAACTGCATGAGGATAATGCAATCGATATCTATAACTCTTTAAGCGAATTAAAAGGGAGCGCATTGAAGGTTGCTCAGATGCTTAGTATGGATAAGAGCATCCTTCCGAATGCATATCAAAAACAGTTTTCAATGGCTCAATATTCTGCTCCCCCTTTATCCTTTCCCCTTGTGGTACGGACCTTTCAGAAGGATCTAGGAAAAAAGCCTCATGAACTCTTTGATGCCTTTTCTCAGTCTGCAAGCAATGCCGCATCAATGGGACAGGTCCACCAGGGTGAGAAGGATGGAAAGAAATATGCCATAAAGGTTCAATATCCCGGAGTAGGGGAAAGCATTCGCAGCGATCTTGCTTTGGTTAAGCCGGTTGCACTTAGAATGTTCAAATTAAACCCTGCCGAGTACGAGGAATTTATCCAGGAGGTGGAAGGGAGACTGATGGAAGAGGTGGACTACGACCTTGAACTAAGGCGATCCATTGAGCTTTCAGAGAGTTGCAGCTTTATTGAAGGTTTGAAATTTCCCAAGTATTATCCTGACCTATCCGGATCAAAGATCCTTAGCATGGATTGGATCGATGGAAAGCCCCTTGGTGAAAGTATAAAGCTTGGAGAAATCGATTCGGATCAGGGTTCAATTATGGGTCAGGCCATGTGGGATTTCTATCATTTCCAGATCCATAGTCTGAAAGCTCTTCATGCCGATCCTCATCCGGGAAATTTCCTGGTTTGCCCTGATGGAAAGCTGGGTATCATAGATTTCGGATGTGTTAAGGTTATTCCAAAGGACTTCTATGAAACCTATTTCCAGTTATTGGATCGGGATATCCTTGCTGATCCGGAAAGGCTGAACCTGGTTTTTCAGCAGCTTAATTTCATTTATCCTGAAGACCCTGCTTCTGAGAAGGTATTCTTTACAAAGGTTTTCACCGAGATGGTTGAATTATTGGGAAGACCATTTCAGGGGGATACATTCGATTTTTCTGATAAAAGCTATTTCGATCAGTTGTTTGGGCTTGGAGAGAGGCTTTCCAACATGCCGGAATTAAGAAATTCCACAAAAGCCAGAGGGGTAAAGGATGCATTATATATCAACCGAACCTATTTTGGGCTCTACAATCTTTTGCATGAGATGAAGGCGAAAGTCAACACCTCTTCATTTCTTAAACCACAAGAAAAGCCAATTCCGTCTTTTGCAGCATAAACAAGACAAAAATCCTAGGTTAATACGTTAATAATTCTTCGTTGCAGATGCAGAGGTGGAATTATGTCATCTGATGTGTGTCTAATGGCTGCCCGGCGCTAAGGTTCCCTGTATCAGCCGCCGGCCCAAGAACCAATAGTTGTATACTCTAATTGAGGATATCTTAGGATCAGTCGAAAACAATATTTCATATTAGATAGGTAATAACATCAAAAAACCTTAGCTTAATGAACACTACTTCTTACATTCTCACAGACTTAGTGAAGATTGCGGAGCTTTTGAAGTCATAAAATTACTGCTATGAAATTCTTTCGATTTATATTCCTTTCTTTTTTGATTATTAGTCAAGAAACTACAGTTGCCCAGCAGTGTTCGGGCTATACCTGCTTTTTAGATGCTGATTTCGCAGCTGCGATAATAAATGACCATCCAACCGTAACAGTTTGTAGTACAGATAACACTTGCATATTGACAACAGACATCAATTCAATTACCACACTTGATGTATCAGGGTCTGATATTACCAGTCTGAGTGGCATAGCCGAATTTACTTCCTTAATAAACCTAGATGCCTCTGATAATTCTATAAGCAAGGTGAATTTGACTTCCAATTCCTCGTTGCAATATTTAAATCTTAACGATAATTCCTTGTTGGGAGATTTGGATCTTTCTGGAAGCACGGATTGGGTTGAAATCCGGTGTGCAAACAATAGCGGCCTGACCTCCATTACCTTTGATTCTTCTGATGTGAATCTTTCAGATAATTGCACACTTTTGAATTTTAACAACTGCAGTGTTAATACTGTTAACAATATCGAAACTCTTACTGGATTAACTAATTTTTCAGGTCAGAACAATGATTTAGATACTTTTGATCCGCGAAACCATAGGGACTTAGAGAAGCTATATATAAATAATAATGATATAGTTGAATTTTCCTTTACCTCGACGAACTTAAGTCTTAAGATTATTTGGTGTCATAGTAATAATTTAACTTCCTTGGATGTTTCAGCTCTTTCTTCGCTTGAAGAGCTTAAATGTTTTAAAAACTCTAATTGCACAACACTCCTTTTAAATGATGCTATAGAGCATGTGTATTGCCAAGAGAATTCTATTTCAAGCATTAATCTCAGTGGGTTAAGTGACCTTGAAGACTTGAATTGTGCTGAAAACCCTGTTTCAAGTTTAGGGCTTTCGAGTTGCACTGATTTGACCTACCTAAAAGCAAACGGCACGGATTTAACTATCCTGGATGTTTCAAACAACCAGGCTCTCGGCTATTTAAACATTAAATCAACTGATGTTGATTGTGTCAAGTGTCACCCCTCCCAATTGGTTAATGGCGAACCGGACCTTACTACTTTAGATTGGCATTATCCGGATTCCCCTGAACCTAATTGGACAACTTCAACTTGTGCAGCAAGTAGGCATGGTGTTTTTCCTGAGTTTGGGAACGATCAGGTCAAAATGATTTATCCAAATCCGGCCACCAGCTATATCTATCTTTCCGAAGATTTTTCAGGAAGGAAATTGGAAATTTATTCCTTTCAAGGAGTATTGATCCATAGTACTTTCCTCTTAACGGATAAGATTGATGTATCAACCTTAGATCCGGGTATGTACATTGTCAAAATTGATGAAGTGCTGGAAAAAGTGATAATTGGAAAATGATCATAAATACCTGTAGCACAAGGTGGTGCAAAAAACAATAGTACCTCTTAGATTATAAGCATTGGATTTTGGTTCCCGAATCCAAGGTAAATACCAGGGCCTTGTATTCGTCCAATATCAAGGAATTCGTAATTTAGAACTCATACGAATCCTTTTGTACCGAATCTCAAAAAACCAATGAAACCAAACCTTTTTAATAGCCTGAGGATAATCCTTGGGATCTTTCTTGTGGCTTACGCCCTTAATAAATTCTTTCAGATTATTCCTACCAGCTATGGGCAGATGCAACCTGACGCAGAGGACTTTCTTGATTCCATCATCCTTTTCCTGCCCTGGCTTTACATGTTCGAGATCATCCTTGGATTTCTTCTGATCCTTAACAAGTGGACGGCCTTGCTATTGATCGTCCTATTTCCCTTATCCTGTGCCTTTATGCTTTTCAGTATTGTCAACAGTGACATTGGGGAGATTTGGCCGGCGGTCATCGTGGCGGGAATCAACATCACCCTGATCCTGAACAAAATTGACTACTATAAGCCTCTACTGGAATAGGATCAGCCATTGATCAAAATGGCATGACAATTCTTTTGAAGGTTTTCCCGAGACAGTGTCCTCCTTAATTAGGAATAATAGCTAATCCAAGACAGTGACGGAGATGGAAGCATAGCAAACAATGAATATGATGAGGGCCCTGGGATCATTAGAGCAAGGATCATCTAAAATCCATGATTGCAGCTTATGCTAGAGCTTCGGTTTTGTTTCCCAGAAGCTGTGCGGGCAGGCACAATTTTTCAGTTGGCGTAGCAATTGCGAAGGCAACCATATTCAATAATTTGTGCTCCTGAAATGCCTACAAGGCTACAATCGAACTTTTTCCAAAAATTCTATCCAATGCCCAACCTTTCCTCAAAACATTGCGTGTAGGGGGTTGAAGAATTCATCAGCTTGGAAAATAGAAGAGGCTTTTGTTTTGTTCCTTTTTGCATTCTTCTTGGATTCTTAATTGTTCTTTGAGTGCTATGTGGTGGATAAGGGGCTATTGCAACCTTCCTTCCGGCAGATCTGTCCCTTCCACCCTTTGCTTTTTTAGCAAGGATCTGTTTCCGGCTGTCAATGCGTGGATCATGGGTTTTTGAAACCAGCCCATTAGCCCCGCTATATAGCGGTGAAATTTCGAGAGAAGTACTGCTTGGTCACCGCGGAAGGTTCGCCTTCCAATTGATGGGGGTTTCGGAGTTTCCCCCACAATCCCTTCGGAAGTAACCTTTATTGGTTCTTCTGAAGGTTTTGTCAGAAGATTCCTTGTTGATCCTTGATCTATAAGGTTAATTCGACAGCGTTTTCAGTTTAAGGGCGGCCTCGGTCGCCCTTTTTTTTCACCCAACCATTAACTTTATAGGTTCGTGTACAATAAATAGTGGGAGGACGCCCTTTTTTTGGATCCGATCCCTCCCTGAAAACGCTAATGGGGCCAGCCTGACCTGAACAGTTAGGCCCCCAGTAAACTGAAGATCGATTGTCGAATGGATTTTGGTTTTTGGACTTTAAATGAAAATTAGGATGGTAAGAGACCAAATCTGGCTGGAGTAGAAGGCCGGAATAGCACTCGGGTTTGAAACCAGTTGATAAGAATATTATCAATTCCTGTAAAAAACGGGACAGAAGAGCACAACAAAGGCTTTATAAACAGTGCTATGGGTTTCTTATAGGTGTTTGCAGGAGGTATTACAAGAATTATGAGGATGCGGAATCGGTTTTGAATCAGGCGTTTTTAAAAATTTTAACCCAACTGGACAAGTACAATGATGGTGTCCCCTTTTCCCTTTGGATCAGGAGGATCACCATCAATACCATTTTTGATGAATATAGAAAGAACAAGAAGTATAAGCAGATCCAGTTGGACAACCTGATTGATCCGTCTATGGGATCCGCCAGGAGGATGAGCTATAACGAAGCAGATCAGCAGTTCGATGCTGAAGAGTTGCTGAGTATGTTGGATGTGTTGCCAGAAGTAAGCAGGAAAGTGTTTTGCCTCTTTGCCATCGATGGCTATTCTCATAAGGAGATTTCTGAAATGATGGACATCAAGAATGGCACTTCGAAATGGCATGTCAATTATGCCAGGACGAAATTGAAAGGAATGATAGAGCAGAAAAAGATATTGGTGAACGCAAGTTAAATGAGTGATAACCAGTTAGATAACTTATTTGAGAAAGGACTAAGGAATTCTGAGTTCCCTTACCGTGAAGGCGCCTGGGAGGATGCTGAGAAACTCATAATCGAGTCCCAAAAAGGAAGAGGTGGCCTTGGAAGAAGCGCTCTGATCCTTGCATTGATCCTTATTGTGGGTGGCACACTTGGCGGGTTATATGTATTTGGCCCGGATGGAGGTTCAGAGACATCTATGACCCAAAGCAAAAGCCAAACCGTTCAGGCAGCATCCCTATCCTCCTCTTCAAGTGAAGCCATGGATATTCCTGTACCGGAACCAGCAGCTGTTTCTCAATCTCCCGATCAGGTTCAGACCGGGAATCCTTCTGCCACGCCTGAAAGTCCTAGTCCGGATCGAGTGGCGAATTCGGTGATCTTTCCAAGTGTTTTAATAGGACCGGAAGAGGGCTTATATGATGACGGGGCTTCCCTTGAAACAGCCATTACCTTTGAAAATGACCTTGAAAAGGTGGATCCCCGGTTGGCCGGACCCTATGATGAGGATTTTGAAACTGGATCAAGGGAAAAAAGAATGGTTCCCTCACAACCACGGACCGGGCTACGGCTTGATATGCTGGGCGGAATGATCCCCTCGATACAAAACGGAGTAGAATCTAGCGGACAGGAACTGTTCCCTTTCTATGCTGGCTTAAATTTGGTTGTTATACCTTCCATGCGCTGGGAAATAGGGGTTGGAGCTCAATACGAGCAAATGGCGATTAATGGCCAAGCCAATGAGATCAGCCAGAGTGAATTCTCCTTTGGGTCAACGCAGACCGTTTATACCATTGACCCAAGTGGGGTGGGATTTGTTTCTGTACCCCTGTACATCGCTTATAAACCTGGAGTTAAGCACAGGATCAAGATTGGCGCACAATACAGCAGGTTGGTAAGGGTCCAGAGCAACGAGACCGTTTCTACCTACCAGAATGGACAGATATCCGGGGCTACAAATTCAAGCACTCAGGAAGGATATTTTTCCGGATTCAATGAGAACTCATTAAGCGCAGTGGTGGGCTATGAATACAAGATCAGATCAAGGCTTGGCTTGGATATCCAGGCAAGGATAGGATTGACACCAGTTCAAGATAATTCAAGCTCAACCGAGCAGATGTTTCACCTGAAGGTCGGCCTGACTTATAACCTATGGGGAAAATGAGAAAAATATTATTTACCCTCTGTCTTTTGTTGATCTGTCTTAGTTGTAACAGGCAGGATGAGCCAGTGCCCATTCATTCGGAGCCTGTTTTCTCCCTAAGAGGAACCTTGGATGGAGAAATCCTTGAAATGGATGCCGGATTACGGGGAGTAGAAATGAAGACCTCTGAATTGCTGGATGAAAACAATGAGCACTGGTACGTGGGAAGTTTTGAAAACAACGGGAATGATCCTTATTCCTTAAGCTTTGCGTTCAGAGATATAAGAGGGGTTTCAGATCAACCTATTGATCCTGTCACAAGCCTGCAGGCCAGCAATTATCATAGCGCAAGTTTGGACACCAATAGTTTTTTTTCTGTTGAATTCTTTCCTGAATCGTTTCCTTCCCAAAGAGTTCTGGTCGGTACCCTTTGGGACTTTGGTGATGGAACAACTTCAACCGAAATACAACCCACACATAATTACCCTTTTGAGGACAAATCATATGAGGTTTGTGTCACGTATACTTTCAAAACCGGTTGCGAAAGAAAAATATGCTATGAGATCAACCCCTTCTTAGCAGGGATGGTTGATATAGATTTCAATACTACTATACCGGGTGTAGTATTGGGTGTTGCAATAACCAAAGGATTTATTCCTGTGGAGTTCAGATGGGATTTTGAGAATGGAGTTTCCGAACAAGGCCCTGAGATCGCCTATTTTCCAACTGCTGGAGATCGTGTGGAGAGAATTTGTCTGACCGCTTTTGATGAAGATGGGAATGAGTACAATATATGCCGGGATGTGGCCATTGACTCCTTGAACGTTTGTGTTGCCAACTTCAACTTTGCTGACAGGAAGCTAAAGGAGATATCTCATGGTGAGATCGGGGAAAGGGTTGCCGGAGTTTCACTTACCATGGACGGTGAGGAATGGAGAACACTGGGATCAGGCAGTGAGATCCGCATCCTGGACTCAGAGATCTATGACCGGAATTCCCAAGGATTACCAACCAGAAAACTGCTTATTCTGGGGCAGCTGGATCTGTTCAATCCGCAGGGAGAAAAAAGATCCTTGATCATCTCTGAAGCAACCATAGCTGTTGCTTATCCGGATTAATCAAAACTTAAATAGAATAGCTCGCGTGCCGGAATGGACTCTAAAAGAGAACCTGTTTACTTCTTTCTCTTCTTCTTCCCGCAGAGTTCAATGGCATAATTGAACCTATCTATCAGATCCGACCTAAGGGCGGAATCCGCAACTGGCAAGCCGACCTGTGCAAAATGGGTTGAGGGATAATCCTTCCAACCATAGTCTGTGAACTCAACAGATTTATTGATAAGGATCTTCTTTGCCCGGTATTCGGTCATCAGATCGATCTGCTCTTCCAACTCGACGCTTTGGATCACCTTGTCCATCATTGCGAGGTCAAAATGATAAATGGTTCTGTGTGCTTGCACACCTTCCGGGTCTTTGATCATCTTAAGGCCCGAAAAATCCACCTTGCATTCGCAATCAACGAAGGCAAATTCCTCATAGAAAATTCTGTCTCCCTTGTAAACAAGATCTTTGAGATCCATACTTTCGATCTTTTCCTTTACCCAGGAAAGCGTTTCATAAAGAGTAGGGGGTTCTTCTTCTTTTTCCTGGGACAGAGCGTTTAACGGTCCCAGCAAAATGATCCCAACCAAAAAAAGGTCGATCAGTTGCTTTTTCATGGTTAATGACTTGGTACCCTAATTTACGAAATTGGCTGCCATTTAGGCGAAATCGGGGATTTTAAGGGCTGCAGGCCGATTTTAGTTCATTAAATAGACCTGCAATCTTTTCAGCATGTCCAGACGTTTCAGGATAGATCAGGAAACAAAACCCTATGTCCTCGCGATTAAAAAC
>JANQSY010000113.1 GCA_028279065.1 Cytophagales bacterium
CCTGTTAATTTCTGGGTTGGTGTAGGAGGAACAGCAATTGTTGGTGGAATCACTGCCACCGTGATCTATAACCTTGCGGTAGAAGAGACTGAAGCCATCCCTGAAGAATTTGAACCTGTAACCGAAGAAGTAACCCAGGTGCCCGATGCTACCGATGATGCCTATGATATATCCGAAGAATTGGTAGAAGATCAGTCTTATGCGGAAGAGGAAAGAGCAGAAGATGGCACTGTAATTTCCATTGAACCTGAACCAAAGCAAGAATTTACCCCGACTTTAGAAGAAGTGGTTTCTAATGAAGTTCCCGATCAGGCCGGAAGCCAACCGAGTACAACAGTGGTGCTACCTGCAGGACCAGAGGAAACCGAAAGCCTGGAAAGGACAAATGAATCTCGTGAGACCAATATGGAGCCATCTGATTCCAAGGTTGAACAAATGGATGTGGAAATCAAGCAGCATCCCGAGTATGATTTCCATTATAAGTACAGCAACCATAAGCTGTTTATTTATGGTAGCCTTGAAAAGGAGCCTTATAGATTGATAGAGCTTGAGCAGGGAAGCACAACGAATCTCTATCTGGCCTATGATGGAAAATATTATTTCCTGAAAGATCAGACCATCAGCCCAGAACCATTGAAGCCCATCAAGGATAAAAACCTTCTCAAGAACCTCAGAGCGCTGGATTCTTCTAATTAGTAAGTTGAAATTTCCGGGCAATTCCCTTATTCCTATTTTTGCCCAAAATTTCCAAGGTTGAAGAGTAGGCCAAAGTCCAGAAAAAAGATCCGACTGGGACAGTTTCCAAGTATCAATGTGATCGTCACAATGACCTTCGCCCTTATGATGCTGGGGGCCTTTGGACTGCTTTTGGTTCATGCCCAAAAGCTTGAGACGGTAATCAAAAACCAGCTGGAGATCCAACTCTTTCTGAAAAAGAATCTACCACAGAATCAAATAGACCAGGTAAGGCAGGTCCTGGGATCAAAACCATTTATCCTTAAGCAAAACGGTGAAAGTCAGATCACTTTCATCTCAAAAGAAAAGGCTGCAGAAAAATTCATAGAGGATACAGGCGAAGACTTTACTGAATTCCTGGGTGATAACCCTTTGCGGGATACGTATTCTGTCAGGATCAAGGCTGAATACCTGGAAAAGGACAATCTAAAAAGGATACGAAAGGAACTAGAAGAAATTCCAGGGATCTTCGAGGTTTCCTATACGGAAGACCTTATTTCCAACGTGGAGGTAAATATCCAGAAAGCAGGAATAGTCTTGTCCGGGGTCTTTTTGATCATGCTGATCAGCAGCATAATGCTGATCAATAACTCCATCAAACTTGCGTTGTTCTCCCAACGATTTTTGATAAGATCAATGCAGTTGGTAGGAGCCAGATCCATGTTCATTCAAGGACCTTATATCTCAAGAGGGAGCTTACAGGGCATCGCATCAGGAGTAATTGCAAGTGCAATTCTTGGTGCCCTGCTTCATACTGCATACGACAGGATCGAGGATCTTCGTTTGCTTCATGATCCTAAGGCCGTGGGGGTAGTTTTTGGAAGCCTCGTGGTAATTGGATTGATAGTAGGCTTTTTCAGCTCTTTCAGGTCGGTAAGAAAATATTTAAAACTCAGTTTGGACGAACTTTATTGATATGTCGAAAAAAAGCATATTGCCCTTCGGGAGGGCTAATTACAAGCTAATGATCATTGGGATCGGGGTGATCCTCCTCGGATTCATTCTTATGAGTCTTGACTCTACAGAATTTGGTTTTGGGTTCCTGGGCCTTACCCTTGGCCCCCTGGTTGTCTTTTCAGGTTTTGTCATTGGCTTTTTTGCCATCCTGAAAACCCCGGAAGAGCCAAATGACGATAACTGAGGCCCTTATTCTGGGGCTCATCCAAGGGTTGACGGAGTTTCTTCCCGTCAGCAGCAGCGGGCATCTTGAGCTGGCCAAATATCTTCTTGGTTCAGAGCAGATCCCCAATGAAGGCCTCTTTTTCACCGTTCTCGTCCATTTTGCAACTGCTTTGGCTACCATTGTGGTTTTCAGGGCTGAGATCTTAAGGATCATAAAGGGTCTATTTTCCGCAAAGGGAAAAGAAGAACAGATCTTTTCGGTCAAGATCATCCTCTCGATGATCCCAGCAGCTTTGATCGGAGTTTTCTTTGAAGATGAAATCGAAAGTCTGTTTACCTCGCAAATCGGTTTGGTAGGATTCATGTTGTTGATCACAGGATTACTTCTTCTTTTCTCTGACCGAAAAAAGGAGACCAACCGGAACCTTAATTATTTCGATTCAATCTGGATAGGACTTGCCCAGGCTATCGCAATACTACCTGGGATCTCAAGGTCAGGTTCCACTCTTGCAACAAGCATTCTTCTTGGTGTAAAGAGAACGGAGGCAATAAATTTTTCATTTTTGATGGTAGTGCCACTGATCCTGGCAAAAATTGCCAAGGATATGCTGGATGGTAGTTTTTGGGCCTCTTCTTTTGATGTCGCGGTTCTTGCCACAGGATTTATTGCGGCTTTTGTCTCGGGGTATTTTGCCTGCCGCTGGATGATAATATTGGTTTCCAAAGCCCGCTTAAAATATTTTGCTTATTACTGCTTTTTGGTGGGGCTGATCGGAATTGTTGCCTCCCTATAAATGGAGCAAAAAGACCTTAGAAATGAAGAAGGGCTTGTCCTTTTGATAGATAAACCAAGGGGTTGGACCTCATTCGATGTGGTCAATAAGGTCCGGGGAAATTCACCTTTCAAAAAAGTAGGGCATGCAGGAACACTTGACCCCCTGGCCACCGGCCTGCTGATCCTTTGTCTCGGAAAAAAAACCAAAAGCATTAACGATTTTATGGGCCTGGACAAGGAATACGAAGGGGTTTTTGTCCTGGGTAAAACAACCCCTTCCTTTGATCTTGAAACAGATTTTGATCATACCTTTCCCATTGATCATATTAGTCCTGAGACGATCCAGGATGCGGCCGTTGACTTCCTTGGGGAACAGGAACAGGAACCTCCCCTATTCTCTGCTGTGAAGGTAAAGGGGCAAAGGGCTTATGATCTGGCCAGAAGGGGGGAAACCACCCGTTTAAATAAAAAGAAGATCAATATCCGGGAATTGGAGCTTGAACCAGGAGGGTTTCCAGATATAAGGTTCAGGATCTTGTGTTCCAAAGGCACCTATATTCGAAGTTTAGCCCGAGACCTGGGTCAAAAACTGGATTCCGGAGCCTATCTTGGGGAGTTGAGAAGAACGAAAATCGGTGATTACAGGGTTGAGGATGCACTTAGCGTTGATCAAGCGGTCAAATTTTTAAAGGATGGACATCCATAGAGGATTAAACGACCTGCCTGAGTTCCGGGAAGCGATTGTTACTTCCGGTACTTTCGATGGAGTCCATTTAGGACATAAAAAATTATTGTCCAGGATCAAGGAACTATGTCAAAGTTCTGGCGGCGAAACCATCCTTCTGACCTTTTGGCCTCACCCCAGGATGGTTCTCAATAAAAATCGGGAATCCCTTCACTTGCTCACAACCCTGGAGGAAAGGATAGAGCTTTTGAATGATGAAGGAATCGATCACTTGGTGATAGTTCCATTTACAAAGGAATTCTCAGAAACAGGTTCAATAGATTTCATTGAACGGATCCTTGTAAAAAATCTCAAGACAAAAACCCTTGTCATCGGTTATAATCATCGTTTTGGAAAAAACCGGGAAGGTAGCTTTGAAGAACTTAAGGAGCATTCTTCCCAGTTTGGATTTGAGGTCCATGAGATCAGCAAGGAGGAGGTAGATCACATAGCTGTTAGTTCGACCAAGATCAGAAATGCGCTTCTGGGATCTAAAATTAAGGAGGCTAACAGTCTCCTGGGGAGGCCATATTCATTCTCAGGACATGTAAGCAGAGGT
The DNA here is from genome assembly GCA_028279065.1 of Cytophagales bacterium. Taxonomy (GTDB): domain Bacteria; phylum Bacteroidota; class Bacteroidia; order Cytophagales; family CCMP332; genus JANQHS01. Next base: position 3,916 of record JANQSY010000113.1, read on the forward strand.
AGATCAATTGGAAAGGAGATAGGGTTCCCCACCGCCAACATAGATGGTTTTGGGGATCACAAGCTTGTCCCAGGTTCCGGGGTCTACGCGGTTGAGGTAATTCATGAAGGAATCAGGTATCAGGGAATGATGAACATAGGTCACCGGCCCACTTTTGAAGATGAAGGGCTGAAGGTGGAGGTTCATATTTTCGAATTTCAAAAAGATATCTACGGCGAAAAGCTGAAGATCGAAGTCATTGATCATTTAAGGGAAGAGCAAAAGTTCAATGACCTTGGAGAATTAAAAAGCCAATTGGAAATTGACAGGAATCAGGCGATAAAAATTTTAAATTCGTCACATGATCAATAAAGTTATTCCCGGTCCGGATGAAGCTGTTCAGGATATCAAAGATGGAAGTACTCTGATGATGGGTGGATTCGGTCTCTGCGGTATCCCGGAGAACAGTATTCAGGCAATGCTAAAAACAGGTGTGAAGGACCTGACCATAATCTCCAATAACGCAGGTGTTGACGATTTTGGTATCGGCCTGATGCTTAAAACAAGGCAGGTAAAGAAAATGATCTCTTCCTACGTGGGTGAAAATGCCGAATTCGAGAGGCAGCTTTTGGAAGGAGAACTTGAGGTTGATCTGGTGCCCCAAGGCACTCTGGCAGAACGGATCCGAGCCGGAGGAGCAGGAATACCGGCTTTCTTTACTCCTGCCGGTTACGGAACCGAAATAGCAGAGGGAAAAGAAACCCGTGAACTTCATGGAAAGAACTATGTTCTCGAACAATGGTTAAGAGCAGATTTTTCAATCGTTAAGGCCTGGAGAGGCGACACTGCCGGTAACCTACTGTTCAAGGGAACAGCAAGGAATTTCAACCCCATGATGGCAGCTGCTGGAAAGATCACAATTGCTGAAGTGGAGGAATTAGTACCCATTGGAGAGATCGATCCCAATTATGTCCATACGCCCGGGATATACGTACAAAGGATCTTCCAGGGTCAGGGCTATGAAAAAAGAATTGAGCAAAGAACCGTAACCCCCTCTTAAGCCATGAGTCTTGACAAAGTAGGTATTGCCAAAAGGATAGCCCAGGAATTAAAGGATGGGTACTATGTGAACCTTGGCATAGGGATCCCTACCCTGGTAGCGAATTTTATTCCGGAAGGAATGGAGGTGGTTCTTCAGTCCGAGAATGGCTTGTTAGGCATTGGCCCCTTTCCATGGGAACATGATGTGGACCCTGACCTCATTAATGCCGGAAAGCAAACCATTACCATGTTGCCGGGTTCTGCTCTTTTTAGTTCTTCCGAAAGCTTTGAAATGATCCGAGGAGGGCACGTAGACCTTACAATTTTGGGCGCCATGGAGGTGAGTGAAAATGGGGACATCGCCAATTGGAAGATCCCTGGCAAGATGGTCAAGGGTATGGGCGGAGCCATGGATCTGGTTGCTTCCGCGGATAACATAATTGTGGCGATGCAGCATACCAATAAAGCAGGTGAATCAAAGCTTTTAAAAGAATGTACTTTGCCACTCACCGGGGTGCGCTGCGTGAAGAGAATAGTATCAAATCTTGCCGTTCTCGATGTCCTTCCAGAGGGAGGGTTTGCATTGAGAGAAAGAGCTCCAGGTGTAACGGTTGATGATATTAAGAAGGCAACCGAAGGAAAATTGATTGTGGAGGGTGATATCCCCGAAATGAAAATTGAGTAAGATGAATAGGTTCAAGTTAGGATTTGTTTTTGGCTTGTTTTTGTTGGCTCTGGCCTGCAACAACGATGATGGCGAGGTATTTTCTCCATTCTTTTCATGGAAAGATGATGTACAACTCGGCCATCAGGTGAATGACCAGATCAGGAATGATACGACCGGACAGTTTCCCATTTTGGATGAAGATTCTTTCCCCGAGGCCTACGGACATATTCGAAGGATTCTAAACACCGTGCTCGAATCCTCGGAAATCCGATACAAGGACAGGTTTGCCTATGATTCGATCAAAATCATCAACGACAATGTTCTGAATGCTTTTGCAACCCCGGGTGGATATATCTATGTCTATACGGGCTTGATCAAATATCTGGACTCTGAAGACCATCTGGCCGGGGTAATTGGCCATGAGGTTGCTCATGCTGAACGCCGACATTCCATCAAACAAATGGAAAAACAATATGGATTCGCTTTGATTTCTGCTGTGATCCTTGGCAACGACCCTTCCCTCCTTGCCGAGATCGTAGCTTCACTGGCCGGCACGCTCGGGACCCTCAAATTCAGCAGGGACAATGAAGCAGAATCGGATGACTACTCGGTACGTTATCTTTCGAGTTCCGACTATGCCTGCAATGGAGCTGCCGGTTTCTTCAGGAAACTGGAAGATGAAGGTCGGTGCAATGAAAGTGGAGAATGGTTGAGTACGCACCCGGATCCCTGCAATCGGGTTGAAGCTATTGATAACAAAGCCGGTGATCTGGGATGTAAGACCACAGACCTTGATCCTGGCAGCTACCAGGATTTTATAAACAGCCTTCCATAAATAATGAGTAAGAAAAAATCTGAGATCAAGATCCAGGTCGATCTTGATGAAAACAATGTACCCGAGCAGATCAAATGGGAAGCATCGGACAAACCTGACGATAGCGCCAATGATGCGCGTGCCCTAGCCTTGGGGTTCTGGGACCATGAGCAACGGAATACTTTGAGAATAGACCTTTGGACAAAGGATATGGAGGTCCATGATATGAAGCTATTCCATATCGATCTTATAGGGGGTTTATCTGAATCCTTAAGAAACTCTACCAATGACCATGCAATGGCGGATATGGTCCAGGACTTCATTCAGTCATTGATAGAGCATGTGAAGTTGGAAGAGAATTCCAGCCAATAACAACCGCATGCGATATCTCAAGGCCGCCCGGCAAAGGCTAAAAGAATCAATTCGAAACCTCCGACTTAGCCTTAGCAAGCCACAACCCTATGGCAAGGAAAAGATCATCTGGGTAAAAACCCCAAAGTGTGGAGGGACTTCAATAAAGAACAGGCTGGAAGACCTGGGTTATCTGCGAATGATGAAGCCAGGAAAAGCTCTTATCACCGGGGTTTATTCAGGGCAGATCGACAAATTCAGAGATCGGTATCCGGAATTCTGGGATCAAGCCTGGAAATTTGCGATCGTTAGAAATCCCTATGACAAATTTGTATCCGGCTGGAAGTACCTAAGGGCTACAAAAGATCTAAGCCTGAAGGAGGTGTTGACCAATCCTCCCGGGAAGAAACCACGTTATCATGACTGGATGCATCTTACCTGCACCCAGACTGAACCACTAAGTGATAAGAAGGGAAATTTTGCGATAGATAAGGTAGTGCATTTCGAGAACCTGGACGCAGAGCTTAATGAGGTCATGAGGCACTTGGGCTTGCAGGATGTTGAACTGCCAGTTGAAAACCCCACTAAGGGAAGAAAAAAGAGTTTCATGGACTACTTTGATAATGAAACTCTGGAATTACTTAACAGGCGCTACGAAAATGATTTCACTGTTTTAGACTACCAGAAGGTGTTGTCAAAGTAGAGTTAGCCAAGTTTCTTTTCGACAAGGTCCAGAATCTCAACTTCCAATTCTTCAGCTTTTTTCTTCAGGGCTTCTCCTTTTTCCAAAAACCCCTTCCTCAGCTTTTCATCTTTTAGATCTGCAGTATTGATCTTTACGTTCATAAAAGCTCCGATGGCCGCCGATCTGGCGCAAAGAGCTCCTACCCCGGCATCTGTAACTGAATTTGGGTTTCCAATTTCTACCATTTTCCTGATCACATCCATTGACTCAAGGGCGGTCTCCAGGGTTTTCATTGGAATCTCAATTGCATAAATGGTGGCATCCTGTATTGCCTTCAACCGGAGCTTTTTATCCGCTTCTGAATCCTTTGGCAACCGGAATGCATCCATGATCCTGTTGAAGGCATTGGTATCCTCATCAACAAGGTGGATCAACCTATCCTTAAGATCCTGACCTTTTTCTGCCCATTCTGAGAATTCTTCCCAACGTTCATCCCAACCCCTTTTATGAGAAGATAGATTTGCAACCATGGTGGCCAAGGACACCCCAAGAGCCCCAAGGTATGCGGAGACAGAACCTCCACCTGGAGCGGGTGATTCGGAGGAAGTCTCATCGGCAAATTGGACAAGATCCATTTTTACCAATGGAGAAGAGCTTTCATCCTCCAGTGCATATTCGATGATCTTTTTCTTTGGATCAAAGGGTTTAAGGTCATCAAGCCCAAGACTCTTTACCGCGATCTTGATCAATTCCGATTCAGGGACTCCGACCGATCTCTGCTGCCTTCTCAGGTAATGCTTACCGGCATCGATCATTACCTTTTTTGGCACAAGGCCTACCAATTCAGAGCCTGTAACCCTAATACCTCTGTTGGTTGCGCTCTTATTGATCTCATCGAAAACAACATGAACCGGTGAGATATCTATATCCGTTAGGTTCATTGATACCTGAGCGATACCATATTCATCGATATACCAACCGATTCCCTTTGTCGCCTTACAGGTCCCCGAGACTCTTACCGGTTCACCTTTTTCATCAACTACAATCTCACCTGTTGCAGGATTTCCTTTTCGTTTTATCCTCCCTGCTTCCCTTACGTCAAAGGCAATTGCGTTCGCCCTCCTAGATGAGGTTGTATTCAGATTGAAGTTGTAAGCGATCAAGAACTTCCTCGCTCCCACTGCGGTTGCTCCGGTCTTAGGCCTGAATTCATTTGGGCCAAAATCAGGGGCATATTCTGCCTTACCCAACTTATCTGCCAAAGCCTCGTATTCTCCTGCCCTTACCACAGCCAGGTTTTTCCGTTTATCCTGAAGTGCTGCAAACTCATAGCAGTAGATCGGATAATCCAACTTTTCCGCCGCCCTCCTTGCAAGATCTCTGGCATGCTCTGCGACTTCATCCATTTCAATGTTGGCGACCGGAATAAGAGGGCAAACATCAGTAGCACCAAATCTAGGATGAGCACCGCTGTGCTTGCTCATATCAATAAGTTCCTTGGCTTTAGCCATTACGGCCAGTGCTGCTAGTTTCACTGGCTCCGGTTCCCCAACAAATGTTATTACTGTTCTATTGGTTGCTGCCCCAGGATCAACATCCAGAAGTTTTACGCCTTCGATGAGTTTGATCTCATTGGTTACCTGATCAATAATGGATCGGTCCCTACCTTCCGAAATATTTGGGACGCATTCAATTAGTTGTTTTGCCATTACTCGAATTTCTTTCCGTTGATATACACGCTTTCAATTTTGTTCTCTCCGAATGAATAAGGGATCTCGGAGATGGATCCCATGGGTTGGGTCAGAATAAAGCTTGCATCCGAACCTGGAAAAAAGGAACCCATACTTTTTTCCATCTCCAAAGCATATGCAGCATTCACAGTCGAAGCATTGATCGCTTCCTCAGGAAGCATTTTCATTTGAACACAGGCCAGGGATACCACAAAGTTCATATTGCCAGAAGGAGAACTACCCGGGTTATAATCCGACGCAAGAGCAACTGGAAGGCCTGAATCGATCATTTTTCTTGCAGGTGGATATTCCAACCCGAGAAAGAAGGCGGTAGAAGGTAAAAGCGTAGGAATGGTATCTGAATTCAATAGAACATCTATCTCTTCAGATCCAACACATTCCAGATGATCAACACTGATCGCATTTTGTTCTACGCCAACCTGAATTCCCCCACTGAAGTCCAGCTCATTGGCATGGATCTTAGGCTTGAGGCCTGATTTCCAGCCTTTGACGAGGATTTTTCTGGTTTCCTCCTTGGTAAAGAAACCGCGATCACAGAATACATCGCAGTAGTCCGCCAGGCCTTCTTCAGCGATCCTTGGGATCATTTCATCAAGAATAGACCTCATATACTCTTCTCTGCTGACCTCCTTTGGGAATGCATGTGCACCCAAGAATGTGGATTTAACAGGTATCGGACTTACCTCCTTGATCCTCTTTGCAACCCGAAGCATTTTGATCTCATCCTCAACCGTCAAGCCGTAACCACTCTTTATTTCAACCGCTCCTGTTCCCATCCTAATGATGGAGTGAAGTCTTTGTAGAGCAGATTCAAATAACTCCTCTTCACTGGTTTGTTGTAAACGTTTTGCTGAGTTCAGTATTCCCCCTCCCTTCTTGGCGATCTCTTCATAGCTCAAACCCTGGATCCTATCCCTGAACTCCCCTTCCCTCCAATGGCTGAATATCAAGTGGGTATGCGAATCAACATATGTGGGGATGACAAATCTTCCAAAGGCATCAATTGTTTTTGTTGAGTCATCTTCACCTGAAAGTGAACTCATGGGGCCGAAACTATCAATCTTGCCACCTTTGACCCTTAAGAAAGAATCCTCCAAGACAGGCAGATCATTCAATTCTTTTCCCGCCTTTTTTTTTGGTGCACCACTATAGGTACCCGCAAGGCCTTTTATGTTTTTTACCAACAGATCCATTACCACTTGTTTTTCCACATCATCGACTCTACAGGCAATTCTGTCCTTTGATTGTATTTGGCATCTTTCTTGGCATTGTAGAGTCTCTCTACCTCTCCCTCTGATTTGAAATAGATCAGCTGACCGATCGGCATTCCTTCATAAACCCTTACGGGCTGCTTGACCGAGATCTCTAATGTCCAGGAATTACAAAATCCGATATCCCCCTTTCCTGCGGTTGCATGAATATCGATCCCAAGGCGACCAACACTGGACTTGCCTTCCAAAAAAGGAACATGGTCATGGGACTCAGTATATTCCTTTGTTACCCCCAGGTAAAGTGTGTCATTTTGAAGTATGAAACCTTCGGAAGGTATCTCGAAAACACTGATCTCGTTATGGACTTTTGCATCCAAAACCCTGTCCTTGTAGGTCGCCAAATACTTCCCCAAATGGACATCATAAGAGTTGGTACCCAGGTATTCTCTTTCGAAGGGATCAATTACAATGCTTCCTCTTTCAATTTCTTCAAGTATCTGTTTATCCGTTAGAATCATCTATTCACCGTTGATTTATGGGTAGGTAAATCCCTTCATTTATATGATTATTTCACCCAAAATGCACTATTTATCCGTAGTATTGCGCAAAAATCAAAATACTGATGAATTATGGATCTTTTTTTTACCCTTTTATCTGAAACTTTTGGACAAGAAGGTAAGATCCTAAAATAAAATCCAAATCCAGGGTAGAGCTAATCAGCTCTACTGCCATCAAAACAAATGAGCATGAATTTTTACAACTTAAAGTCAGGGTTGAAGACCCTTTTCTCAGGAATAGTTCTGGCGGCTGCATTTGTCTCCTGCCAATCGCCGGATTCCGAAAAAACTGAAGAAACAATGAAGTACATTGACCCAGCGAATTTTGACCCCAATGTGAGGCTTGAAGATGATTTCTTCAATGCTACCAATGGCACTTGGTTCAAGGAAAATCCTGTCCCATCTGATAAATCCGGATGGGGTACATTTCAGATCCTCAATGAAAAGAACAGGGAAAACCTAAAAACCATTATTGATGAGGTGGCAGCGGATACCGAAGCAGCGGCAGGGACAAGCAGGCAACGGGTTCGTGACCTATTCCAAAGTGGAATGGATACTTCCAAGATAGAAGAGCTGGGTTATGAACCTATCAAAGAGAGGCTTGCGGAGATCCAAGCATTGGAGTCGATACCAGAAATCGTAAAGTATCAGGCTTTCCTACATTCTAAAACCACTCCCGGAATGTTTTATCTGGGTGTTCAGCAGGATAGCAAAGAACCAGATACTTATATTCTTAATGCCTATCAGTCTGGCCTTGGCCTTCCTGACAGAGATTTCTATTTCCGTGAGGACGGCAGAACAACTGAGATCCAAAATCAATACAGGATCCATATTTCAACACTGTTCCAATTGGTTGGCACTGAATCCGCTGAAGCTGATGATCTGGCCAACAGGATCTATGATCTTGAAAAAAGTCTTGCTGAGAACTCTAGAAGCAGAGTTGATTTGAGGGATCCGGAAAGCAATTACAACAAGAAAAGTTTTGCTGAATTGCAGTCTGCCCACACAAACCTCAATTGGAATGTGATCCTTGAAAACCAGGAGATCCCAATGCAGGAAAACCTTATCGTAGGGCAGCCTGAATTCTTTGATGGTCTTGACCAGCAATTGTCAAGCCGTTCGGTTGAGGATTGGAAAGCATATTTAACCTGGCAGATCTTGAGAGAAGCTGCTCCTTATCTAAGTTCGGAATTCGAAAAAGAGGCGTTCAGGTTCAATAGCACTGTAATGAATGGAATTCAGGAAATGGAACCAAGATGGAAAAGGATGATCAGCAATCTAAATTCATCGATTCCCGATGATGTCAGCCAGCTATTCGTGGAAAGATATTTTCCACCTGAAGCAAAGGAAGTAGCAAATGAAATGATAGACGATATCACTGCAGCCTTTGAGGAAAGGATAAAAAACCTGGATTGGATGGGTGACACCACAAAGCAAAAGGCTCTTGAAAAATTATCCATGTTTGGCAGGAAGATCGGCTATCCGGATGAGTGGAACGACTATTCCAGCATTGAGATCAAACCTGATACTTACTTTAAGAACATCCAGAATACCTGGATCTGGTCTTATAAGGACAATATTGGAAAGCTTGGACAGCCTATCGATAAAAATGAGTGGGGTATGCCAGCAGCTATGGTGAATGCCTATTACCATCCATTAAAGAATGAGGTTGTTTTCCCTGCAGGGATACTTCAGTTCCCATTCTTTGATTTCAAAGCTGATGCCGCCATCAATTATGGTGGAATTGGTGCTGTGATTGGTCATGAGCTTTCGCATGGCTTTGACGACAAGGGGTCACAGTATGGAGGTGATGGAAGTCTAAAAAGCTGGTGGACGGATAGTGACAGGGAAGCTTTTGACGCCAAAACAAAAGTGCTGGTTGAGCAATATGACAGCTATACAGTACTTGACACTGTTCCGATCAACGGATCGATGACCCTTGGTGAGAACATAGCTGACTTTGGTGGCCTGACCATTGCTTATTCAGCACTCCAGAAAAACTTTGAAAGGAATGGAAGACCAGAGGATATAGATGGGATGACAGCCGAGCAAAGGTTTTTCTATAGTTGGTCACAGGTTTGGAGGATCCAATACAATGATGAGGCAATGGCTCAAAGGGCCAAGACCGATTATCATTCACCTGCAATACACAGAGTGAATGGAGTATTGAGAAATATGCCGGAATTCTATGAGGCGTTCGAAATTGCCCCTGAAGATGGCATGTACAGGGCTCCTGAGGAACGACCTGTAATATGGTAATTACAAAGCCCCGGTAATCGGGGCTTTTTTTTTAGCCTTATAATTCGGAACTTTCATATGTGAGCAGAAAGCCCAATTATGCCAGATACCATAAGAATATTGATCTTTGGCCTTGTTTCCTTCATTGTCGGGCATACATTTTCCAATAAGCTTTCCCAGGAGACTGTAACATCTTCTGTAGTTCTTTCAGACTCAACGCTGGTTTCTTTAATGGTCCTTAGGGAAAGGGAATTGAGCAAATTCCCTGATTCTGTAATTACCAGAGACCGACGTTCTTCCGGACCCTATTATCTGGGTAAATCCAAAAAGGAAGGCGGAGTAGAGTGGATCAAGACCATAGGTGGCAGTCCCTTTGAGCTTCCTGATAGAATTATCCGTGATGAGAAGGACAATATCTTTATGGTGGGGATCGTAAATCATACTCCTTTCGTAGTTAAGTTCAATTCCGAAGCCGAGCAGATCTGGGCAGCTTGGGTACCAGGTCTGGATATCTATCGGTATTATGAAATTTGGGTTGAAGGTGGGAGGCCTGTAATTGAAGGTTTTTTTAATGGCCGCTTGTACAGAACAGCGGTTTGGGATGGCAAACATATATATTGGCGCAATTGATTCGTTTATCTTGCAGGTCAAACCAGGACTCACCTCAGATCCAGTTTTGAAGAAATTTTTTGCATTAACCTTACTCCTTTGCTTTAGCTTTCTTGCACAAGCCCAAGAGGGATTTTGGGTTCCGGAAAACCTTCCTGATTTTCTCAACAAGGAACAGAAATTCCTTCGACCTCAGGATGCTTCTTCAGAAAAAGAATATTACTACCCGATCCAACTTCAAGCTACAATGAGCCTTGATCAGGGAAATTGTACAGGTGTGATCATTTCCCAAAATGGATTATTACTGACCAATTATCATTGCATCGAACCCTATCTGAGAGTTTTGGAAGCAGAAGGTAAAATAGATCTGAGCAAAGGTTTTTTCCTTCAAGATCAAGAAAATGGTCCCATCCTGGAGGGCCTAACGGGAGATGTCTTGGTCAAAAGCGTCGATGCAACGGACTGGGACAATGAGAAGAGGGATAGTTGGCTCAACGAAAAAGAAACCCCGATCCGGAGGAGGATCATTAAATCCATGGAACCCTCCTTTGGAAGCCGAGGAATTGTTACAAATGTTTTCGATAAGGTGAGCCTGGTGGCGGTTCCACCTGAGTCCCTGGCTCTCCTTGGTGGAAACGAAGGCAATTGGCAATGGCCGAGGTATTCAAGCGATTTCGTGGTCCTAAGGGTACACCGATCCGATCCAATTCACCAGAAACAGTATCCGGAATTCCCCTACCTAAAGATTTCCAAAGCTATATCAAAAAATATGGATGTATTTGTAGGGGGCTATCCAGCATCAAGCTTTCGGAACTCGAATTCCAGGAAGGTCCAAAACCTACTCCTCCATGACCAATCGACCCGACTGAAGCTCAGGAAAAAGAGATTGAATATATATTCAGATTACCTTGAATTCAATCCGGAAACAAAGCTTCCCAGGGATCTGATGGTCAGCTTGGAGAACGAGAAGATATTTCAGGAATATGAACTACGGAATGCCGAGAGTTATGGGCTTATTGAGCAAAAGAAGGAAAGGGAGAAGGAAACATCTTCAAACCAAAAGAACCTAACCTATGATTTTGTCAAGCTCGACCGCTTATATGATTCACTGGAATATTATAACCTTTCAAGGATCTATTTAAATGAAGGCTTAACAGCCCCAAAGATCTTCCTGCTTGTATTTGGATTCTCCCCTTTGGAAGACGTACTAGTACATCCTGAGAATAAGGAACAATACCAATCTACACTGGAGGCAATCAAGAGAAAAGCTTCGGCCTACTTTGAAAAAAATGATCCCAGGCTGGAAAAAGAATTGTTCTTCAAGATGGTCATGCAATATTATGAGGACATTCCTTCAGATCTGCATAACCCAAACTTTCAGGCTATAAAGCATGCTTTTGAGGGTGATGTTTTCAGATTCGTATCAGAGTTATGGGATAACTCCATCTTTACAAACAATGAGAACCTTGAAGCATTTCTTAATAAGCCAGACCTGGAAAAACTCAATTCCGATCCCATGTACACCTGGGTAAATGATGTGATTGGTTATTACTTCATTTCCATTGCCCCCAGGATCAAAAAGTACCAGGGTGAGATCGCTGCCCTGGAATTGAGAATCTCTGAATCTCTCCCTTCCCTGACTTACCCGGAAGCAAATGGAACATTAAGGGTATCAAGAGGCAAGATCAAGGGATTCCAAAGGAACGAAACAGACTGGTCCGAACCCTTTTGCACGGTTTCAGGATTGAAAACCCTTATTGAAAGAAAAAAGCTACCCGACGAATTAAAGAAATGGATCGCAAACCTGGATGATGGCCTGATGATCACATTCCTATCAGAAGTTGAGGTCAGCATGGGAAATTCGGGATCACCTATTCTAAATTCAAAAGGTGAATTGGTTGGGCTCGCCTTCGATCAGAACATTGAGGGCTTAGGGAACAGGTATTATTATGATGCAAAAAACCAGAAATGCATTGGGCTGACCTTCGAATGGATAGAAAGGGTTGTCAGCGACCTTGGAGGAATGCCGGATTTCTTTGAAAAGGAATTCCATCAATAGTCTATCCGCTCCTTTTCTTTTCCATTTTTCTTATACAAAATCCACGTACCCTGCTCTTCCCCATTTTTCATTGGTCCTTCCATCATTTTGGTTCCATTGGGGAAATAAAATGTAACCATGGTTACTGAATCCCAGGCCGGGTCATATTGATCAGGGAAGATCTCAGATTTGATCAGTTCACCCGATTCAGAATAGAACTTCCACTCTCCTGCCGGAAATCCCTGTACATAAACCCCTTCCTGTCTCAGTTTGCCGTTTTCATGGTAGGTCAGCCATCTTCCTTCATACATTCCCTGTGAGAACGGCCCCTTCCGGTAAATTCTTCCATTTTCAAAGTAGTAGTTGGCTTCGCCTTCCTGGTACCCTGACTCCCAGTTTTCATTCGACCTTATCCCCCCACTGGGGTAATAGTAGGTAATGGAGCCTGAAAGATTTCCATTTGAATACTCCTCTACAGCACTTAATTGACCTTCGGGGTAATAGGACTTCCATATGCCCTCTCTAACACCATCCAACATCAATCCCCTGGATCTAACGTTCCCGTTCTGATACTTTGTTTCAACTGTATCGGAAAGACACAGAGCTGAATGCCAAAAGCTTATCAACAAAAGAACTACGAGATTAAAAAATCTCAACTTCCTCGATCTTTTCATTCTTACCATAAAACTCCCACCTTCCCTTCACTTTACCTTTTTGATATTTTCCTCTTGCAGCCAACCGACCTTCTTCATCATAGTATTTCCAGATCCCTTCTTTAATACCCGAACTGAACTGGCCCGTAGCCTTCATCATTTTGTTGGGATGAAAAAAGATCCATGTGCCTTCAATCTTTCCATTGACCAATTCTCCCTCCCCTGCCACATTGCCATTGGAATTCCTAAGTATCAGGTGCCCTGTGCCATTTTTTACCGTACCGGTTTTGTGGCTTTTTCCTGATGTGTCTACAAAATCACTCAGGCTATCGAGTCTTCCATCAGTCCAGCATTCTATTAGTTGGACCATTCCATCTGGATAGACAATCTTCCTGAGCCCTGATCTTTCCCCATGGAAATAGACCCCATAGGAATTAAGTTCTTCAGCACTATCGTACTCAAACCAATTTCCTATGCGCAATCCATTCCTGTATTTTCCCTTCTCGGAGAGTTTTCCAGACCCAGAGTAGTATTCCCAATCCCCTTGCTTTTCTCCCATGAGATAATCACCTATTTCCATAACAGAGCCATTTTTATAGAAATACTTCCATCTTCCTTCAGGATTACCGTTTATAAACGACCCTTCCGAGAATATTTCCCCCGAGGCATAATATGTGATCCAAAGTCCGGATTCATTCCCATTTTCAAAGTAGCCTTTTGTTGCCATTGAACCGTTTGGAAAAAACTCAAAATACTCTCCATTTAAAATATCACCCGAATAGTTTATTTCCTCCTGAATGCTTCCAATGCTATCATAATTTCGAAAAGTACCCTCCTTCAATCCATCTTCAAAAAAACCAACACTTGCAAGCGAGCCATTTTCATGCCATTCCAGGTATTCTCCTTGTTCAACTCCCGCGGTATAGCCTACTTGAAAAAGAGGTTCTCCAGATAAATAGTAACCGGTCCAGACACCTTCTCTGATTCCTTTTTTGTTTTCCCCAACCTCTGCCATTACATCTGTTTCATGGTACGTGACATCCATTCCATTCGGGAGGCCTTCCTGATATTCCACATATCTGAATACCCCTCCATAGGGGAAAAAATATTGGCGATAGCCGTTCCCATTTTTGAACTTTCCGGGATCAACCTTTTTTCCGGTGGCAAGCAACCATTTAGAAACTTCAACCAGCTTTCCCTTTTCATAGGTCTCCGAAACCTTTACAAAACCATCTGCCGTATAATAAAACCATATTGAATCCTCTTTTCCCGAGGAGAAGTACTCCGAGATCTCCAGCTTTCGATCCTCATCAAAATGAAGCCATCTACCTTGCTTCTGACCCCCAACGATCTTTCCTGTGGTCATCAACCTTCCATTATTATAATAAATCCATACGGTGGAATTTTTGATTCCCTGTTCTAAAACCTGAATTGAGGCCTGTTTTCCGTTCTCCCAATAGGTTTTAATGGTGTCTACCAATTCCCCTGCTTCATAGATCTTTTTTGATTTGACTTTACCGGATTCGAAATAGGAAAGCCATATCCCGGTTTTTTTCCCTGACATAAAGGACCCTATCTCTTTTGTGGATCCATTAGGATGGAATTCCATTGTAATTGAATCTTCCATTTCCAATCCGATGACTCTTGCCCTTTTGACCTCTTCATTGGGATAAAAGCTTTGAACAATAAATTCTCCTGAAGAGGCTGTTTCAGGTTGTCCAAAGCAATATGTGGAAAACCCCAGAAGGAAGGAAAGTAATTGAACAAGGGGTTTCACGAGGCGATTTTTTTTGAAGCGTTTGGCAACACAGAAATTTTCAAGTAATTTAATATAGAAGAGTCCTTTAAAAATGTATTAACATGAAATCCTTTCCACAGGGATTCATAATAGTCCTGTTACTTTCTTATTGTTCACATCTTTCTATTGGTCAAGATGCAGGATCGATGGGCCTGGGGACTTCTGGTACCACCATCTGTTCTTCAAATCAATGGAGTGTATTCAATAACCCCGGGGGGCTTGGTTTTGTAAAAAAAGGAAC
>JANQSY010000122.1 GCA_028279065.1 Cytophagales bacterium
CGAGGTAACTATGGTAGCATCAGGAGGGGGTGCAAAGGCATCCCCTGCTGTAGATTTATCATTGTATATGTCAGCAATAGTCAAGTTACCAGCTGATAAGTGGCTGGTATTGATCTCATGGCTTGAAAAAGATGTGGTTCCAGCTTTGTAGGCATCAGAGGTACCGTCATCATCCAATTCGAAATCAGAAGACTCAGAGCCGTTGAACATGTAGATGTTGTTCAGAACAGCAAGGCAACCATCCCTTAGGTCAGCATACTCACCGCCATCAACGCCACCATCATTCCAAAGCTTCAATGAACCATTTTGAAGAGTGTAGGTTCCTGTTCTGGATCCTTCAGGCCCATCAAGCTCCATCATGTGGTCGGTGTTGCTTCCTCCAATTCCAATGAAGTTATCAATCGTACCAGAATAAGCCTGGTCCATATCGAATTGGTCATCTCCAACAGACCAGATAAGAACATTTGAAACGTCAACAGTTCCACCAAAACACTCAATACCATCATCCTGGTTTGCAACAACCTCCACATATTCGATGGTAGTTCCTGTTCCAACTCCACCAAGGGTAAGGCCATTGATCTCGTTACCCTCTCCAATGTTAGAGCCACCATGACGAATAGAGATGTACTGGATGGTTCCCGAGTTATCCGCAGCATCGGTTCCTCCATACTGTCCATTAGGATCAGATGCAGGGATACCTTCAATTTGCTCGAAGTCTGCGTTGCTCGCTACCGAAATCGGAGCTTTTCCAAGAATAAGAAGACCTCCCCATAGTCCTTGAAGATCCGGATCAAGGTTTGGGCTCTTGTAATCACCGGCTGCAACTTGTTCCCTGGTAATCTCATCTGCAATAGAGGTGAAAATGATCGGGCAATCTGCCTGACCCATGGCCATCAACTTAGCACCCTGGGCAATCACTAATGCGGAAGCATTAGCCCCTGCTCCAGCCTGACCTTTGATAAGGGTTCCACACTCGATGGTCAGAGTTGCTCCATCTTCAACAGAGATCCTTTTGGTAAGGACGTATTCTTTGTTGCTAGTCCAGGTTACATCGCTTGTAATGTTCTCGGTCACCAAAACCTCATCTGAGGGAGTAGGATTCCCGCCACCATCTCCATCATCATCATTACAACCGGTAAATAAAAGGGCGGAACCCAGAAACGCTCCGCACAATAGTAGGTTTAACTTCTTCATTGAAAATTTGTTTAAAATCATGTTGCAAAACAGCCTATTGAGGGTTTTGTAGAGGTATTCTTAGGGTTATCCTATTGTTAAAGAATACCCCTGGCACACAGTTTTTCTTAACAGTAACTTAACATTGGTAACCATTCGGAAATGCGGTTTATCCAGCACGGCTGTTTAAGGGTAGGATTTCCTTTTTAAACTATGCACAATAAAGAATTTATTTAATTCAATTTTGTGGTCGGTTTTATCCAATTTCTTTACCGGTGAACTCGCCAAATTTCATAGTAGATGTGTTAAGGTCGATCCGGACCGGCAACCTAATCCTACTGGGATTAGGACAGGGATTGATCTGGGCTTTTTTGATCCACTCACCATCGGAGATCAACCTTGCTTTGATCCTGAATTCACGGATCATTTTCCTTATCGCCGGTACTTTGCTGGTGGCCTCCGGAGGTTATATAATCAACGATTACCACGATATTAAGATTGACCTTGTGAACAAACCTGAAAGAGTTATTATCGGTAACAGGATCAGCAAAAAAACAGCCCTAATACTCTATGGGCTACTAACCGGTTCTGGGATCCTGGCCAGTGCATATTCATCCTTAAAGATCGGTTTGGTCGGAGTAGGTGCTTCAATCCTTTTGTGGTTCTATTCCACCAGTCTAAAACGCAGACCCTATTGGGGAAATCTGACCGTTTCTTTCCTTGCCTTCCTATCGATCTTCATGCTTCTGATAAGGTATGGATGGGATCATCATCTTGTTTACTGGTATTCTATTATCACTTTTTCCCTGATGATGCTTAGGGAGATTATCAAGGACATGGAAGACATGAAGGGTGATGAAAAGGAGGGCTATAGGACCATTCCTCTAGTATTTGGATTGGCCTACGCCAGATCTGTCCTGATCGTAATCGGGACCTTCATAATTCTGGAGCTACTTTCCTTTTCTCTGGTTATTAATCAACTGTTTGCCTGGGTATATTTTGGAAGTTTATCTGCTGTAGTTCTATACCTCATGGTGCTGCTTCCGAGGGCCGATACCAAGAAAGAATTTTCCAAACTCAGTTTTATATCGAAATTGGTTTTTGCCGCCGGAATTATTTCAATAATTTTCGTCGGATGAGGGAAATCGAGGAACCCAATGGAATAACAATCTTTGCCTCCGGTTCCGGAACCAATGCCGAGAATATCATCCGGTTTTTTCAAAATGATCAACTGGCAAGAGTGAACCTTGTAGTCTCAAGCAATGAGCATGCTGGAGTGGTAGAAAGGGCAAGGAAATTGAAGGTCCCGGTAGAGTTCATCGAAAAAAAGGAATTCAATCAACCCAATTCTATCTTACCTATGCTTAGGGAGTATGCAACCGAATTCATCGTACTTGCCGGATTCCTTTGGCTGGTCCCCGAATACCTGGTTAGGGAGTATGAAGATCGCATATTAAATATCCACCCGGCCCTGCTTCCTAAGTATGGGGGAAAAGGAATGTATGGGATGAATGTCCACAGGGCTGTGCTTGAAAATCAGGAAGAGTATTCAGGCATTACCATCCACCTGGTGAATGAATCCTATGACGAAGGAAAGGTGGTTGCGCAGTACAGATTAGAGGTCAAAAAGGACTGGTCGCCGGATGAGTTGCAAGAAAACATCCATAAGCTTGAATATCAGTTCTTTCCTTCCACCATCAGAGATTTCATTTTAAAAAAGTCAACCAATGTCAACTAAAGAAATATCTACGGCCTTGATTTCGGTCTTTCACAAGGACGGCCTGGATAATATTGTCTCGATCCTGAAAGGCCAGGGTGTGAAATTCATTTCAACAGGAGGCACCCAACAATTTTTGGAATCAAAGGGTTGCCAGGTCACCCCTGTTGAAGAATTGACCGGTTACCCCTCCATCTTTGGTGGAAGAGTAAAAACACTTCATCCAGCTGTATTTGGAGGAATACTTTTCAGAAGAGATAATAAGGATGACGATGTTCAGGCACAGGAATTCAAGATCCCTTCTATAGATCTGGTAATTGTCGATCTGTACCCTTTTGAGGAAACGGTACGGTCCAGTAATGAAGAAGCAGAGATCATCGAGAAGATCGACATAGGAGGTATATCACTGATCAGAGCAGCGGCAAAAAATTTTAGGGACGTGCTGGTAGTCCCCTCTAAGAACGAGTACTCAAAGCTTGAGGAAGTTTTAAAGGAAGGCAATGGAAGCACTGATCTGGAAACAAGGAAAGAATTTGCATTCAGATCATTTGGGGTTTCATCGCATTATGATTCAAAGATCTCAGAGTATTTCAACCGTGATTTTTCATTGCCTCATATGAGGGTCAGCGAGCTGAACTATAAGGAGTTGCGATATGGTGAAAACCCTCATCAGAAAGGAATATTCTTCGGTGATTTCGAGGAGCTTTTTGATCAAATTCATGGTAAGGCAATATCCTACAACAACCTGGTTGACATAGATGGAGCTGTTGGACTAATTGAAGAATTTGAGGATGCTTCATGTGCCATAATCAAACACACCAACGCCTGTGGTATGGCCCAAGGAAAAAGTATACTTGAAGCCTACGAGAGAGCTCTTGCAGGGGATCCTGTCTCTGCATTTGGAGGGATCATGGCATGCAACAAGACCATTGATAAAGCATGTGCTGAAAAAATGAACGAGTTGTTCTTTGAGGTGGTGATCGCCCCGGATTATGATGATGATGCACTTGATATCCTCAGGTCAAAGAAGAACCGCATCATCTTAAGGAAAAAGGGAAATGTCCCTAACACCGGTCTTGTGAAAACCACCTTGAATGGCACCCTTTGGATGGAAAAGGATGCAAAAACCGAAACGATAAGTGACCTGGAAGATGTTGCGGAAAGGAAATGCACATCGGAAGAAAAGGAATCACTTGTATTTGCAAATATTATAGCCAAGCATACCAAGTCCAATGTTATTGTGATAGCCAAAGACAACCAATTGTTGGGGAGTGGGGTCGGCCAGACCTCGAGAGTGGATGCGGCCAATCAGGCAATAGAAAAGGCTAAGCGTTTCGGATTCGATCTGAATGGCGCTGTAATGGCCTCAGATGCATTTTTTCCTTTCCCGGATTGTGTTGAGATTGCTCACAAAGCCGGCATTACGGCCGTTGTTCAACCTGGGGGTTCTATCAGGGACAAGGATTCCATAGAATATTGTAATAAAAATGGGCTTGCCATGGCTTTCACCGGCACAAGGCATTTCAAACATTGAGTTATATTTGCGGCTTGATTTTCAGTCACTTTTCCGGATGTTTTTAAAGTAAGTAATGGGTTGGTTTGATTTTTTAACGAGTGATATTGCCATAGATCTTGGCACAGCAAATACACTGATCATACACAAGGAAAAGATCGTGGTGGATGAGCCATCGATCATCGCCATTGATAAAACAAACGGCAAGGTTTTGGCAATTGGGCGGGAAGCTATGCAAATGCATGAAAAGACCCATGAAAACATCAAGACTATTCGCCCTCTGAAGGATGGGGTAATTGCGGATTTCGATGCTGCTGAAAAAATGATCCGGGGGATGATCAAGATGATCGATCAGGGTAACCGGGTTTTCAGGCCTAGCCATAGGATGGTGATCTGCATCCCATCAGGAATTACGGAGGTGGAAAAAAGAGCGGTAAGAGACTCGGCCGAGCATGCAAATGCAAAAGAGGTGTATATGATACATGAGCCAATTGCGGCCGCATTGGGAATAGGGATTGATATTGAACAACCGGTCGGTTCTATGGTTGTTGATATTGGGGGTGGTACAACGGAGATTGCTGTAATTGCTCTTTCCGGGATCGTTTGTGATCAGTCCATAAGGACTGCAGGAGACACCTTCAATAAAGACATCCTGGATTATATGAGGAGGCAGCATAATCTGTTGATAGGGGAAAGGTCAGCGGAAAAAGTCAAAATAGAAGTCGGAGCTGCCTTAACAGAACTGGATGATGATCCGCCTGACTATGAGATCAGGGGTCGGGATCTGATGACAGGAATTCCAAAGGTCATAAAGGTGTCTTATTCGGAGATCGCATTTGCCCTGGACAAGAGCATAAGCAAAATCGAAGAATCCGTATTAAAGGCTTTGGAGATCTCACCTCCCGAGCTGTCGGCGGATATTTATGACAATGGAATCCATTTGACCGGAGGGGGGGCATTGCTCAGAGGCCTTGACAAAAGGCTTTCAATGAAAACCAAGCTTCCGGTTCATATTGCCGACGACCCTTTGAGGGCGGTCGTGAGAGGCACTGGATTGTCGTTAAACTACCTAGATAGATACAAGGCAGTATTGATGCGGTAGTCAGCTATGAATAAGCTGCTGCTTTTTTTTACCCGCAACAGGGTTCTATTTTCATTTCTGATTCTGGAGTTCTTCTCTATTTGGTTGGTGGTCAACCGAAACACCTATCAGCAGGCTACCTTCTTTCTTGTAAGCGTTGAATGGGCTGGAAGGATTGATAATGTTAAGCAAAATGTGCTTCAAACGCTTTCGCTGAAAGAGCAAAACGAAGATCTGATGGCTGAAAATGCCAGACTGAAGGAATCCCTGAGAAATCTACAACCCAAGATGGGATTAAGGTCGGATCTCCCTCCCGAACTGCTAACCAGGTACTATTATATCCCAGGAAAAACCATTAATCAAACCACCGAATTGATGAACAATTACCTGACTATCAATAAGGGAAGCAGTGATGGTGTTTCGGCAGGAATGGGTGTGATCTCCTCGGCTGGTGTGGTGGGTAAGGTTATCAGTGCCTCTTCCCATTTTGCCCTGGCGCAAAGCATACTTAATCCTAATTTTTTCATAGCATCCAAGATCTCGAGGACAGGTATCCAGGGATCAGCAAAATGGGACGGCCAGAATATTTATAAATCAAAGCTGTTATATATTCCAAGGAACCTGGACGTTCGGGTTGGTGATAGCATAATGACCTCAGGATTTAATTCGGTTTTTCCAGAAGGAGTTCCTATAGGGATCGTAAGCGATGTCCAAAGCGGTGAAGGCGATTCATTTCTGGATATCACCTTTATTTTATTCCATGATTTTAAGAAGACGGATCTGGTCTATACCGTGGGTGATCGGCTAAGGATCGAGAAGGATACCCTTGAAATTCAAGTCCTGGAGGGATCATGAAGACTTCAATTCTGGTTCTGGCAATTCGCTTCCTGGGAGTCCTCTTCCTTCAGGTTGTTTTCTTCAAGGATATTTCCATTGCATCTACTGCTACAGCTTTGATCTATGTCTGGTTCCTGCTGATGCTTCCATTGGATTTTGTCCCATTGGCAGGCCTTTTTTTGGGCTTTGCCTCCGGCCTTGTAATTGACTTTTTCCTTCAAACCCCCGGGATCCATGCGGGTTCCTCCACATTGTTAATGGCATTGAGGCCTTGGATCCTTTCCGGGCTCACACCCAGAGCAGGATACGATGTGAATCAGGAACCGACATTTATGGATATGGGTTGGCCCTGGTATCTGGCATATAGCTTTGGGTTGATCTTGGTTCATCACCTTTTCACCTTTTCACTCGAGATCTTATCCAGCGAATTCATTGGTTTGATCATCCTTAACACCGTTAGCAGCACATTGTTTACCTGGGTTTGTGTCACGCTCGTGATCTTACTAACCAGCACCCCGAGGAGATGAATGAAAACCGAAAGTATTTCTTTCTTGGAATAGCGGTCCTCACTGCTCTGATCTTCATTGTAAGACTTTCGGTATTGCAGGTCTTCGATTCCACCTACCGCTCCGAAGCGGAGAATAATATCATCCAGCGGAACATTGACTTCCCTTTTCGGGGCCTGATCAAGGATAGAAAGGGAAGGATATTGGCTGAAAATATGCCATCATACACGTTGCAGGTCATACCAAGGCAAATGAGAAAACAACAGGAAGAGTCAATGATGTCCTGGCTTGACCTGAGCAGAGAAGAATTCAATTCCAAAATTGAAAAGGCACGTTCATTTTCTTATTACAAACCATCCGATTTTGAGAAGCTCCTACCACAGGATGAATTTTCTGAAATACAGGATAAATTGATCGACTATGACGGAGTGGTCGTCAAACCCATCCTTCGAAGGGCCTACCCGCACCAAAGCCTCTCGGGTGCCTTGGGTTATGTAGCAGAGATTGATAAGGAAAAATTGGAAAAGGAAAAGGGGAAAGGGTACCACCAGGGAGATATGGTTGGGATCAGCGGCCTTGAACTCGAATACGAGGAAACCCTTTTCGGAGAAAAAGGTGTCAAATACGAAATGGTCAATGTGAAGGGAGAAAGTCAGGGATCGTTCAAAGCTCATGAATATGATACCACGGCAATTCCCGGTCATGATATTGCTATTTCAATTGATCTGGAACTTCAACAATATGCGGAATTCCTTATGGATGGAAGAAGAGGCAGTGTTGTGGCAATTGAGCCTGCTTCGGGTGAGATCCTTACCTTTGTTTCTGCTCCTTTTTATGATCCTAATCTCTTGACAGGAAGGGACTTAGGTCATAATTTTTCTGCCCTTACCACCGACACTACCAAGCCTCTTTTCAACCGCCCATTGATGGCAGCATATCCTCCAGGGTCGATCTTCAAACTTGTTCAAGCCTTGGTAGCACTCCAAACAGGGGTGATCACTCCCGTAACCCGGATAAGGTGTAACCGAAATATCATTGCCTGCCATGGCGCCCATACATATGAAGACCTCCAGGGCGCTATTCAATACAGTTGCAATCCGTATTTCAGACAGGTCCTGCGGCGGGTCTTGAACCAGAACGAATCTGACAATACATATGAAGATACCCGTCTGGGCTTTGAAGGCTGGTACGATAAGATCACTTCCTTCGGATTTGGTAATCCTCTGGGAATAGACCTTCCAAATGAAAAGGGAGGGTACATACCCCCCTCCTCTTACTATGATAAAATATATGGCAGGAACAGATGGAAGTTCTCAACGATCTACTCCTTGGCAATCGGGCAGGGTGAGATCCTTACGGTGCCTATTCAAATGGCAAATCTTGCAGCCATCATCGGTAATAGAGGTTTTTATTACCCACCGCATTTTATAAAAAGCATCGATGGAGATGATGCTATGGTCCCTGCTAAATACAAGGAAAAGATCACCACCGCGGTGGAAGAGAAATACTTTGGGGTTGTGGTGGATGCGATGGCCAAGGTGGTGGAAGATGGAACCGGATTCAGGGGAGCGGTGCCGGGTTTGGAGGTATGCGGTAAAACAGGAACAGCGGAAAACCCCCATGGGGAAGATCATTCGGTCTTTATTGCCTTTGCTCCGAAAGACGATCCAAAAATTGCGATTTCGGTTTATGTCGAAAACTCTGGTCAGGGTGCAAGGGCAGCGGCTGGAATAGCCGGCCTTGTCATGGAAAAATATCTTTTGGGAGAGATCCAAAGGAAGTACCTGGAGGAATACATTTTAAGGGGAGAGTTTATCTATTGAATCGTAGAGAATCCATATGGGAAAACCTTGATTGGATCACAGTCCTGATCTACCTGGTATTGGTACTGACTGGTTGGTTGACCATACACGCTGCAATCTTTGAATCCGGATCTGATATGTCCCCCTTTGACCCTGACCTTAGGTCTGGGAAACAGTTGATCTGGATAGGGATATCCATGGTCTTTTTCATTTTTATCATGGTGATTGATTACAAGGTTTTTCTGACCTTCTCGGTACCGATCTATATAATCACCGTTTCGCTTTTACTAATTGTCTTGATCCTGGGGACAGAAGTATCTGGTTCCAGAAGCTGGTTTGCTCTTGGAGGGATTAAGATCCAACCCTCAGAATTCACAAAATATGCGACAGCATTGATCCTTGGAAGATTTTTTAATCAGCTAAACTTTGATATCAAGAAGCCTAAAAATTTCCTGAAGGTCGCAATGCTGATCGCCCTGCCTTTTGGGCTTATCATACTTCAGGGAGATACGGGTTCCGCACTGGTTTTTATTGCTTTCACCCTGGTTTTTTTTAGGGAAGGCCTTTCAGCCATTTTCATTATTGTGGGTGTTGTTTCATTTGTTTTATTTATCGGCACCCTCTTGCTTGGATTGAATTCCATGCTTGGAATACTTGCAGGGTTGCTGGTACTGGGGATCCTGATCTCATTAAAAAACAGAAAGCGCCTTTTGATCCTTGGGGTCAGTGTGGCCGCGGCTGCGGCCATGGTGTTTAGCGTGGATTTTGTCTTCAGCAACGTTTTAAAGCCACACCAGCAAAATCGAATTCAGGTTTTTCTGAATCCCAATGCCGATCCTACGGGTGCGGGTTGGCAGGTCACCCAAAGTAAGATCGCAATAGGTTCAGGGGGATTTTGGGGCAAGGGATACTTGAAAGGAACTCAAACCAAATTCGATTTCATTCCTGATCAAAGCACCGACAATATATTTTGTACAATAGGCGAAGAGCTAGGATTCATTGGCTCATTCTTTTTGATCATTTGTTTTACACTGCTCTTGATCAGAATTGTGATGATCGCAGAGCGACAAAGGACCCTTTTTGCTCGGGTTTTCGGCTATTCGGTATTCTCCCTGATACTATTCCACTATTCAGTGAACATCGGAATGACGATCGGGCTTTTCCCCGTGGTAGGAATTCCCCTTCCCTTCTATAGCTACGGAGGCTCGGCCTTGATCTCATTTTCATTGCTGTTGTTTACACTGCTCAAGCTGGATGCCCATCGCATGCAGGTATTAGGAAGGTTTAACTAAAATGCCTCTCTAAAGCATCAAAGAACTTGTTCCTTGCATCCATTCCATCCTGGCCATGAAGATCAATTTCAGGGTGGGCATTGAACTTTTCCCTTGCATCGTGGAGTGAGTCTGCCTTTAGGATCAATTCAAGGAACTCATCAAAAACGAATTTGTTTCCACTAAAGAATTGCTTTGAGAAATACAGCTTTTCGTTTAGACCGAGGTTATTAAGGATCAATGCTGTTTCTTCGGTTTCAATTACGAAGCCAGCTTGATCGATAGTTTTTTCAAATTTTTCCAGGACACTCGGCTCCTTTTCAAACTTCTCAAAGATCTTCTTGGGCCCAGCCTGGTCCGCTTCAGGGCCATTTCCTTGTTTTTCTTCCTGATTAGCAAAAATGATCTCTGGTTCAAGCTCTTTGTATTGCTCTATTGAAATGATCCCTGACTGGTCCTCCTCCCCAAATTCCTGATCTGCGACTGCGCTTTCAAAATCCATCCCTTCTTCCAGTCTCTTCATGATTTCGCGGCATTCTTTTGTGTAGAAAACAAGATAAGGAGCACCTTTTTTCAAAGCGGCCTTGGGATCCTTAGAAGACCCAAATTCATTCAATAGGAAAAGGTCCGGTAAAAAGAAAAAGATCAATGCTTTTTCCAGAGCAAGGGTATAGAGCTCCCTGGTTTGTCCAGGATCAAGATCAATGTGATATGAAAGCGCATTAGCATAATCCTTGCCGGCCTTTTTGATTTGTTCATTGTCGTAGTTGAAATACTCACTCCTGGATTGCAGCATTTGTTCTTCCCAAGAAGAAAAGATCTGCTCAAGGACAAATCGATCAGCTTGCTTTATTCCTGAAAGCTTCTTTAGGTCTTCTCCGGAAAAACTTTTCTTTCCTTCTCCCCTTTTGCTGATGATCAATTCGGCAACCTCGGCACAGTAATCCTCAATTCCCTTCCTGTTTATTTGATTCTCCATATCTTAAAATCCAAAAACGAACGAAAAGCCGAAATTTGTGTGGACTGAAGAAAGTTAATAAAAACAAATCTTCAGGTACCCTAACCGAATCAATAATTTTCCCATGTATAATGAACCGCATTTCCCCCTCAAGAATGTGGATGGAGTTTCCCTTCCTGGGTGGTTTGAGTTAATTGTAGGGCCCATGTTCTCAGGGAAGACCGAAGAACTGATCAGACGACTTAAACGTGCTAAGATCGCCGGTCAGGAGACGCTGATCTTCAAACCCAAAATGGATGACCGTTACCATGAATCCCATGTAGTCTCACATGATGAAAACTTCCTGGTATCAAAGGCCATCGAAAAACCGGAAGAGATCATTGGAATGGTAAAGGAAGAAACCGTGATCGGAATAGATGAGGTCCAATTTTTTTCAAGAGAGGTCTTGGAAGCGATCAGAGAGTTAACAAAGGGAGGAAGAAGAGTGTTGGCAGCGGGGCTGGATAAGGATTACCTGGGAGATCCTTTTCCGCCGGTGCCTGACCTGATGGCTGAAGCTGATTATTTAACCAAACTTCATGCGATCTGTGTACGATGTGGTGCTCCGGCTTCGTTCTCTTACCGAAAGTCCCCTGTAAAAGAAAAACTGCTACTTGGAGAAAAGGACGATTACGAAGCACGATGTAGGAACTGCTTTTTCGAATAAATACCCATTTATCATTCGATCCCGATGAACAAATTCCTTTTTGGAGTCCTATTGATCATAATTCCCCTGGAAAAGGCCGCCACCCAGAGCAATATCCCTGTGGGTACATGGAGGACTCACTATTCCTATAACAATACAACCAGCCTTGCAACATCAGGGGATTACATTTATGCCGGGTCGGAAGAAAGTTTTTTCAGATTCGATCTGCTTGAAAATGAGGTTCAGAAGCTCTCAAAGGAGCAGGGTTTAATCGGAGTAGGTATAAATACCATGGGCTACCATGAGCCTCTTTCTACACTCATCATCGGGTATGATAACGGAAACATCGACTACATTAGGAATGATAAAACCGTTGGGAACCTACCTGATATTTTTAATTCCCAATCCATACTGGGATCAAAAAGCATAAATGACCAGTTCTTCTACGAAGAATTTGCTTTTCTATCCTGTGATTTTGGAGTGGTCAAACTGGACCTTGAAAGTATGGAAATACCTGAGGATTACCGGAATCTTGGGGTTACTCAGGGAAGCAATCCGGTATATTCCACAGCTATTTTTACCGAGAGGGATAGCATCTTTATAGCCACAGAATTGGGCCTAATGGTAGCCCAATTTCGTCCTGAAGTAAACCTTCAAGATGCGAGCAACTGGGTCTTTTTTGAAGATAGCGCTGGTCCAGCCGTGGATAGCATTTTCCATCTTGAATACTATAAAGGTGCATTATATGGAGGGCGAAACGGTATGGGTAGGACTACAAGT
>JANQSY010000073.1 GCA_028279065.1 Cytophagales bacterium
TCCTGAGGGCAGCTCCACGAGATATCTGGCCCCCCAGGAAGGAAAGATCCTGGTAATATGATCAACTTCCGGAAGTTGTTCTTTTAATGCCGGAGCGAGGGCAGGAGGCGTTGTGGCATCAGGGATTCGCTCTCCTTCCTGAAAGACGAAATCGATCACAACCCGTTTAATGTCCCGGTATTGAGGATGGAAACGGTCCCATTTGAATTCCTCAAGAATATAGAGAGAGATGAACAAAAAGCAGGAAATGCCGAGGGTGAGGCTTCCGATGTTCATCAAGGCATCGAGGGGATGCTTCTTCATTTGCCTGAATGCGAAGCGTGTATGCTGTTGATAAAAAGAGAAGAAGTTACTCAAGAGGTTGGGCTTGAGGGCAAAGGGCCTGATCATTTGAATGACTTGCTTCCAATACCAGAATCTTGCCTTGGCATTGCCCCTTTTGCTAAGCTCTTCCTGGAATTGTTCATGAAGATCGCCTTGAAGGTGTTCGACAAGACCCGGCTTGCAAAACCAGCGGAAGAGGCGATCGGCCAGCCTGGGTGGTTCTTGAGATTTACTTGATGACATAAGCGTAGTTGAGACCCTTCAGTACCGGAGCCGGTATCTGATCCCAAAGGGAATTTCGTATCTCCTTACTCTTTGCAATTGCAGCCTTCCCTTCCGATGTGATCGAAAAGATTTTCTTGGGTCTTCCTCCACGAGCTCCGCTGCCCGGTTTGAGTTCCGACTGCAAAAACCCCTTCTCCTCAAGTCGGACAAGGGCCGCATGGATTGCTCCTATGGCAGCCTTTCGGCCTGTTTGTGTCTCTAATTCTTTGGCTATTGATACGCCGTATGCATCCGGGTAAAGGACACCGGTGATCAGGAGTACCAGTTCTTCGAATTCGCCAAGTTGGGTTCCTTTCATGTTGGTTTTTTCGTAAATGTAGAACTAATAGTTTTTCTACAAATACGAAATTACATGAGCGGTGGGGTGGTATTTCTTAGCTCAGTTGTTTCCCAGGGATCTAAGACTCACGAAAGGATTGGGCTGGGTTGACCGATATGGCTTTGAATGTCTGAAAAGAAACGGATAAGAGTGCTACCAATAACAAAAGACTTCCTGCTAATAGATAGTTTTCCCAGTTTATCGGTGCTCTGTATGCAAAAGCATCCAACCAATAGGAGGAGTAAAGCAGGGCAATTGGTATTCCTATCCCGCAGGATGCAATTACCAGGGTGAGGATTCTAAAAACCATCAACCGGAAGATCTGGACCTGGCTGGCTCCAAATATTTTTCTTAGAACCACTTCCTTGCGCTGTTTGATCAGCAGATAAAAGGAAATGCCAATCAATCCTATTGAACTTATCACCAGGCTCAGAACAGAAAAGAAACGCAAGGAGGTTTTTACTACTTCAGGGGCCATGTACTGATTAGCAAGCCTGTCTTTTTGGCTTCTATTATCCAGCGGAGAATTGGGGAAATGCTCTTTCCATTTTGCTTCTAACATTTTCGCGGTGGTGAGCTGATCTTGCGAATTTGATTTGATGGAAATCATGGAAAACCGTTCTTGTACCGGGAATACAACCAATGGCCCAACGTCTTTATAAAGGTCATCAAAATGAAAATCCTTTACGACTCCAACGACACGCACTTCAGCACGTCCGTAATTGATCTTCATGGCCAAGAGATCCTGAGGATCTGAATATCCGATTTCCGTTCCGAAGCTTTCATTCACCAACACCTGTAATTCGTTTCCTTCCGGACCACCCTGAGGGATCCTTCCGGTCAACAGAGGGATTCCATAGGCTTTCAAGAATTCCTCATCCGCACTTAGTTCAAATGTTTTCAATTGTAGGGGACCATTTATCCCCTCGGCTTCGATCAGTATTTCATCCAAACCTCCACCTATGGAAGAATTGCTTCGGGATACGGCGCTGATATCTGGCTCTCCAAGCAGGTCGTTTTTGAAGTTTTGAAACCCCTCGATTACTTCTGTACTTCCATTGACCTTAAATAACTCCACTCCGTCCGCCTCAAAACCCAGATCCCGATTTTCTATAAAACTCAATTGATCCTGGACTGTACCGAGCATGATCAATAGAAAAATGGAGATGCTGAACTGAAATACCACAAGGGCATTCCTCATGAGCTGGAATTTTCTTCCCGGTTGAACAATGGTCTTTAACAGGGTTAAAGCCGAGAATTGTCTAAACCAGATTCCCGGGATCATACCTGTTACCATGCCGATGAGAATTGCGGTGAGCACCAAGAACACCAGTGTTACTCCAATTGAAATATCCTTTATTGCAAAAGGCAGGCAGGTCTGAATAAATGGGAATAAACTCAGAATAATGATCATGGACGCAATACCTGAGAAAAGTGAAATGAAATTGGATTCAAGAATGAATTGCATGCTCATTTGACTTGGATTTTGACCAAGTAGTCTTTTCATTCCCGCCTCTTTTTGTCTGTAGGAAAGTATTGAGAAGGTGAGATTTAGAAAATTTGAAAACGCAAGAAAAAGTATCATCAGTCCTACTATGAAATAAAGCCAAAGACGCTGAACATTTCCTTTTTTTCCTATCTCCCCATCCAAATCTGGACCCAGGTAAATGCTCTCAAATTTCTGAAGCGCATAGGAGTTTGGTGATTCCAAACCGAGAATTGAGCTTTCGTTTTCTGCGATCATGGGTAGTAGTACTTCAAGGTCAGCTGCCTCGGAGTTGAAATAATAGTAGACCCTGTCATAATCCCACTTTCGATCGTGATTCCATTCCATCATGAAGCGATCCGGAGTTTTGAATGAGCTCAGGAAATTGAAGGTTAGATGAGAATCAATAGGAGGGTCCTGCACCACCCCGGTGACCTGGTACAACGCACCCTCATTGGTCTCATCATACTCATAAATTCTAATCTGCTTTCCCAAGGGAGATTCCTGGCCAAAATACTTTTGGACCATACTTTCAGTGAGAATGATTTTGTAAGGATCTTCCAGAGCCGTTTCTACATCTCCCTCGAGTAATCGGAAATCAAACATTTTTAAAAATGTGGGATCCACGAAATAAACATCATCCTCCACATACCTTTGGTCCCGGTAGGCCATGCTGGCATCTCTTTTTATGATCCTGGTGAACTGGTTTTCCAGAGAAGGATACTTGTCCAACAGATCCTTAATTCCGTAGGGATTTCTTGCGCTTCCTTCAGAATTGTTTGCATCTGGCTTTTGTATCAAACGATATAGTGAGTCGGAATTGCTATGAAATTGATCATGAGCATACTCAAACTGTAGATACATAAAGATCAAACCTGTGGCTATAAGAGAAAGGGTCAAGCCAAAGAGATTAACCAGGGTATAAGATCTTTTATTATGCAAAAAAGTTAGGGCAGACCTAAGTAGGGAGGGATACATGGAGATCGACTTTTAACAAATTTGAAAAAGCCAATCGGGAAATCGGAGCCGTTCATAAAAATATAGGAAGGATCATTTCAAGGACACGTATAAGATAGGCAAGCGGCACCGCGATATCTTTGTTCTTCTTTCTAGATTTGCCCCTCATAACACCCCTTCAATGAAACTCATCTTCACATTTCTAATTCTTAGTTCTTCATTTTTAATCATTCTTCATGGTGGTCACGAAGCCTTTTTCACGATTGAAAGTTCATCAGAAGGCTGGATCCTTTCCACCAAAATGGAGCAGGGAGATCTGGAAGAGGAACTGAAGAAAAATGGATATTCAACAGGAAATCTGGCGGCGGGACTTAATGCCTATTTGAAGGACAAACTGAGTATCAAAGTTGATGGAACTGAGCTCCAATTGACTTTCGAATCCTCATTTACGGAGAAGGGTTATTTACATTCAAAATATTCCCTCACCCCTGTTGTTGAAGACATCTCTGAGATGGAGATTGAGAATCATTGCTTTGAAGGATTTGACCATAATTATTTTAACTTGGTTACCGTAAGGGTTAGCGGAGTGGAGGTCAGCTATAAAATGACTGATGAAAGGCCCCTGATAGTCCATAAATTCGAATAATTGCCATGAAAACGATCTACCTAATGGCCTTTTTGGCCATGAGCTATAATGCATTCTCTCAATGTGACCCCAGCACCATTTTTGCCAATACCACGACGAATGCGGTTTGCACCGAGGTGAATGGTGCTGTCCGGTATTTCTATTCAAATTCTCTTCCTGATCATAGCACTGGGACCTTTCCTAATACTGGAAATCCGCATTCAATATCCGCCCAACAGCTTTCCCTAACCCTTTGTGCTTTTCCTCAGATGTCCGGTACCACCGCCTGGCTTGACCAGGGAAGTGGCCAATGTCCTTATTGGGAATTCGGTGTCGCGAACAATGGATTGATCTTCGATCCCATCGCTGCCGAGTATTTTGAAAATCCGAACAACGGACAACTGAATACCGACTGGAACCTTAATGCCCTTTCCTCAAACAATAATCTGGGTCTTGACTTCAATGATGCCCACGTTCAGCCCTCAGGCAAATACCATTATCATGGTTTTCCAGATGTCTTGGCTACTTCCTTCGGGGTTCAAGCAGGGTCCCATTCTCCGCTTCTGGGATATGCGGCAGATGGCTATCCTGTTTATGGAAAATATGGCTATTCAGACCCAAACAACAGCAATAGCGCCATAGTAGAGGTCACTTCGAGCTACCAACTCAAATCCGGTATGCGTCCGGGTGATGGGATCACCGCGCCGGATGGTGCATATGATGGAACCTATACCCAGGATTATGAATATGTCTCAAATCTTGGAGACTTGGATGAGTGCAATGGCCGGACAGGGGTGACACCGGAATATCCAGGTGGGACCTATTATTATGTGATGACAGCTGATTTCCCTGTGATTCCTCGCTGCCTTCTAGGAAATCCTGATAATTCATTTACCATTGGCCCTCCTGGTCAGGGATGTGGCACTTCCAATGCCAGTTCGATCTGCAGCATTACAGGATTGCATGAGCATTTGTCCATGGATCAAAGAATTAACATTTATCCCAACCCCTCCGCGGATCGAATCAGCATCGAAACCGATCTGAATATTGTTTCGGTCAAGATCTTCGACGAGACCGGCAAAGAAATTTTAATCCTGGACCCACTGGCTATTTCTGTTTCTGTTTCGGATCTGGAGTCGGGCCTTTACTTCGTTCAGTTCAGGGTGGAAAGTGAGATGGTTACAAAGAGTTTTATTAAAAAGTAAAAGACTTGCTCTTCCAAAACCTCAACCAATTATGTTGAGCCTTTGGGTCTAACAATTACAATTCAATAGGGAGCTGACTTGTAAACGGATTTTTTTTCTCTCACCAGACCGAAAAGAACGCTCACCTCCAGACCACCGCTTGCTTTTTCGGAATTTCTTAGCCAATAGGGGCTAAGGCGCAATCCTGCATATTTTGAAAATGCCCATTCAAAGGAAGGCTTGATAACTAGTGAAACCACGTTTACCCTCCTTTCCTCAAAGACATACTCAGGAGCAATTCCAAAGAGGAAATAGGAAAAATACCCTATCTGGACATAGTTCACCTTCAGATTCATATAGGTGCTTGCTACTCCCATTGAGATATTGAATCGGATTTTGGGCTTGTCCTTGATTTTGATGTTCACTCCGGGGAGGAAATACCAGGAATAGATCGCATCCCTGGGATAGCGATCCAAAAAGGGTTCTCTGTAATCATCAGGTTCCTGATCGGGAGCCCTGAATACCTGGGAATAGCCTAATTGCAAGGAAAAGGTCTTTTTGAAAACGTAGTTGATGCCAACATGACTACCGGAGTAATTCCCCAATGAAAACCCTGCTGATCCGTAGATCCAATGGTTTTCTTCAAATTGTGCAAGGCAAATTGAGGTGGAGAGTATAACTAAGGTTAACGTTTTCATGTTTATGGCCTTACAAATATGGGGTAATAAATCCTCTTGGGCCTCCAAGGAAATAAGACTGGGTTTCATGGAATGCTGATTCCTTTTTTGGCTACTTAAAGACGAATGACTATATAATTTCGTCACTCAGAGCCTGTTCCGGAGGGCAGGCGCCTTGCTTCGCTGAAGCGGCTACGCGAAGGCAAAGAAGAGTCTCACGGATACGTGTTCTTTCTGTTTAGATTCTTCCCCTTCAGAATGCTCCACACTCTTCAGGGTCTGAATGACGAACTTGGGAGGTGGCAGGGTAATGAGAAAAAAAAATGACGGAAAGGAGGATGGTATGCTTGAATTTTTCCCTTGGGATCTATTCAAGACTCAGTCGGAGCAGGGAAGACACCTGAAAAGGAGGCACAACTACCCCAAATTTCTCATAAACCTCTTTGGGAATTCCCAGGTCGGCGATGAAGATCTCGGTTTCAGGGAGATCATATAGTATGGTTTTTGGATAGGCAAGAGTAAGAACCTGATGGGCCTTGAAATAAGGAAAGGCAAGATCTCCTGTATATCCGGTAGGGAGATCCAATGAAAGTTTGAAGGCCGAAGTTCGAGGTTCGGAGGTGACTCTTGTTAAGAATTCATCTCGCAGGGGTAGTTTCTGAGAAAACCCAAGGTAGGCATCAACCCAAATGGAAGGGTTGTCAATCGTTTTTTCTTTTGCTCCAAATTTCAGGGCCCTTTCCAATTGAGTTTTGGGTAGGTCCCGGCTGATCTCAGTGGCCAAATCAAGGTAAACATCGTATCCCCATGCAGCAAGCCTTCGGGCTGCTACCAACCCTCCACCTCCATTGTTGCCATTACCGACACCTATCAGAATTAGATCTTCCTTTTTTGCGCGCATCGCGACCAGCCTTGCGAGATTCAATCCGGCATTTTCCATCATCAGTTCTATGGGCAGGGCATAATTCTCGACTGCATAGTAGTCCATTTGCCTGAAGTCTTCCAGTTCAAGGGCTTGAGAACGCGGGATGAAAAAATGGGGGGATCTAATCTTTTCTTCCATTAAGATCAAAACTGGTCATGATAAATGGTTAACTACCTTTCTAGATTTTGTAGTTAATCAACTAACCATTAACAATTTACCATTTTTAATCTTCGCCTCCCTTAAATCAAGTCTTTAAACCCAAGTTGGGTCAATATGTCAGTAATTTTTATTTGGCCTCATTCTGGCTAAGACTGGTTCATGGATTCATATTCTAACACCATAATCAACGCCGTGGAGAGGGTCAAGAACTCCGTGGTGAAGATCGATACCTTTCAAAAAAGACGTGGACGTGAAATGTCGGCAGGAGGTGGAAGTGGGTTCGTCTTTTCCTCAGACGGATACCTTTTCACCAATTCCCATGTGGTCAATAACCGGAACAAGCTTGAAATTAGCCTCCTGAATGGTGAAACCGGTTCAGCAGAACTTGTGGGAGAGGACCCAGGCTCCGATATCGCCATTCTTAAGACCTATGTAGATGGTTTTGGGATCGCCACACTGGGTGATTCCTCAAATCTTCAGATCGGTGAGCTTGCTATTGCCATAGGGAATCCATTTGGCTATCAACATACGGTGTCTGCCGGGGTGATCTCTGCTCTTGGCCGTACCCTTAGAACTCCACAGGGAGCCATAGTTGACAATGTCATTCAGTCCGACGTTTCATTGAATCCGGGAAATTCCGGCGGTCCGATGATCAATGGATCAGGACGGGTGATTGGCGTAAATACTGCAACACTGAGAGGAGCTCAGGGATTGAGTTTTTCAATAGACATAAACCTTGCAAAAGCCCTGGCAGGAGATCTGATCAAATATGGAAAGATCCAAAGGGCGATGATCGGCATCATGGCTCATGAGATACAGTTGAATCAGCGTTTGATCAATCGGCATAGATTGGAGACCAACAAGGGATTGCTGATCCGTGAGATCATAAAGAAAAGTCCTGCGGAAGGCGCAAAACTCCACACCGGGGATATCATTGTCCAGTTGGATGGTCAGGATGTCACCTCGATGGGAGATCTATTGAAGAGGCTGACCAGGGATCATGTCGGAAGAGCTATGAAGCTCGGGATTGTCAGGAGAGGTGAGATGAAGGATGTGGTGTTGGTTCCCACGATTAAGCAATAATTGGATTAATGATTAAGAATTTTTCCTTTTTTGATCAGAATATGTTCCAGGATCTGGAATAGGATCAATAGGGCTCCGAGCCCTGCAAGATGGGGAAGCCAAGGCAGAATAATTGAATTATTGACCCCGACGATCAAAAGGGCAACTATTCCGACTGAAACGGCCAAAAGGGACAGTGCCCATTGAAGGATGAGGCTTTTCCAAATCCGGGTTTGTTTTCTTTTGTTGATCTTTTCCTTGATCACCGAATTGAAATCCTGGCTTAATTCGGTTTTGGCATTTTCCTCCAGGGCCGTTTTCAGTATGTGATCTAATTGTTCTTCTTTCATAGTATTCCAGTTTCTCTTTCCAGGAATGGCGCCATCATGGCTTCCAATTTCTTTTTTGCTCTGAAAAGGTAATTTTTTACCGTACCATCTGGTAGTCCGGTTACATCCATGATCTCTTTATAGCTCATTTCCTCCAGGTAATATAAACTCAGGATGGTCTGATATGGATGAGGCAATTTATTGACCATTTGCCTCACAAATCTTGCGTTATCTTTTTTTTCAGTAGAAAGATCTTCATGACCTAATATGGCATCCAGCTCCCGGAGATCATCAGTGGCTCGTGGCATCTTTTTTCTTTTTAGATAATTCAGTCCGGTTCTATATGCAATCTGCCCTATCCATGTACTCAACTTGGAATCGAACTTGAACCTCTCAAGGTTTTTATGAACCTTAAGAAATACATCTTGGATGATCTCTTCACGATCTTCAGTGTTTGGCACCATAGGTGCGATCATATGAATAACCAAGCCAAGATGCTGATTAAGGAGGAGTTCAAAAGCTCCCGGGTTACCCCGTAAAACCGATTTAACGAGCTGTTTTTCCTCCATTCAACAGGATTAGACAGTAGTCCAAGACAGAATGTTGCAATCTATGGAAAAAAATTTTCGAGCATTCCTGCAACATTCTTCCCGGGCCCTCTGTCTAACCCTTCAAAAACAATTAGAAATCATGAATGAAACACTAGCAGATCTGTTAAGTCCGGTTGCAGTCATGGGTACTTTTACCATTCTTCTGGTATTATTTACCCGAACCCTCACCGACTATTTCTTAAAAAAGAGGATGGTTCAAAGTGGTTTAAACCCTGAGGAAATGAAAACCCTCTTGAAAGAAAGAGAGCAGGGAAAATATACCGCCTTAAAATGGGGATTGATCGTCTTTTTTGGCGGGCTGGGCTTGTTGATCATTTCTTTTGTTCCTTATGAACCTAGCTCTCCTTTTCCTTTTGGGATCCTTGCCATATTCCTTTCAGCTGGATTCTTGGTGTACTACTTCATGGTTAAAAAGGACAACCCTCCTTCATGATCCGGAATTACCTGCTTATCGCCTCCAGGGCCTTTTGGAAAAACAAGGGCTTTACGGCTATCAACCTGGTCGGATTGGCAGTTGGAATGTCGGTTTGCTTTATGGTCATCCTATTGGTGTATGATCAGGTGAATTATGATGAGTTCCATGCCAATAAGGATAGGGTGTACAGAGTACTAAGTCTTAAAAAGGGAGAATCAGCCTTCTTTGATGCACGGGCTACCACCACTCCGATGTTTAAGGAGCATATAATGGATAGGGAGACCGGAATAGAAAGTATGACTCTGATGAGCAGGTATTTTAGAGGAGAAGTCCGTTCCGATGAAAAGGTGATGGAGTTTCGGGGGTTCTACACAGATCCTGAGTTTTTTGATGTTTTTGGGTTTCAATTGGAGGGAAATTCAGCTCAGAAAGCATTAGGAGATCCTTTTGGAGTTGTATTAAGTGAGGAGTTTGCAAAGAAGCTCTTTCCGAATTCCGATGCTATTGATAGAGTAATAGAGATCAATGAGGATGAGGAATACATAGTAAGGGGAATTGTAAAGAAGTCAGAAGGCAAAAGCCATATCAAATTCGATATGTTGGCTTCCTATTCAAGCGTTCATTCTTTGATACAAAAAGAAACCCTTGGTAAGAGGGCGCACCAATGGGAGAACGTATCCATGACTCATTGCTATATGGTATTAAATGAAAGCATGGATCCGCAATACATCGAAGGTCAATTAAATCATCTTGCCCAGGAGAATATGGATCTTCCGGATGACAACCCCGGATACGAATTTGAGCTTCAACACCTTAATGATATTACTCCGGGAAGGGTGATGGCTAACGAGGTGAGTTTTACATTGCCATTGATCTTTCTTGCATTCTTCCTATTTCTGGGCGTAATAGTAATTCTTACAGCAACCATCAACTATTCAAATCTTGCAATTGCCCAGGCTTTGAACAGAATAAAGGAAGTAGGTATACGCAAGGTAAACGGGGCTTCCAGGGCTTCCATCATATTGCAATTCCTTGTTGAGGCCATGCTGATCAATTTAGGAGCTATGATCCTGGCAATGATCTTCTATAGGCTTATGATCGGGCAGTTCAATGGATTGTGGCTGTTCAACCTTGTGGATCTCAATATTGAAGATAACGGTTGGGCCTACCTTTATTTCTTTCTTTTTAGTCTTGGATTGGGGCTGATCACAGGCGTTGGTCCGGCTCTCTATGTAAGTCGGTTTGATCCCAGCCTTTCTCTTAAGCCAGGTTTTAGTCCCAGGTCTGGCAAAGGAAGAAGGTGGTATTCTTTTTCTGGAAAGAAACTCATGATCGGGGTGCAATTTTTTCTTGCATTGATCCTGATCATCAGTATAACGCTTGTAACCGACCAGACCAACAAATTGGTGAATTCAAAATACGGGTTTGATGAAGAAAATATTTTTTTCATCGAGCTACAGGGACATGATCCTGAGATCTTGCGTACTGAATTTTCCAAACAAAGCACGGTGCTTTCTACAGCCCTTGCTTCCCATCACACAGCAGTAGGCAGAACCATGGGTACCAAATTGAAAAGAGCTCAAAACGATGAAAAAGTGGAGTTCAATTACTTTTCAGTCGATGACCAATACCTTGATCTCTTAGGCCTTAAGCTTTTGGCAGGTCAAAAGTTTGGCACCAAGGGCTCAACAGCCGAGAAAACCTCAGTTCTTATCAATGAAGTTGGTGCGGAAAAGCTGGGCTATGAAGACCTGGATGACTGTATTGGTGAAATTGTTTATCAGAATGATACCACTCAATTAAAGATCATGGGAGTGATCAGAGATTATAATTATGAGATATTGATGCGTGATATATACCCAATGATGTTGTTATGGGATCCGGAAGAGATAGAGTACTTATATCTGAAACTTAATGATGTTGAGGTTGGAAAGACGAGGGAGGAGTTTGAGGAGATATGGGAGTCACTTGACCCCAGGAGGGAATTCAAGGCTGGGTTTTTGGATGAAGAGATGGATCAGTTTTATGCAGTTTTTGGGGATCTGATAAAGATTTTAACATTGATCGCCACTCTTGCAATAGTGATAACATGCTTAGGATTGATTGGAATGGTTGATTTCGCAACCAGGGTAAGGATCAAAGAGGTGGGCGTGAGGAAGGTCCTGGGAGCGGAAAATAGAAATTTGATATGGATACTATCAAGAGAATTTTTAGTACTCATTTTGATCACCATAGTTCTTGCGACTCCACTTGCATTATTCCTGAATTCACTATGGCTGAATACCATGGCCAATCATATCGATTTTAATGCATGGAATACGTTACCTGGGATTTTCCTGATCCTTCTGATCAGCATGTCCGTGATCTTTTATAAGACGGTTTCGGCTTCGAGATCAAATCCGGTGGTGTTGCTTCGTAACGAATAGATTCAATTATGGATGATGAATGATGCATTATGGATTGCTTGATCACTTTCCAGGATAATTAATTTATAGTTACCCGGTACAAGATCTGAGGTGTTGATTCTTTGATCTTCAGATTGGATTTTCACCCTTTTGATCTCTCTTCCTTGAGAGTTGTAAATAATCAATGTTCCGGCTTCCCAGCTTTTTAAGTATTGTATTTGTAGGTAATCCTTAGCCGGGTTGGGAAATATTTTTATTGATGATTGCTTGCTTCCGGATTCAGTTGGAAGAAGCATCATCCTGTGACGCATGTATATCTCAAATGTGTCATTGATCTTTCGGTGGTAATACATTTTTTGTTTATCAGTGGTAAGGCAGGGTGCCTCGTTGAAATCAAGCATAATATTGGATGTAAAAAGAACATGGGGCTGTCCAAAGGGGGATGAAGTATTTTGGCGGGTTGCGACCATTATCTCTCCAATATCATTTGGACTGGTGATGGTATCGGGTATTCTTGTCCAATACAATTCCAGTAGGTCAGGGGTGATATACGGAGCGTAATAGACATAGTTGCTTTGATTAATGTTGGCCATTATGCTTTGAGAGTTGGCGAGAGTAAGGAAAGTACTATCATTGACCTTCTGAGCAAGTCCCATTTCTGTATCACATGGACCATTGCATCTTGACCCTGCAAATCTTGCATTATTGGTGACCAGGATCTGGCCGTCCAGGCTTATGCCATGGTCCATTTCGATCCAGCCATATTGAGAGTCCTTGTAAAAATCTCCTCTTACTCTTCTGATATTTGAAACCGTCCCGGAACTGAATTCCCCCATCCAAAGGTTGTTTGTTTCCTGAGGATAACCTCTTGCAGATGTCCAAATAAAGATTCCGTTGGAATCCAGGTCAGGAACAGCATTTAGCTGTGAGCCAGCAATTTGATTTACCCCAACTACCTCTCCTACAAAGTTCCAGGTGGTATCGTTTACCCTTGTACCATAGTATAATTTGGTGTCTATGCCATTGTTCTCGCTATTCCAGATCAGGTATTGTCCATCAGGACTGATAAAGGGCTCCATGGCATCCCCGAGGGTCCAACCATTAATGGTCACCGGGGTCTCCATCTCATATGTAAAAGTTTGACCATATGAATAAAAGGAGAGGAGGATCAGGAGAATAAAAAGTCGCATTCGAAAAATGTTAATAAATAATATGACCTTGATTTTTGTTCAAGGCCTAAAAATTTAGGGTTAAAGGATTGCAAAAAAGAAGAATTTTAAACAATATATGAACCTTAGTCCTTCTTAAGATGCAAAGTGTTTTTCTTTTGGATTCCTTTGTCCTATTCTATTTCAGATCGATTATTGGTGAAAACAACTGGCCTCCAGATAGCCCTTCTTCTTTTCTTGACAATGTCCCTTTCGGGTTGCGGGTATTATGCTCAACTAAAAAGGGGCAGCTTCAAGCATTCCGGCGATGTACAGGAAATAGACCTGAACATTAAGAAACGCTTGCTTTTTGTAGAGGTAATGATCAATGGAAAAAAGAAAAGGTTCATTATTGATAGCGGTGCTCCAAATCTGATCGATCAAAAACTTCAGGATGAGTTTGGTTTCAAAAAATTAGGTAGCATTGGGGTTAATGATGTAGGCGGCAGGACCAAAAACATGATCTATGTGAAGGTCCCAGAGCTTAAAATGGGAGGTATTACGGTGAAAAACACTGTAGCAATAGTAGGTGACTTTAGCAAGTTCACCTGTTTCGGGATCGATGGAATTATCGGAACAAATGTTATGTCCCACTTCGACTGGAAGCTTGATTATTCCAGTAAGAAGGCTTTTCTCTACCCTGATCCGATCCTTCAGGAAGAACTTGAAAAATTCCTGGGCCCTATCGAAATGCTGCCCAACCGGCAAAACAGCCCTTATGTTGAAATGGCCTTCCAGGGCGGCGAAAGCAAAAGGACCCTGATCGACCTTGGTTCCGCCGGGTCGATCTCAATCAGAAAATGGGAAGGTTTTAGCAGCTCAGGATTCTTGGAAAGTGGTTGGATCATTGGGGAGTCCTCCATAGGTATGCATGGCAGTATCAGCGATACAGCTGAGTACGTCTACCTGAATCAAATCAGTTTTGACGGGATCGATGCAGGGCCTTCCATGGGAAAGGTTACCAACAGCTCGGATTATTCCATTGGTAACGGGTTCCTAGCAAACTTCGAAGTTATCATGAGTTGGAGTGCTAAGGCCATGTATTTGAGACCAGTAGGTGAGCCTCTAATCCAGTTACCTGAAAAGACCCTTTATTTGGGATACAAGGAAGGTGGAGCTTATCTGAAGGCATTTAGTTCGGGCCTTGATCTCAACAAAGCCGAGATAGGAGATCGAATTGATCAGTTGAATAGTAACAGAATGCAAGGGATTACTGAGGAGGAGTTTTGTGAGATCATGGATCAGCCGCTGGAGAATGTCAAGGTTTCCGTCCTGGGTTCTCCTGAAGATGTGATCTATATGCTGGAAGCTCCTCAGGTCAAGTACTAGATTTCTTATGGGATACGGTCTTTTCCCCGAAATTAATACCGGGCCATCTATTTCTTTGATGCTCTCCTTCTTGCGTTTTCGTCCAAAAGGATCTTGCGCAGGCGAATCGATTTTGGTGTCACCTCTACATATTCATCTTCCCCGATATATTCCATGGCCTCCTCCAGAGAAAAGCGGATAGGAGGCGCAATAGTTACCTTATCATCAGAACCTGCCGCTCTGATATTGGTCAGTTGTTTGGTCTTGGTCACATTGAGAACCAGATCATCCTGCCTTGTGTTTTCACCTATCACCTGTCCTGCATAGACCTGATCATTAGGCTCGACAAAGAACTTACCCCTGTCTTGCAATTTATTGATGGAGTATGCAATGGCGGTTCCGGTCTCCATTGCTATGAGAGCTCCATTTCTCTTTCGTTGAATGTCCCCTTTCCAGGGTTCATACCCATTAAATCTATGCGTAATTACTGCCTCGCCTTGCGTTACGGTCAATAATGGGTTGGTAAGGCCTATTAATCCCCTTGCCGGAATCTTGAACTCCAGGGTCACACGATCCCCCTTGGTTTCGATATGATGCAGATCTCCCTTTCTGGCTGTGACGATCTCAATAACCTTTCCTGACAATTCTTCTGTTACATTCACATTGAGAAGTTCTATCGGCTCATGCTTAAATCCTTCGATTTCTTTAACCACTACTCGAGGCTGGCCCAGTTGCATTTCATATCCTTCGCGGCGCATGGTCTCAACCAATATCGCCAAATGCAATATCCCTCTGCCAAATACATTTAGTTGATCCGGTGATTCGGTATCCTCAACTCGCAGTGCAAGATTCTTTTCTGTTTCCTTTATCAGTCGTTCTCTGATATGCCTTGA
Organism: Cytophagales bacterium; assembly: GCA_028279065.1. Lineage (GTDB taxonomy): Bacteria > Bacteroidota > Bacteroidia > Cytophagales > CCMP332 > JANQHS01. Next base: position 15,173 of record JANQSY010000073.1, read on the forward strand.
GGTCACATACTTTCCCTCTTTTCCAAAGAATGGTGAATTATTGATGGTGAACAGCATAGACATGCTTGGTTCATCAACGGCAATGGGTTTCAGACTTTCTGGTTCATTATAGTCGGCCACCGTATCCCCGATGTCGAAGTTCTCGATGCCCATAATTGCAACGATCTCACCGGATTCAATTCTTTCCTTGGTTTTTTCCTTTCCAAGGCCTTCAAAGGTGTAAAGCTCCTGCACCCTTCCCCTTTGGATCTCTCCATTCCGCTGAACTATTGAAACTTGATCGTTTTGTTGAATGCTCCCCCGGTGGATCCTGCCTACGGCTATTCTCCCCTTATAAGATGAATAATCGAAGGAGCTGACTTGCAGCTGCAAGCTTCCTTCACGCTTTTCAGGTTCCGGGATATGTTCGAGGATCTGGTCCAGAAGGAAAGAAACATCTTGCGTTGGGGATTTAAAGTCGGGCCCCATCCAGCCTTCCTTGGAAGAGCCATAAACCAATGGGTAGTCCAATTGCTCTTCAGTGGCATCAAGATTGAACATCAGCTCGAAGACCTGTTCATTGGTTTCCTCAGGATCACAGTTCGGTTTGTCTACCTTATTGATTACCACGATAGGTTTTAAACCCAACTCCAAAGCCTTTTGCAACACAAACCTTGTTTGTGGCATAGGTCCTTCAAAAGCATCAACCAGCAAAAGAACCCCGTCTGCCATATTGAGAACCCTTTCTACCTCACCTCCGAAGTCGCTGTGCCCGGGTGTATCAATGATATTGATCTTGGTTCCCTTGTATTGGATGCTAACATTTTTGCTTAGGATAGTGATCCCCCTTTCCCTTTCCAGATCGTTGGAATCAAGGATTAATTCTCCAACCTCCTGGTGCTCCTGAAATAATTTGGACTGAACCAGGATCTTATCCACCAACGTGGTTTTGCCATGGTCTACGTGAGCGATGATGGCGATGTTTTTTAAGGACTTTGACATGACTTTCCTTTGAGCTGCGAAAATAGGACTCCTTAGAACGCAATTTGCGATTTTGATAAATTAAATTGTGATGTGTGATGTGTGATGTGTGATGTGTGATGTGTGATGTGTGATGTGTGATGTGTGATGTGTGATGTGTGATGGCTTAGCGCCCCCTTCTTGATTTTGCGGTGGATATTATTCTTTTCAGGATTTTTAGATTTCTCTCTGCTAGGTCTTTCATTTCCTGGTAATCGGAGATTGATATGTAGTAGGTTTTGTATAGTAGCTCAATCCAGTATATGGTTTCGGCAGCCTCTTTTTGAGCAATTCCTAGTTTGTGGATAAAATCAGGTTTGCTTTCCGCGTTTACAGCCTCACTTACATTTGCACCTACGGAAGTGCCTGATTTTAATAACTGTTTGCTCAGTACATATTCCTTTTTGTTTTGTGAAAGTGCTTTGTATTTCTCAACCGAGGCGACAGCGAGTTCAAAAGATTTGTCGATGATTAAATTTCCAGTGTTCATAATACATTTTTTAGGACGTGATTGAATTTACGAATTCATGAGGTCACTTGCAATGTGACAATCATTAATCACACATCCCTCATCAAAAATCCGGTGGCAGGAAGCGCTGGGTAATTTAAAATTCGACCATAAACCTTCCTTTCGGAGTGGAGAATTCGATCTTAAAGGAATTGGTCACGGCGGGTTGGCCCGTAGGTAGCCAGGGACGTCCGAGTTTAGGGACGAGGATCACGCCTTCGAAATCACCGACCCAACAGAATTCATCATCAAAGCGTTGCTTTGCAATTGGAACAATGCCATAATCTTGTATTAATTGATCTGCTCTTCGTAATGCGTCCTTGCTTGGCAAACCTATTTCGTTGAGCCTTACCACTTCAGATATCTGAAATGGTCCTCCTTTTTCTCGTATTGCGTTAGGCCTTTCAATGAACTCTGCAATATTTCCATCGGAATCATGAAAGTATATTGCTCGACCCCTGTCAAAATGAATTACCTTCTCACCTTTAAAAGGAAGAAGTTCGACCCCGAGGCCCTCAACAAATTCAATGCACTCTTCCAAACTGGTTGTTGGGATCATAAAGGCAAAATGGTAGAGTTGGTCGCTATCGCTCTTTTGGAATGTCAACTCTGTTTTGCCAATTTTTATTCTGACAGAATCTTGCGTTTCGGAAATGAGTTTGAAACCGAGCCTTTCAGTATAAAAATCCTTTTGAGCTGCTAGATCTCTTGAATCCAGAGTTAATGAGTGAATAAGCATCCTATAATTGTTTTTGTAAAAATCAGAGGATTTTCAAATCTTGTGAGTCTAAATTTCCTGTCCTGAGCTTTCAAAAGCAAATCCTTCATTCACTCTTAATGGGTCTTTTTCTTTTCTCCTGTAAAAGTCATCAGAAGACCATTAATTCCTCACCCTATGAGTATGACTGCATCGACATTCTGGACATAAAAGATCCTCAAATTCTCCCAATTGATGAGGTTTTTGGGGATACCCTATTGAATTCCAGATATTCCAAAAGGAGTTTGACCATTGCGAATGCTTTTGGACTGGTTAATGAAGTTCGCAAGTATGAAGCACTTAGAAAGAGGGCTAAAAAGCTTGGATATCCTGATAGCTTGAAAATTGAATTATTGACCCGTGAAAACGATTTTGACGATGCTTTGGATAATGGAATGATCGAGTTGATCTCTGTTGGAAACAGGATAGATTGTGCGATTCTTAACCTTGAAAAGGTCAAAACCGAGGTGCAGAAATCCAATCTTAAATCCCAGAGTTCGCTTACGAATGCTGCGGTAATCGTTGGTGGTGCTGCTTCTGTGTTTGTAGCCGGGATTTTGGTAGCTGAGAACAATGGGATCGAACCAGGAAGGGCTATTGACTGGATTGGAGTGGCGGGAGGCCTTGCAGCGGTTTATCTAGCCGCCCGATCAACCAAGGTGGATAAGAAGGTGATGGTTAAACCCAATCGAAATGTTATTGAGGCTATCGAGTCTGGGCGGGCGAGCCAAGGCGATTTCCCAACTTCAACCTGGTATCTTTTGAATCAGGGTTATCTGATTGACAGCACTGATCTAACCATCAGAGAAAGAATTCTTGATACCTGGCATGATTCGAAAAGTATGCTTGGCTCAGAGAAAAATATGGAGTACTATCCTGTCCTCTTGCAAGGAGAGGGTATATACACAGAGGAAATGTTGGAATTAAGAATTGATCTGCTTGAAACTGTGGGTGTCGGGATAGATGCCATTTTAAGGTCTATCCACGAGATCAATTCGGAAAGACGCTGATCAGCGCTTTACATTGGCAACATAGAAATTAATCCAATCCTGGCACTTAACCTTGGTTACCAACTCCCCGATCAGATCATAGGGGATATGTTCGAATTTCTTGAAACGTACGCAGCTTTTTCCCATATCCAATTTTGTTGGGACCGCTTTTGCATATTCCTTCTTCCACCATTCGTTTAGGTCAGGCATTGCATAAAGCCCTGAATGATATAAGGCTATGAAATTCTTTTGGGAGGCAAAAGCCATAAAAGGAAGGGGTTCTTTTGGATCGCAATGATATCCTTCCGGATATATGCTATGCGGGACATTATATGCAGGCATCTTATATTGCAGTGCTTCCTCAAATCCTTCGGGTAGATTATCGAGAATTACCTGCCTCAGCCTTTGCATTGGCAATTGCCTGTCTTCGGGTAAAACATGGAAATAGTCCTCTACCTTTTTTACCGCAATATCCGTTTTCATTCTACTTTTTTCCAGGTGAACTCAAATGTTTTAGGCCAATAATCAGGCTTCTCATTTTCATAGTGATTGTATTCAATACTTGTCACAGTTTTTCCATCTTCACTTATCTGCCAGGTGACTTTTTCCTCGGCAGGGGTGTTTCCCTCGGCCATGAAATAATCCTGCCCCGAGAAGGTTTTGGTTTTTTGATCGAAGTACAAAGCATAATTCACTTTCCCAGGCCAGTTATCATATAAATAGAGGATATCATAAAAATTCTGGCGCTTGTCAAAGTTGAAGAAGGTCCTCAATTCCCGGTTATTCCCGGCCTGACTAGTCCAGGTGGAAAGGCATTCAACGTAGGTTCCCTTTAGAGCTCTTTTGCACTCAGCCTGTACCGTCTCTATTCTTGGTTCCTTTCCTTTTTCTCTTGGGTAATATGCTGTGGCAGTCCCTTCCCAAACGCCTACCAATGGAGCTAATCGTCCAAGTGTGCTTTGGCCAACAAGGGTTAGTGGAAGAAGGATTGTAAAAAGGAATACCTTCATTTGAGAGCAAATAGAAATTAGTCAGTCCGACCGAAAAGCATAATGGGTTCTTTCCCTTCATCAAGAAGAGAAAGCATCCCGTTACCGTCAACAGACCAAAATCTTACCTCTTCCAGGGCCTTCATAAATGTGGATTCCAGTTCTGCCATATCCTGACAAAATTTCTTCGTCATGGCTACAGGTCCGAATACTATCTTGTCCCCTTCGATCTCCTGGATAGTACCAGAATAATCATTACAACCACTATTACCGAGGAAGCGAAGATCTTCGACATAGATCTCCAGCCTGGGTTGTTTTCCGGATCCATAATCAAAATCCCCACCCCGGATCTTTTCAAGAACCCAGATATTATGTAATTGCTTTTGATCCTGCCCCATCACAGCAAAGGAGATGGAGAGGAGAAGGCAAAGGGAAAAAAGTATTTTCATGAATTAGGAGTCAGCCGCCACTTCCTCCTCTCCACTCAAATACTGATCCAGAAAATCAAGGATCTTTCCATACCCATTGATCTCGTTCTCCTTTTTGATAAATCCATGGCCTTCATCTGGAAATACAACATACTCTACAGGAATGCCATTTGCTTTTACCGCTTCAACGATCTCATCTGACTCTACCTGCAATACCCGGGGATCGTTGGCTCCTTGCAATACCATGATAGGATTTTTGACATTTTCTGCATGGAACAAGGGAGAGATATTGTACAGTCTTACCGAGTCTTCGGTATTTGGGTCACCCATTTCAGTGTAAAGGGCCTCCCTGAAGGCTTCCCAGTAAGGTGGAATAGATTTTAGGGTCCTCAACCAGTTGGTAACCCCAAAGATATTGACCCCTACCTTGAACTCATCCGGGGTGAATGTCATTGCCGCCATGGTCATGTAACCTCCATAGCTTCCACCTATAATGCCTATCTTGTCAGCATCGATATAGTCCTGCGACTGAAGCCATTTTTTTCCATAAATGCAATCCTGAAGATCCTTATCACCGTGATTTTGGTCATCCATTTTGTAAAAGGTCTTTCCATACCCACTGCTTCCTCTGTTATTGACCGCAAGAATTGCATATCCATGGTTTACCAGGTATTGGATCAGTGAGAAATATCCAACCCGACTTTGCCCTCCGGGACCGCCATGAACCCAGACCAAAGCAGGGGCTTTGTTGTCAGGACTTGCTGTCAGCGGCTTGTAGTAGATTGCCGGTATATCCAGTCCATCGAAAGATTTATAACGAACGACCTCCGCTGAGACAAGATCATCAGGGTTTATATCCGGATTCAGGTTTTCTGTCAACTTATTTAGGTCTCCCGTTTCGATATTATACATGTACAAATTGCCGGGTGCTTTCGATGTTGACACATAAAGACGCATAAGGTTTTCGCTTTCAGAAATTCCAACAGATGAGATGTCCCCATCTTGGATGTCGGGAAGTTCAACCTCCTGCCCGGTGGTATTATCAACCATCACGAGGCTGTTCTTTCCGTCCTCATTTATTGATGTCACCCTGTATTTTTCGTTCTCGCTCATATAGCTGTATCGAACATCCCAGTTGGTTTCAAAAATGGTTTCTCTTTCGCCTGTTTCGATCTCATATTTTACAAGGTAGGTGAACTCCTTGTCCACATCAGTGGTATAGAAAAAGTACTTGCTGTCCTTGCTGAATCCTGAGCTGCTATAGTTCCCTGGTGCGTCATCAGAAGAAACCTCGGTCATTTCTCCAGTCTCCCTTTCCATCAAGAACAACTTTGATTCACTTGTTGTGATGGGCTGGCCAATGCTAAAAAATTTCTCATCATCAGAGATGTCCCCGATATCCAGCCCGTTATCGTTCTGGTAGATCATTTCAGATGACCAATCATCGGTATTCATTTTATATAGGTCAAAAAACTGTGGGTTCCTTTTATTGGAGTAATAGAACATGAATTGATCATCTGCACTCCAGCCTCCGAAGAACACCTTTTCGTTTTCTCCTGGGGTGAGGTCAGTAGAAGTTCCGTCTTCATTCAGAAGATATATATGGTCGATCTCATTTCCCCCCTTGTCCGCAGAATACAGGATCTGACCAGTTCCAGGGACATAATCGACTGCAAAATATGACTCCTCAGTAGAGTTGGTCACCTGGGTCATGGAACCATCGGCAATATTGATCTCATATAGATTGAAAATGCCTGATTCATCACTGTGGACGAGCAATTTGGTTTCATCGTTTGAAAAGGCCCCACCACCAATTCTGGTGTTTTGATAGAACTGCTCGATGGAGTATTCTTTCGGAACATAAACCTCCTCTTTTGGTGCTTCAGAACAAGAGGAGATTATCACAATGCATAGAAGAAGGGAAAAAAGGGTTTTCATTTCTTTGATTTTTTCGTTCAAGAGCGTGAAAATAGGTCATTTTGGTCTATTTGCTGGAAATAGTCCTATGTGATTTTTTATTTATTGCTGCTAAAACGATGTCAGGAAATCCAGCTCAAAAACTGTGTTCTTAATTCTTCACGAACCTGACGATCTGAGAATACTGCCTTGATTCGACTTTCAGGAAGTAAACACCCGATGGAATACCATGCACAGAGATAGATTCTCCTGAGATCACATCACCAGAAATAATTGATCCATCCGGGCTTAGTATGGAATATTTTGAGAAGTCTTTTACATCTCCAAGAATATGCAATTCATTCTGGACAGGGTTTGGGTAGATCCTGATGAGTTCCTCTGTTTCTAGTTTTTCAGTACCTGTAACCGAGAATGGTTTCCAATAAACATCCCTAGCACTCATTGGCATCATAATGTGACTTTCATATTCCAAAAATGCGCTTCCATAAAGCGTTCCTGCAGGATCATGGAATAGCCCGGCTGTGTCGTAAGTCGAGTTAGAGATCCCGGAATTGGAACTAAGAACATCCAGACTACTTTGATTGGTGTCGTTTTCCAAGCCAATAAATATATTTGGTCCTTTCGCCCAAATGGATTTTACCTCCTGCTGGCCCCCGTTCACATCTGTACCTATGAAATTGTCAAGATCGGCTTTGGTCCAATTTTGTCCTGAATCATCAGAGTAGTAAATCCCATATTCCGATCCATCTGTTTTTCCACCTGCGACGTATATCCTGGAACTTTGTGAATTTGCTACCAGCAAATCACCCTTGAATGGAGCTGGAAGGTTGTTCGTAACAGTATTCCAAGTGGAGCCATCATCCGTGGATTGGTATAGGATATTGACTCCGGAGTTGTCAAAAGCAAATATTGATCCATTGGAATAGCATATCGGGTCACCTCCGCCATTAAATAAAGTGGCAGCATCAATATGTTCCCAGGTCGTGGCAGAGGTGTCTTTCAACCAGTATCCTGCACTTCCAAGGTTCGCAATTATTTTCCCATTCGGAAAATATTGTAATCCCACGGGGGTAGATATTCCGGTGAAAAATTTTGGGAGTCCAACCGTGTCCAAGGTAAAGCTGTTGCCATTATCTACCGAAGAGTAGATCATTCCAAAGCCAAGACCAAATGAGCTTAAATACAGTTTTGAGCCAGCGCTTTTTAAGGCTTGAGGAATTTCGCTGACTCCGGAAATCGATTTCTGATTCCATGAGGGTCCGGTATTGTCGAATTCATAGATATCCGCAGAGATCCCATTAAAGACGATGCTTAAGGCTTTTGATTGATGTACTTCGGTGGAAGGGATCGACAAAAAGTTGAATTGGGTTAAGTTCGTTGGTCCCCAGTTTTGGGCATTCAGGGACTTCACCGAGACAATCAGGAAAAGGAATAACGGTAAGATTTTCATATAGCAGTACTTTAAACTTCTGGTAGATTAAAGTCGCAATAATGTTCAGAGAGGTTTTCTATTTCAATACCCCATTTGGGGTATAGTTCGATTTTGATGAACTCAACGAATCAGCACTTTCTTTACCTCTAATCCTTGACTTTTAGGTATCAGGAAATAGATGCCCGCATCAAGATCTTCGGTTAAGATACTTTGTACACCTGGGGGAATGATCCTCTGAGTTTTACCGGTTGCGTCAATCAAATGAATGGAAAACTCTTTTTGCTGGCCGTAGTCAATATTTAGCATTCCTTGGGCAGGATTTGGATAAATCTTCCATGATCGATCAAGAGTTTCTTCTAAGGCGAGGACACAATTTGCAGAAGGGCACCAGTTCCTCTGATCCAATTCACACATGATGGTATTGTAGGCAGGTTTGGGAGTCCCATCTCCCTGATAGGTAAACACCCCAAGAGTTCGGAGGTATTCCAGAAAAACCGAATCCGTTATCCCATAATACAAACCCAGTGTATCCACGGTGGCCTGTGACCAATCATGGGTTTTGAACAGAGTAAGGTACCTGATGTTGTCCTGGAGACTGTCCCAGGTATTGAAAACATGATGAAAGAAATCGGCTTGTTGTTGGGGTGAGCTATTGCAAACGGGGCTGGAAGCATAACCGCATTCTACGAAGTATATAGGCTGACTGGTATCGGGATAGAGCTTGACCAATTCGGAAAAGTCATGGCCAACTTCATCAGCAGGTCTCATGGTAAAGTTAGGCGCCAGGGGATAATATGTGGTGGAAATTATATCTCTGTTTACGTTAACCGATGCGCAAAGAGCGGATCTGGCCGGATCGGTCAATCCGGTATGCGTGAATGTGGTTCCAACCTTCAGGTTTTGCCCATGTAGCGCATTGTACCATGCCTTTGCATATGGGGTGATCGAATCCAGGAAATTGTTGAATTCCGAATACAATTGTGCATTGGTCCCAAAAAGGATATCCGACTCGTTTCCAATATTCAATGAAGTCAAGGTGACGAATGGGATATGTGAGAACAGGGTATCGAGTGCCTTTTTGAAGTTTCGTATAACTGCAGGATGATCAAAAGGTAAGGATTGCAGTTCCGAAGGGGCCTCTTTGACAACAGTATTCGTTACAGCCATTTGCAATTCCACAGATGTTCCTGAAACTGGGTAATAAATATTGATGATGTCTAGATAGGATGCTATGAAGGTCTGATCGAATGCCCCGGTGTCAGGTTGAAGGTCATTCCATTTAAAGAAAAGATGAATGGATTCCATACATGCCTGTTGAGCTGAATAGAATGCGGTGTCGTAGTTCCCAGATTCCGGAAGGTCTACCTGCCAGGCCAGTATCCTATCACCTCTGGAAGATTGTGAAAAGGAGTAATTGGCAAAAAGTAAGGCAAGGATCAGGAAAGGAGTCCAGATGGATTTATTCATTCGAAAAAATTAGTAAAAGTCGGATTCTTCTCCAACCAAGGTTGGTTTCAAAACTCAAAACCAATTTGTATTGGCAGGGACCTAATTTTCTCGTGTCAATGTCTGATCATGATTTTGCTTGAAACTGTTTCTCCAGTGTCCCTTAGTTCAGCCCGAATAATATAAAGGCCATTTGGTACCTCGCTCAGGTCGATGTTTTCAAGATCTTGCGTTTTATATATGGAATTTCCCAATAGGTCGATTATTTCAAGGGATCGAAAAGATTCGTGAGACGAGATTGAGATACGGGAGGAGGTTGGGTTGGGGTAGAATGTAAAAACGGTTGACTTGCCAATGGGAACTTCAATATCAACGGTTGTGTTCCCCAAACTATCAAATCTTACAATCTTTAGTCTTTCGACATCCCAATTTATACTCCCATCATCTACGGATAGCACCGTTCGTTCGGAATGACCGGTAAACAAGAATCCACCCTTGGCGGTCAATGAAATATTATTTGCTCCATGCGTACCCCAGGACCATGGCACTTTCCTGGTCCAAATTTCATTAAAGTCATTGCCCAGCTTTATTATTTCCTGATGTGCCCCTTCAATTAAGCAGGTATTCATCCATGGTGTATAACATGCATAACCGAAGGATGAAATGATCAGGTTGCCACCATGCTCCTTTTTGAAGTATACCGGAACAAATGCTTTCGTATATGTCGTATCACCCTGCCAGTAAGTCAATGGGCTTAAATAAGATCTGAGATTCGGATTTCGAATTGTATCCCCATTCTTATTAAATTCAAATAGACTCCCCATGACAGTGAAGTCATCCCACAATAAAAATGGTTCATAGTATTGAAACCCTACCAGATAGGTAGAATCCACGGTTAAAACCTCCATTGCTTGGTGGAATACTGCGCTCCCATATAGATGATCATATGTCTTTCTCCAGATTATGTTTCCATCTCTGCTTACTTTTATTAAAAGAGGAATAGTTTCACCAAGCATGCTTCCGGGTAAAGTATCCGAACCGACAAGTATGTAGCCTGAGTCCAGAGCAACATCGAAACCATTGATTTTTTCTTGAAGAGCAAAAGAGTTAGTGAGATTACCAATGCTATCATACTCATGAATTTTTGAAGGTCCGGACTGTTTTGAGAGAATTAAAACGGCGAATTTTCCCGAATCCAATTCTTTTACCTCCAGGCCCCCGAGAGAAAAATCGGTGGAGCTCGAGTCGAAAGTCGGATTTAGCCAGGAATAATTGCCTATTGAATCCATCTCGGCAACATATGTAAGGTTATCCTTTGTCCCAACGACTAAAAAGTTCCCATTTGATCTTGTAAGAACCTGAAAGGGCTTTCTTCCATCTGCTATCAGAGTATCCCAGATTGTATTCCCCAATGGGTCAGTTTTTAAAAGGTAAGGGCCTGATGCGGTCCTGTTTATGCTGAAAAGATTGCCTGAGGGAAGTTCATGAGTTGCAACACCCTGCACATTTTGCCCCTGTGGTTTTTCATAGTACTTGTTGAATCGGATTTGCTGTCCTTCAGATAAAAAGGGTAATAGAAGTAGGGGTATGATAAACCATCTCATGTCATTAGGATCAGCCTCTTAATTTACAAATTTTCTGCTATTTAAGGTATTCTTCGATCATTTCGATGGTCTCTTCGTATTCACCGATCATCATCATCTGCGTTCCCCAGAGATCCTGTCTGACCTGAGCAATGAGTACCACCGCCTCCCGATATTTAGTTTCTGAGTCGAAATTCAGGAACTTTTCGAGGTAAAGGTTTCGGATCGAATAAATATCATTTTGATCGTTGTAGACCTGCGAGATCTCTTCCAGCAGTTCCAAATCCATTCCGATCAGAACATTCCCTGATTTGGCAGCATCAAACATGCTATGCCTGGGGTTATAATCACCAATACCTTTCCAATCCGGCAGGCGTTCAAGCATGGGACGATCAAAGAAGTTTTCTGCCATTACCTCTTCAGTAAGATCCTTTCTGAGACTATCGAATGCCCGGAGAAAGGACTTGCGGGTCTCATGAAGCCTTCTGGCATCCCTAAGGTTTATTTCAAGCTCCTTTTTGATCCCGTGGAGAGCTTCCTTTCTATCCCTCTTTAACCTTTCGTTTGAGCTCCATTCGGAAAGAAGCATTCCCAGCCATACCCCGAGAAGGACGATGATGAGTTCGACCAGGTATTCTCCAACTCTGGATTTCTTGATATTGGGCAGTAACTTCATTGGAACTTGATCTTCTTCCAGTTTTGATCGGCTTTTTTTCTCAGCTCTTCCGTATCCTCCTTCAGCCAGGCTTTCATGGTATTGTTGAAGTAAGCATTGTAAAATAGGTACAGCTTGCCATCCCTGATCTCAAAGGTTTCAGGGTTGATATCAACTTTTTCTCCAGTCTGGCCCATGGCATATGCACACCAACCTCCGTACTGAGGTATGAACTTCTCCGGATGATTGTTGAAGGAGACCAGGTTGCCTTCAGAAGCAAAATGGTATGTAGCCCCATCCACCTTGAGGGCGTATTTTTCAATTCCCTTTTTTGGTTTTCCATTGAAATACTCCACCACATCATATCCATAAGCAACTATGCCCTTTTTCAGATTGTAATCTATCTCTTGCGCATGGAGTGATAAAGTGAATAACACAAGGCCGGAAAACAAAAGGTAAAACTTCAGGATGCAGGTTCTTTGGATCAAAAGCATTCCAAATCAGGGTTTATAATTTGAATAAAATATGAATATTTTCACAAGTAGTTTAATGAGGCCCCAACAAACCTGAAAAGCCTACTTTTGAAAGAATGACCATGAAACAGCTGATACTAGCTACATTTCTTTGTTTGGCCGCCACGCCGGCAATCTCCCAAATATTTAGTAATAAGGAGGTTTCAAAGAAACACCAAGATAAGATCGACAGCCTAAAGGAATCTGAATATCCCTACATTCTACCGATATGGGGCTCTAAGGCTACTGCGGCAGGATTTTCTCTTCCTCTGTCTGCAGGTCTGGGTCTCAATTACCTTTGGCAGGAGTCCTCCATCATCATCGAAAACCTGAATGTGGGGTTTAACGGGGGGCAGATGTACAATCTCGATAATATTGTGCGCTTTGATGAGGCCATCAGCCGGTCGGCGGGTTTGAATGTACGGCCCGATGTTTGGCTTTTTCCTTTCCTAAATGTTTATGGTATCCTGGCCGCAGTCCGAACCAGTACCGATGTAAATTTTGGGGTTTGGATACCGGATACCACCTCTTACAGGGAGTTATTCTCTGCAAGTACCACGGCGGATTTCAATGGAACAACCTTTGGATTTGGATTAACCCCGACAATCGGAATTGCCGGTGGGTTTTTGGCTGTTGACATGAATTTCACCTGGACCGATCTGGATGCCTTGTCCCAACCAGCCCAGGCCTTCGTGATCGCACCGCGGTTTGGAAAGTCCTTCAGGGTCAGTAAGAGGAGATTGGACCGAAGCGTGGCTGTCTGGGTCGGTGCCTTCCGCTTGAATATCAGAAGCGAAACAGCGGGATCGATTCCTTTGAGCGATCTAAGCGATTTTGAAGAGGTTTTTGGCAAGATCGATGAAGGGAAAATGCGGGTTGAGGATGCTCAGGTCAGACTCGATGAATGGTGGAATGGTTTGACGGATCAGGAGCAGGCGATTAGGGAGCCGATCTATGACAAGGCCAATAACTTGTTGCAAAGGACTTACGAGGTTCTGAACGATGCCGAAAACGCAGCTGAAAATGTTGAGAGTTCGACGGTTCAATACACTTTGGACAAACGTCAAAAGAACCTCTGGAACATGGTTGTCGGTGCGCAATACCAGCATAACAAGCATTTTATGATCCGGGCCGAGTATGGTTTTCTGGGCAGCAGGGACCAGCTTCTTGTAGGTCTTCAGTATAGATTCGGACTCTAAACATTGAAGCCCTTTCTTTTATTGCTTGGGTTGCTTGTTCTTTTATCCACCGGAACATACGGTCAGGATCAGGAACCGAACGATAAGAAAGCAACAAGAAAGGCAGAAAAGGAGCGAAAGGTGAGGGAAGGGAGAACCATGTTCACCCCGTTGGCCGGACCAGCGTATACTCCGGAGCTCGGTGGGGTCATCGCTGCGACGGCAATGATCTCTTACAAGACCAACCGATTTGACAGTCTTATCCAACGGTCTTCAAGTCCAATAACCTTTGGTGCCAGCACCACGGGCGCGGTCTTTTTTTCCAATATCAATACCACCTTCTGGTTCAAGGACAAGCTGAGGATCTACTCGGATTTTTGGGGTAAGGATATGCCGGATAACTATTGGGGTGTCGGCTATGATAATGCTTCCAACATTGAGCAAGGGGATTCCACAACTGCTTATACCAGATCATGGCTTTGGTTCAACCCAAGGTTCCTGTACCAGTTCAAAAAGCACAATTTCGTCGGGCTTAATGTAGACATCAACTATACCGAGGCATCGGATGTCAATCCTTTGATGGAGGAAGATGAAACCTATATTAAGTACAAGGACAAGCCCTTTAATTCCGGAATAGGAGTTATTTACCAATTTGACTCTAGAGATGTTCCGGTGAACGCCTGGGAAGGATATTATCTAAATGTAGCTTATACTCTTTTTAGGGATGTTATCGGCAGTCAGAACAACTATGATATCCTTCTTGTGGATTTCCGGACCTATCAGAATATAGGAAACAGGATGGGTAGCACTTTGGCCCTACAGGTCAAGACAAGGTTGGGTAGGGGAGATGTTCCATGGGGCGATATGTCACAATTGGGGACGCCTTTCGACCTGCGCGGCTATTACTGGGGCCGGTACAGGGATGAATCCCTGGTTTTTGGAATTGTGGAGTACCGGAGAATGTTCATGAAAGCCGATGGGCAACTTTCAAAATCAGGCTTGGTTTGGTGGGCCGGGGCGGGATCAATCGGGACTGATCCGTCCACTTTTACCAATTGGATACCGAATCTGGGAATAGGTTACAGACTTGAAGTACAACCGAGAATGAATCTTAGGATCGACATCGGGGTGGGAAGGGAATCTGCCGGTTTCTATTTCAATTTCAATGAGGCATTCTAATATCTCATAAAGGGATTTTTAATGATGGGGGCGACTTGAATCCTGATGTTCCGTCGGGCCACAAAATCCTCAGACTTGATGATTGAATACTGAGGTTCAACCCTGAGCTTAGTGGGCATTTTTCCCCACTTTGTTGTTTTTGTTATCCCGAGCCCAATTGGAAATGTTACCCGGTTCCAAGTCTCTTGCTCAAAAACCAAAAGAGGGCAAAGGAGAATAGTCCCCAATGCCCTCAATGCTATCTGTCCTAACAAAGTCCCGGGGTCAATGTCCCCAATCCCCGTCAACCTTCAGTGAAGGGTCATCGAATTTGATATACTCGTTGACATCAAAGGGCATAGCCTTCATATTCTTCTCGATCATGGTCTTGATCTCCTTGGTTTCAGGCCTTGCATTTGAAATTCCGGTCAAAGGAATTCCCTTGGCATTGGATTTATCGGGATACTCCATCTTCATCATTTCATGACGGATCTTCATCCTGGTAAACTGCCCTTGAGTGTGGATCAGTGGAACCAGGTGTGGGTTCTCTTCCCTCGGGTCCTGATAGAGGTCATAGAATGAAGCCGCAATTCCGGTCGCAGCCCCCGGGTCATCCGATATAATATGCCTCTTATATCTTCCTTTGATGATTGCTGCCAGGGTATGTCCTTGATACACATATACATAATCCCGTCTTCCATGGGTATCTCCATTCAGAAAAATGGCAGTTTGATCTACACCATCGATCACCCTGTCTGTTGGAATGTATTGAGCGGCACCAGCGATTCGCGCAAATGTGGTATATAGGTCGGTCACATGGATGATATCACCAACCAATTGTCCCGGAGCAATTGTCCCGGGCCACATGGCCATAGCTGGGGGCCTGATCCCGCCTTCGGTAAAGTCGCCCTTTCCACCACGGAACATGATCTCGGTCATCGCCCATCCAGGAGGCGGATTGTGGACCATTGGTCCATTATCGGCCATGATGACCACAAGGGTATTCTCTTCGATTTTAAGATCTTTCAGGGTTTGCATCATCCGGCCTATCCAGGCATCAAGTCTGGCGTAGGCATTTGGAACCTTCCCTCCGTTGAGTGAGGATTTCATTGGTTCAGGGGCAAGGAAATTCAGGAAATTTGGCCAATACTCCACAAAAAATGGTTTTTTGGCGGCTGCCTGGCGACGAATGAAATCAAGACTTCTTTCTTCAGACTCTGCCATCATTTTGCTAAAACACTCGCTGCCCAGTCCGCACCATTCTTTGGCCTGCTCTCCTTTTTTACCCTCCAGGATCTGTACCCAGCCTTTAGGCAGCAAGCCGGGCTCATCCAGTTTGTAAGGGTCAGGTGGCGACTGCTCAGGATGAAAACCAAGAACGGCATTTGCGGCTGTCCCCATTGGATCATAGAGTGAGGTGATCTGGTTCATGGGAGTGAAGAAGGCCTCGTCAAATCCCTGGTTGTGCAGATAACTTTCCTCGATATCGCCGAGATGTCCCTTTCCAAAGTGGGCTGTTGCATAACCTGCCTGGGAAAGAATTTCCGCTATGGTAACTTCTTCTCCGGCTAGTCCGGAAAATTCATGTGGCATACCAACCACGCCCATTCCGTTTCGAACCGGATGTCTTCCGGTAAGAAAAGCCGCCCTCGTTGGTGTACAGGCAGGCTCAGAATACATCCTGGTAAAATTGATTCCCTGGTCTGCGAGGCTATTGATGTTCGGCGTTGAATAACCCAGGGCTTTTTGAATTTCAGGAAATCCAACGGATCCGAATTGCTGATCATCCCAAAGGACATATATGATATTTGGAGGATTACCCCCGTTTTTCTTCCTGAGCTTTTCCAGCCTGGCATCCAGATCCTGGTCCTCCTGAGCCCAGCGTTCCCCGTTTTGAGATTCAAGGATATAGAACTCAGCATCGTGAATAATTTTCTCTTGAGTGTATCCAAATTTTGGTAGGGCAAGGATAAGTGCAAGCCCCGCTATCAGTATTCTCATTTTAGATAAATTTGGCTACTAAGTAAAGAAAGATAGGCCTGAAAAGTTTGATTGAAGTACTATAAAGCCAAGATTAGATCTTTTTCAGGATGTTTTTGAAACGGGTGCCGCTGATATAATGATCTTCAAGCAAAACACCATCCTTGATCAAAGCAAAGGTGCCAAACCCAGAAGGTGCTTTTTTCGCTTCTTCAGGAGTCTTGATCTCCTTCAATTTTAGTTCGATTCCTTCGTCCATTGCAATTCCCACCAGAGCGGTGAGGCAGCTGTCATGCCATGGACACTGGTTTGAGTACACTATATTCCATCCCTGGTATTCATCCAGATTTTCCTCCCAATTGTTGATCTTGGGTTTCGGAGTTGCTTTGTCGAATGGGAAATACATTAGTTCGAATCTGCCCTTTGTATCAGAAACTTGATAGCCCCTTTGTTTAAAGATCTTCGAATCAGCCAACCAGGATCCATTACTCGTGAAAGTGCAGACTCCTGCCTTTTTTAGGTCCCTTGCTGCTTTTTCACAGTACCCGATCAAAGCATTGCCTACACCCGAAGCCCTGTCTTTTTTTGACTTGACCATAATGCAATGAATGAAGAGGAAATTAACCGCTGCAACTGGCCTCCAGGCGTGTTCTGCAGGGGCATACTCGATAAAGCCCAGCTGCTTTCCCTTTTCGTCCTCAGCGGTCACCAACCTCAGGCCATTTTTGTGCTGCTTTTGATACCAGGCTTTCTTTTCCTGGAAACCATTTGATTTGGTATCCAAAATGCAATAGAGGCTTTTTTTGCCAATATTGTCTGGGTCTGTTTCGATCAAATTGATCTGGTTTGATGCCATCTCTTTCATTTTGGAAACGAATTTTCAAAAAAGTCTCTCAAGGAAAAATGGCATTCATCAGAAGAAAAATTGACAAAAAAACGGCTTCCTTTTTAGGAAGCCGTGGCAAAAAAATCTTAAGATTTGGTATCTACTCGTCTTTCGGTCGTGCTTTTTTTACGACCATGTTCCTTCCTTTGTTTTCGGACTCGTTCAATTGGTCAATCGCGGCTAAAGCCTCTTCCTCATTTGGCATCTCAACGAAACCAAATCCTTTGGAACGACCAGAGAATTTGTCCTTAATGATGGTAACAGAGTCAACCTGTCCATGTCCTTCGAAAAGTGCTCTGAGATCATCTTCCTGGACTGAGTATTCCAGGTTTGCTACAAAAATGTTCATGAAAAAAAAGTGTTAGTGAAAAATTGAAATGTTTTAGATCGGTAAATTTTATAACCTGTAAAAATCGCCCCATCAAAGGAACGTGGGTTAAATATAATCACATTTTAAATGTAAACACTTCCGCTCATGAAAATGGGGATACTTCTGTTTTCGAGCGGCTTGGGATATTGAGACTTTATAGATTTAAACTATCCTGAAGCTTGATCACATAATGACCGACCAGTGCATGCCTCTCAAAAGACAACAACCAAATATTCAATTTTTGTTTGTCATGAGCATCCAAATGGATCAATGGCCCATCGATCCCAACCTTGTGACTGTCCAACCATTTATCACTTTCATCTAACAACAATCCATAGTATGGACTCGAAAGTGTCTTCTTATTTCGTTGTTCGTCATAGCTCTCATAGAAAGAGTGATTCCCGATTCCCATTGAGGTTTTCCAACCCATATTAGCTTCGTCTTCTTTAAGGGAAGGAAATAGATCAGGATCTAATCCACCCAAAATGAGCTTGGTTTTTGTCCTGTCTGCTTTATCTGAGAAGATCATTCCGATCTCAATTAGGGCCTGATCATTATTCCTGCTTTTGATCCGATTAACAAAGGCGGAATCGAGCTTGAATATTCTTCCCAGCTCAGTGAGCCGAGGGTCTGTTCGATCATAGATCCCCGGGGGACTGAATGTAGCGAAGCTGGTGCTGTCGGATTGGAGTTCTCGCATAGTTTGAAATTCCGATGGCGAGATAATCTCTTTGAGCTTCCTAAGCCTTTCACCTGAAACCGGATACATTTTATCTGAATGGTCGGAAAAGCTGACCTCAAGTTCCATTTCCACGGATCTAAAAGAGTTGAGGTCAATGAATTTGCTTTCCGGATCGATCCAGTTCTCAAGTGGCTTCCGGTAGTTTGAAAATGGAACCCCATTCTTTTCTTCAAAAAGCTCCCGGTATAACTCACCTGGAAAATTGAACCAGACATGGTCGTAGGGAAGAGCCTTTCCGTCTTCTTCAGAGTAAAGGATCATTTCCCAGAGGTAGGAGTTCAGGCAGTTCCGAGCAATATCCGCTCTCACAATTCTTTCATATGTGGTATAGAATTGGCCTTTACTAAACTTTACCTGATTCCGGTTCCATTCCTGGTTGATCAAAGAAATATGTTCCAGATATTCCTTCCCTTGGACGTATTTTGGAATGGTTGGGATAAATTCCTCGATGACCAGGGAATGAAAGGCAATGGTATCTGCTCCGCTATTTGAAACCACAATGAGGTCAAATCCTGTATCCGATTTAACCACCTGTCCGAATTTCAGATCAAGTTCCCCGTAATCCCCGCTCCTAAATCCTATATCTGGGTTATCAGGATAATCCTTATCACTTAGTTGTTTGAGATTAAATGAAAAAGTTGCTTCGGCTTCCTTTTCCTGGGAACAGGATAGCATCAATGCCATCGAAAGAAAAAACAAGGAAATTACTCTGGCCATTTGAATAGAAAGAGCCAAAGGTTAAAAGATAATTCCCTTTAGCAATGGGTAGTCTGGATTTTACTCGGAATGAATAAAGACCGCCGGGTTGATGGAAGCCGCCTGGTAAATCTTTCTTGCTACTGTAAAAGCTCCGATCAGGAATAAAATTCCAATGGAGAATAAAATCACCGCTAAGCCCACATCGACATGGTAAGCCCAAATACTTGACATGAGAAGGTTAGCCAGAAATACCCCTGCCCCTGCACCAAGCACCGATGCTATGATCAGTATTATAAAGAATTCCCGGCTTATCCTTTTTGTTATTTGTAGGCTTGATGCCCCTACGATCTTCCTGACCCCGATCTCTTTTTGCCTCTTCTTCAGATTAAGAGTGACAAGACTAAATTGCCCGATACTGGAAAGCAAAACAGCTATGATAGCCAGGAAGAGGAACATGATCTTGATGTTGTGATTTACCTCAGCAGCAGAAGCTCCCTGCTCATTCATAAATCTTACAGTTGATAATTCATCAGGGAAATATTCCTTCCAGATCTTGTCCATGTCCTCTTTGACCTTTGCCAGATTCTCGACCTTGGTCCTGACTGTGATATAGCGGTAATCTTCGGGGAGTGAATACCTTAACAGCATTGGATCTATGGGGCTCCAAAGGGCTCCTGACATGTACATGTCTTTTACAACTCCTATGACCTCAAGGTTGAAACTGTCTTTAAGAAGCAATCTCTTCCCTATCGGATCTTTCCAATCAAGCGTTTTAACCAACACCTCATTTACGATGACCGAATTCTCTGCATCCTGAATACTTTTTGGGATGAAATCCCTCCCTAGTTGGATCTTCGCTCCAATGGAATTCAGGTAATCGTGACCTATGTCCATCAGATCTACATCATATTCGCGATTCTGAACCTTTATAGGGTCGGTGTACCAGGAACCGCTTACGCTGTGCCTGGATCCACTGATGCTCAAAACCCTTGGATTCTTTTCCAATTCGCTTTTGAAGGCATTAAACCCTGCCTGATTTTTCACATTTGCATAGACCACGGTTTCCTTGTCAAAACCCAGATCGAATTTCTCCTGGTATATGGCATTTTGATAAAACACAAAACCACAGATCAAAGAAATAAGTGAAATGGTGAACTGAAGGGTTAGCAAGACCCTGGTAAGAGGGTTTGTCCCACTAAATTTTACTGTTCCCCTGAAAATAGCGCTGGGTTGAAAGCTGCTGATGTAAAATGCAGGATAGGATCCTGCAACCAGTGCGGTAAAGATCAAAAGGAGGAACAGAAAAGCGACCAGATCTACATCGCTAAAAGGGTTGAGACTTAGGTCCAGGAATGCCCACATCGAACTGTATTGTGGCACCAGCCAAGCAGAGAGCAACAAAGCGATCAAAATGGAAAGAAAGCATAGCAGCATGTTTTCACCAAGGAACTGCCAAACCAATTGCCTTTTCACTGCCCCATGAACCTTTCTTACACCGATCTCTTTGACCCTTCTGTTTGATATCGCGATGGAGGTATTGGTGAAATTAAAGCAGGCGATCATGAGGATGAGAAAGGCCATAATTATTGGTGAGATCGATGCAGGAGTGGGCAGGCTGTTGTTGAACCAATGGTTCCAAAATTCTTCTTTTTGAGCGCGAACAGCCATTCCCTTGAAAGGATCCAAAAAGAACTTATCCACCTTATAATCAGGCTTAGACTTATTTTGGATCTCCTTGTAGGCTTGCAAAAGGCTTTCGATCTCAGAAACTCTTGATGGTTCTTTAATTCTTAGGAAAGTTGAATTGAACCGGGCCCAATTATTATCCTTCCACCCCCTTATTTCAAGGATATTCTCATAATTGAAGTAAGCATCGTTATCATAGAAACTCGAATTCTGGGGTTGAACTTCGAAGACCCCTCTAATTATAAAATCGATCTTTTTTTCTCCCTGAATATAAGTGAGAGTTTTGCCGACCGGATCGGGGTCGTCCGGGAAGTGCTTGCTCTGAAGTTCATCACTGATCACTATAGCTCTTTTATCCCGGATCGAATGAAGATCTCCTTTGAGTGTCTTGAAATCAAAGAACTGAAAGAACTCAGGATCCACTCCTGCCAAGGAGGATCTGAAGATATTCTGATCAAATTTGAAGTTGCCACCAGTAGGGTAGAGCCTGGCTACCTGATCCACTTTTTCAATGTTCTGGCGGACTATACTGCCCAGAGGCAAGGGGGAGTTTCCATTCTTTATTGGTTCCCCATTTGTGATCCTGACATAGGCGATCCGATAGATCTCATCTGCCTGTTTGTGATTGCTATCAAAATTCTGATTGAAATTCCAGTTCAGGAAGGCTACGATACAACATGAAAGAGCGGTGCCCAGTCCAAGGACATTTACTGCCACGAAACCCAGATTCTTCTTAAGGTTCCGCAGAGTGCTTTTTAAGTAGTGTTTAAGCATCTAATGCAACTATGCCAAACCCTTGACCATCTGAGACCCAAAGATGTTCTTTTCATCAAAGGTTTCATGGAAGATGATCTTTCGAAGGGAATGGTTGCATCTATACCTCTTGGATCATTTCCTTAGGTACTCTCTTAATCGACCTTTAATGAAGTACTCCCAGCCACCTACACAAGCTTCCTTGCTAAACTCAGGGATCTCAGCGGGGAATGAATCCAACCCTTCGTTGGTGAGCACTAGTTCAGAATTTTTGTCTTCTCCAGATATCTCAAAAATGACTTTTCCCTTTCCAGGATATTCCTCATAGCTCCAGTCATAGACTATCCTCTTTTCTTCTTCCACTTCCAAGATCTTCCAAAGATGCATGAACTGCCTTTCGCCGGCATCCACATTAAACCTGGTGGAAAATCCTACCACGGCCTCGAATTCCGGAATTTCCTTGAAGAACCATTTTACAAGTTGATCCTGTTCGGTTATCGCTTTCCAAAGGGTAGACCTTGGAACGTCAAAAGTTTGGCTAACGACTATAGGCTTGCTTCTGTCTTCCATTCCCTCAATTTAGGGATAAGGCAGATAAAATGGGTTTCAGTTGACCTTGAAAGTATGATCACCCATATTGAAGAATCGAATGATCTGCTTTACTGCGGCTATTCCCGCATTGATATTTGCTTCGGCGGTTTGGGCACCCATCTTTTTGGTGGTAAAAAGGGTTTGATCCGGAAAGCTTTTTTCAAGTTCTTCCTTGCAAGATGGGGCCACATCGGAGGCGTACATATACTTTGGCCGTTCTTCTAAAATCCTTTTTAATCCTTCTTCATCCACCAATTCCTTTCTTGCCGTGTTAACAAGGAAAGCGTTTTTCTTTGTTTTTGAAAGCAGTTCGTAATTGATGATACCAGCGGTCTCAGAGGTAGCGGGAATGTTAATGGTGATAAAATCCCCAACCCTGTAAAGCTCTTCAAGGGTGCTACAGCTCAATACTCCGTAATTGCCTATTTCAGCCTGGGCGATAAACGGATCATAGGCAAATACCTGCATACCAAATCCCTTTGCTATTAGTGACAGCCTCCGTCCGATATTCCCAAAGCCATGTAAAGCGATCTTCTTATCCTTTAGTTCCGTACCCGGCATGCCATTGTACTTATGACGGATCAAACCCAGCATCAACCCGAAGGCCAGTTCTGCAACCGCATTTGCATTTTGCCCAGGAGTATTCATAACGACGATTTCATTCTTGCTGGCTTCATCAAGATCTACATTGTCAACTCCCGCCCCTGCTCTAACGATTATTTTAAGGTTTTTTGCTGCCTCCATTACATTGCCGTTGATCTTATCGCTTCTGATGATGAGGGCATCTACATCCTTAATGGCATTGATCAGTTCCTGCTCATTCTCGTAGCGCTCGAGAAGCTTTAGTTCAAATCCCTCATTCACATTTATTTCAGCCTGGATACGCTGGATCGCTTCTTTTGCAAATGGCTTTTCTGTAGCTATCAGAATGGTTCGCATGGTAACTAGGAATTTTTATTATCGAAATCCTGAATAAAAGCTGCTAATCTTTGACACCCTTCCAATGGCATCGCATTATATATGCTTGCCCTCATCCCCCCAACAGAGCGATGTCCCTTAAGATTGACCATTCCCATTTCTTCGGCTTCTTTCAAAAATGCCTTATTGATTTCATCTGAATCGCTGAAAAAGGGAATATTCATCAGGGACCTGTCCTTTTCATTTTCTACATGGGCCTTGAAAAGCTTTGAGCTATCTATAGCATCATAGACCAATGAAGCTTTTTTCTTATTGTTCTCTTCCATTGCCCCGACCCCGCCCATTCTGACCAGGTTTTCGAAGACCAGCTTCATGATATAGATGGCATAGGTAGGAGGGGTGTTGTACATAGATCCCGCCTCCTCATGGGTCTTGTAATCTAGCATGGTAGGAATATCCTGATTCTTTCCGATCAGGTCCTTCTTTACAATAACTGTGGTTACCCCTGAGGGTCCGATATTCTTTTGGGCTCCGGCGTAGATCAAGGCATAATCTGCGACATTGATCCTCTCCGACAGGATGCAGGAGGACATATCGGAAACCAGCGGAATTTCAACTCCAGGTGGATCGTCAAATCGGGTTCCGTAGATAGTATTGTTGGTAGTGATATGTAGATAGCTTGAATCCTTGCGGACCTTTTGGGGATCGACCTCCGGGATATAGGAGAAGGTCTTGTCGGATGAATCAGCCACCACGTTAACATCTCCCATCATTTTTGCCTCTGCTATGGCTTTTTTGGACCATGCTCCTGTATTGACGTAATCCATTTTGCCGCTGGGATTCATCAGATTGGCCGGTACCATGTAGAACTGAGTGGAAGCTCCACCCTGAACGAACAATACGGAATAGGTATCAGGTATGGAAAGCAGGTCCCTTAAAAGCTGCTGGGCTTCATCCATTATGTCCTGAAACCATGTAGAACGGTGGCTTAATTCCATCACGGACATTCCGGAACCCTTGTAATCCAGCATTTCCGAGGCAGCTTTTTTTAGAACGGATTCCGGTAATACTGCCGGTCCTGCGGAGAAGTTCAATACCCTATGATCCATGGATGTCTTCTTATTCAATATTTGGGTCATTGAGCGGGAGCTCAATGAAGGGCCAATATTGGAAAAAAATTCCCTGGATTGATATGACTCAATCCATTTTTTGGGCTGACAGGAGTCAGACTTTGTTTCTTAGGATGGGTGAATTAATAAACTACAGATTCACTAATGGTCCTATAAGCATCCAGGTCGGATTGTAGACTATCTATCTTGGCTTGAACCGATTGGACCGCTACCTTGCCCAGGATCAATCTTAGGGGTGGATTGTCAGAATTAACAATATTGATCATGGCCTTTGAGGCCTTGACCGGATCCCCTTCCTGCTTTCCATCCCCACCTAAGATCAGGTCCCTGAATTTCCCTGCGGACTCATCATAATCTTCAATTCTTTTTGGTGCGGTCTTTAGGCTGCTTCCGGCGAATTTAGTTCGAAAGGGTCCGGGTTCAACTATGGTAACCCAGATCCCCAATGGTCTTAATTCCAGCGCCAGGGCTTCACTGAATCCTTCCAATCCAAACTTGCTAGCGTTATAGATCCCAAATCCAGGATTGGCACGAATACCTGAGGCGGAGGATAACTGAAGGATGTTTCCGGATCCCTGTTTTCTGAATTGAGAAAGGAAGGCCCTGGTCACATTCAATGCACCTATAAGATTCGTTTCAATGACCATTCTGATATCTTGATCCTCAGCCTCTTCTATGGCTCCGACATACCCAAATCCCGCATTGTTTACCAGGACATCTATCCTTGAATGGGTGTGGAGACATTCGCTAACCACCTGATCGATCTGATGTTTATTGGTAACATCCAGGATAACGCCTTCAGCTTTTCCTTCAAATTCCTTTTCAAATGAAGCCCTCTGTTCCTCTTGACGGAAAGTGCCAATGACATAGTCCCCTGCGTTGATCACCTCTTCTGCCAGGGATCTCCCGAGGCCTGTAGATACTCCTGTAATAAACCAGATCTTCTTTTCGCTCATGATTTTTGCTTTTGTTCAATGATTGTGTTTTTCAATATGTCGTTCTACGAGAAACCCTATTTGTACTCGATGCGTTTTCCTTTTTCGTTCACCAGGGATTTTGCGGTCTTCCAGTTCGGGAATTCGTTTCCTTCCATTTCATAGATCCGTATTTCTGAAGCAATCCTTCTTGCATTTTTGACCGCCTTGGCATGATCCCCTGATCTGCTGAATTCCAACATATCCTTCCTGTTCTCCCAAATGGATAAGGTGTAGTGATCGGTAAGGCCAATGTTGGCCTTGAAGTTCACGCATTTGGATTTATTGAGCTGTTGAACCGCCTTGGCTGTATAGGACATGAAGCTTCCAAGCTTCCAAGCCGATCTGAGTTTTAGCCTGGTGATTGAAACGATCATTTCTTATCTGAAGCATTCATATTATAGTCAGTAAATTTAGCCTATTATAGAAAAAATTACTAGTTTAATATTTCATACTTTTGCAAAAAATAGTTTTGAGTGCTATTTCCCAGGAAGAGACTTGTCCCGTGACCATTTTCATGAAAGAAATTGGTGGGAAATGGAAACCTATTATTATTTACAGGATCGCAGGGGGGATAAACAGGTTCGGGGTTCTTCTCAGGTCAATACGTGGTATCAATAAACAGATGCTATCCAGGCAGCTCAGAGAATTGGAGGCGGATGGGTTTATTAATAGAAAGGTGTTTCCCCAGATCCCTCCAAAGGTTGAGTACTCAATTTCTGAAAAAGGAAAGAGCCTTTACCCTGTAATCAACAATATGCGTATTTGGGGTGAGCGGCAGATCAAGCCGGTCAGGGAACGGCCTGACTGATCTCGAAGAGGTGACCATCCGGGTCGGAAAAGAAACAACGGATCTCTCCACCCCAATCCTTTGGAGGGGTAATAAATACTGCTCCACGGGACTTAAGGATCTCGTAAGAAGCCTTACAGTCTTCTACCCGGATGGTAAACGAATGGCTTGTTCTTTTGTGATCATCCGGAGGGACAAAGTATGTCTCTGGCTTATCTTCGGTAGGTCCCCCTTCTGTAACCAACAGTATCCAATGACCAAGAAACTTCAATACAAGGGAACTGCCTCCATATTCCCTGTAAAACTCTCCTCCCAGGATATCCAGATAAAACTTCTTTGACTTTTCCATGTTGGATACCACAAGGATGGTTGTGATCTCCATTCCCTTTTCCGGAAACATCTCAGCCATTGTGCTTTGCTTTATATTCTCTGATGATCTCTTCGGTTGATTTGTGCGGTCTCCCCGCTGCCTTCTCAAAATCAGATGGTGGATTGAAATACCCATTCCGGATCCCTGCATAGATGCCACCTATAATAGTCCCAAGAAAATCCCCTAAAGCTTTTTTTCTCTCCTCTGTGTAATCCTCAACACTCATGGGAGTGTAATTCAATTCTACATTGAAGACCTTGTTGATCAATTCGGCTAATTGAAATTGAGTGATCGGCTCGCCAACCATATTGTAAGTCAGACCATTGTGTTTTTCCTCAATGGCCATTTTTGCATAAGCCGAGGCCAACTCTTCCCTTGTAGTGTAAGCGCTTAATCCCTCTCCGGCGCAGTTCTTAATTCCTCCCTCTTCAATATATTTCCCAATGTACTCAAGGTCCGGTTCCAGATAGAGCCCATTCCTTCCAATGGCCCAATCCAGTCCAGAGGATTTTATATCCTCCTCGGTTTGTCTGTTGCTTTTAACCACAGGACTAAAGGAATCTCCTTCGTCTGAGCCACAAATACTGGTGTAAACGATCTTCTTAACCCCATTTTGTTTTGCTCCCTCTATAATGTTCCGATGTTGTGGAATGCGTTTTTGCGGGTCACCATTGGCTGAAAGGATCACCACTGCGTCTATCCCCTCTAGACTTGAAAGGAAATCGGCAGCATTGTCATAATCCCCTGGCCTGATCTCTATTCCAAGCCATTTTGCCTTTTCTGGTGTTCTTGCCAATCCTATTACATTCTCCTGCCCGACCTCTTTAATAAGGGCCTTGCAGATCTCAGATCCAAGCTGGCCGCTTGCTGATGTTACTGCTATCTTCATTTTAGAATATTATCGAAAACCTGTATTGCTGGAACTGCCCTGTTTTCAAAGCTAAAGAGGGCCTGGTTCTCCCAATCCGATCCATTTGTTGACTCAGGTCCATCATAGGCTACCATTTCACCTCCCCAGTAACAAACACCCAAACCTTCCTGCTGATCCCCAAGGATCTCAAAAATTTTGGATAGAAAATTCCGTTGACCGATAGGGATGGCTTCGTAATCAGGAAGTATAAGCTGATCTTCTTGTCCAACTATATTATTTGTAAGGTCGTTCCAGTCCAAGGTAAAGGGGTATGCGGTCTCGGCGATCAGGATCTGCCTTTCATAATCAGAAACCAGACCTGCGATTGCATCGCTTAGACTGTTCAGGTCCTTACCATGCCAGATCGGGTAATAGGACAAAGCCATCACATCATAATCAAGGGTATCAACCACTCCGAAGAACCAATCCGATTCCTCAAAACCCGCAAAATGAAGGATGATCTTGCATAAGGAGTCCTGGGATCTAACCGCATGAATAGCCGTGTCCAGGATGGTCAGGAATTGATCTTCATTATCAGGAAATTCGCCATATGGAAAGAGAATTCCTGAATTGATCTCATTTCCGATCTGGATGAGGTCAGGCTGGATCTCCAGCATTAGTTTATTTGTATAGTCGTACACCGAATCAAGCAATACCGGATAACTCAATCCATCCCATTTTTCGGGAGGTGTCTGATTACCAGGATCTGCCCATGTATCAGAGTAATGGACATCCAGGAGTATCTTCATCCCAAATGACCTTGCTTCATTAGCGAAATTCTTGACCTGGTTCAAGCCGGAATTTCCATCACCGGGGCTATGCCATATCCTAAGCCTGACAGTATTCATTGAATACCTCTCCAAAACCGAAAGTATATTTTCAATATTTCCGTTTTCATTCAGGTACTCCACACCCTTGTTTCTGATATAGGGTACGCTGGAAAGATCGGCGCCCCTTATCTCCATGATGTTATCATTTGAAGGCTGAAGTGGATTGTCTGATGATCCGCAGGATAGTGAAATCGCGGCCAACAGTACAAGGAGAAGATGATAGGGAAATAGAGCCTTCATTTCCTTTCAAAGATTTTAAATAAATCCTCCCCACAGCCAGCTTTTAAAGAAAATAATCTCAAAAATCTGATTCCAGATCGAGAAAAGGGGAATACCGTTTCAATATCCTCAAAGCTCTCAGGGTATTCCATCGACTTGGTTTTCCGGCTTTCTCCATTTCGAAATAGACCTGTCCAGGGTATTTTGAATTAAGCTTCCAGGTTCTATCCGAGCCTCTCCTGTCAATAATGATATCCATTGCGTCTCTCATTCTTGGATCCCATTCCTGATTTGAGAATTGGAAATAGTCCATTGCTCTTAAAATATCATACCTCCATCTTCCAGGGAAAGGAAATTTGATGAATGCCGGGTTGATCACCTCACCTGTATGGTCTGACCGGAACAAACGATGAAGCAGGATGAACTCATTCCCGGTCCGGATCACCTCCTCAATTTCCTTTTTCCTATAAGTGTAACCGTTCCTTAGGTATTCAAATAGACCCTCAAGTGTGGTGAGGGTGGAATGGAGTGAGCTATGAACCGCTCCGGACCTGTTTGACATGCAATTGAATCCACCATCCTTCATTATTTGCCCCAGCAGGAAGTCAATAATGGACCGGATCTCTTTTTCTTCCACTCCAAAATAGCATGCATAATTCAGGAACATTCCGTTGACGCAGACATCGCTGGCAAGATTGGATCGGTTTGGATTGATACCCCCGTCCCATCCGATGTTCTTTTGGGTCAGGACCTCAATGGATTTCCTTACTTCCGGATGATTTTGGGGAAACCATAGATTTCTAAGATCCAGAAGTACATAGTGGGTAGAAGTCCATTTAGGTTGATAAAAGCTATGTCCCCAATGGCCATCCTTATTCCTGTTTTTGATGAATTGTTTTCCCCAACCCTCCTCAGATATTCGTTTTTGGATTTCAGGATGTATTTCACCCTTTAGATCCTTGAGGGTCTGATATTGGAGAGATACATCCCCCTCAAGAAGCCATTCGATCAGTTGATCAGGCTCCAAGGGCTTTAAAGGCTTCATAAACCAAAAAAGCAGGCCAGACTATTGATTTAAGCAAACCAACTACCCCCATCCAGAACCCACTTGCTGTGCTGATGTAATAAATGGCTGCTCCTACGAAGCCAAGGCCATAGATGCCTCCTCCTCCGTCGGCATTGTTTTTAAAATTTTTCATGATCATCCCTTTTTGCTGCAATAAGCAAAGCTTTTGCCCAGATTTATATGAATTTGAACAAGGAAGAGGCTGATCTATTTCAGAAAAATTGAAGCTGGGATTGGTGTTTTATTCTTTTTTCCCAA
>JANQSY010000074.1 GCA_028279065.1 Cytophagales bacterium
ACTTTTCCTCATAGGATTTCAAAGCAATGCGGTCTACGGCCGGCTTTGGGAAGCCCGCAAGATCTGGGGCGGGATAGTCAATGACTCCAGGATGTTTACCATCATGATCAAGGATATGATCAACAATGAACACGCCAAGGACCCGGCTACTGAAGAAGAACTAACCGATATCAAACGGACCATCGTATTCAGACATATCGCCTGGATGACCTCCCTGCGCCATGCCATGCGACAGATCAAGCCCTGGGAATCCTTTCGTAGCAACAAAAGAAACCAGGAGTACCTGGATGTTCTGCACATCCCTGAATTGGAAACCTCCCTGGAAGAGGATCTGAAAAGCCAGTTGTCTCCTGAAGAATACCAGGAGGTTTTAGGCAAAACCAATCGGGCCACAGCTGTCCTGGGGTTACAATCCAGGCATTTAACCGCCCTTAAGAAAAGAGGACTGATCTGGGAGTTCTCATACCTGGAACTGGAGTCCAAGATCTCCGAGCTGATCACTCATCAAGGCAAATCAGAACGAATCAAGAACTTCCCCTACCCCAGACAATTTGCTACCCTTGGCTATGATTTTGTAAATACCTTCGTTCTCCTTCTCCCCTTCGGCATTATCCCTTCCTTTGCCAACCTGGGCAATTCCTTTTCGGAAACTTTTCCAATCCTTGCTCCCTATTTTGTCTGGTTGGGGGTCCCCTTCTCGGCCATGGTCGCATGGGTGTTCAATACCATGCAGCGAATCGGCACGGTTGGAGAAAATCCATTTGAAGGCTCGGCCAACGATGTCCCGATCTCAACTATTTCCAGGGGCATCGAGATCGATCTGCTGGAGACCATAGGGGTTGAAAAGGCTGAGATCCCGGAACCCGTCCGGGCCGACTTTGATGTGCAGATGTAGATCCAGGAAGCAATGAACTTCACGTCTCCACCTCCTCATGCTCTATGGCCAGAGACTATTATAAGTCCCTCCAGGGCACATCTTCGACCGTCTTGGAATACTTGGGTTGGTGATACATTGAAGGATATTTTTTTGTATTTCCATAGGCACCGGGTTGGGTTGTCAATTTCCACTTGCCGGTAATATTGGCAGCGGTATTGGCAATGCAGGAACAGTCTTCATTGTCGTTTACAATTTCAGCCTCACCAGCCCAAAACCAGTCTACGTAGCCTAATGAGATCCTTCTTCCTGCCATTACTCCTCCGGAAGGCTTCCACATCACAAATACCCTGAATTTGTCATCCGCCGAAACCTTCTCATAAGCGCCGGTCGCTTGTCCGGTGGGTAAATACTTAACACAGGCAGAACCCGGTGTATCGTTGATGGTAAAATCTTCGCCGGCTGGGGTTTGTGGTGTAATTTGTTTTCTCTTACCCTTATAGGGATCTCCTCCATCCAAAACCCTCTCCCCTCCGGATGTTCTGATCTGATCGCTTCCATTAGGACCCGGGCTGCGGGTTCTATTCGGAATGATCAACTGGACAAACTCCAGGGTTCCGGCCATTCGAGGAGCCTCTCTTAAGGTCAAGAAAATGGCAAAGCCGGCATTTCTTGCATCATCATCCAATCCCAGCTGCAAAAAGCAAAAATTGTGATGCAGAGTAGCCTTAACAACATTGACAGACTTCATGGTCACGTCCACATGAATTTTTGGAGCCTGGTATAATGCCCGCAAGACAGGGCTTATTGCCCATTCATACACGCGTTCCCAGATCCTCGCAAGAAAATCAAAAATTCCATCCATTATTCAAGATAATTTTTTGACCGCTCCGGATCAGGGGCTGTAAACTTTGATGGATCCGTATTTTAAGATTATGCCTGCGATATACCCGTTCGTACCTGGTATGTCCTCACCCTCGGCCTGTGCAACAATGTTAATGGTATAGGTAGCCCCGGATTTTATGTTGGCCGTTGCCCGCAAGGTGCCATTAGCTGATATCCTGCCCTGCACGGCTTGATATTCCAATTTAGGTGCGCCTCCAACAGGTTGGAAGGCCACATCGACTCCTATAGCTCCCAAGTTGGCGGATCGCTGGTCCGGGTTTAAGCGGATCTTCAAAGAAGCCTTGACCTTGGCGTTGGCAACGGCGGCTCCCCCTCCTACAGGATAAGCCTCAACCGGCATAATGATCCATTCGGCGTTTGTCAATTCAAAATTCAGATTGGTATTTCCTCCAACTCCGGTCACATTGAATTGCACATATCCGCTTGCGTTCGGTGTTGACTTATGGTGCCTGGCAGTTGCGGATGTGAATTTTACACCCGGCCCGGCTCCATCAATTGTTGCGATCAGCTTGTGCTTACCCCGATCCATCTCAGCAACGGCATTTCCGGACACATTGCTTGGATTTTTGGTTTTTGAGAACACAACCTGATCAAGGGTGATGGCTGACCCCACAGCCCCACCGTTGGGAATAGTCAATCTGGAAGGTTGGGGGTCATTTTGGCAGCTTCCGGAGCCCAAAACAAATACCAGTGAAATGAAGACACAGAGTCTTGAGAAATAGATCAATTTTTTCATAGCTATAGTGACTTTGTTATGAAGATAACCAATGTTTCGGACTTTCAGGACAAAGCGGAATGGACAAGGAAGCCAAGCGGTTCTGAAACCTTAGATCTAAAAATGGGTTCCACGGAAATTGGATTTTAATACGATTAGTACTATCATTATGATACGATTCGTATTAATTAATGAGAATAACAACCCTCGACTATGCCATCCTGGGATTGCTGCTTCCGGGTCCCAAAACGGCCTATGGCATTAGAATGGTCTTTGAGTCCACAGCAATGGGCAACTACAGCAGCAGTCCAGGGTCCATCTATCCGGCCACCAAAAAATTGCGAAAACTGGGCCTGGTTAACTCTGAGAACAAGGTCGGAGGGATATTGGAGATCACAGCCCGGGGAAAAACAGCATTAAAGGATTGGCTCATTCAGCCTATTACACCTACAATGGTTGAAAAAGAGTCGCAGGTCCTGATCCTGAAATTTGCCTTCATGGATCATCTGGTATCCCGGAAAGAAAAGGAAGCCTTTCTAGGGGCATTCCTGGAACAATCCAAGACCTATTCGAGATCATTGGAAGCCTACCTGAAAGGTGATGGGGCTGCCCTCCCCTTGCATGCGAGGTTATCCGTGGAATTAGGCATTGCGACCCTGAAAACCCAGATTAACTGGCTTAGATCAACCTTACAAACAGTTAAAAACCAAGCTTAAGCATTAAGGAATGAAACCCAAGCAACTCCTTTACTCTCTTATTTCAGCTATAGCCCTGACCGCCCTCCTTATGATCTTTGATCTGCTGGGAGGTAGAGATACGAACATCATAACTTATTCCTGGCAATTGCTTTCATATCTCCTGATATCAGGCATACTGGGGTTTTATATAGCCCATAATCGCAATAGTTCCTTTAGGCTATGGTTTTCGACCTTCCTGGTTTTCTACGTCATCGGCTACTTCAACGTCATAATTGAGGCTTATATATTTAATGTAATGGACAGGTCCATCAGCGGCAGGATCATGCTGTTGAGTATCCCCTATACCCTGCTCGGATCCTTGCTGATCGTCTGGATCCATGGGGGTATGAAAAAGAAAATCAGTACAGAGGCTTCATTCCAGCTAAGAAAAGGATCGGGTTGGACCATCCGTATCCTGTCAGCTAATTTCCTGTATATCGTCTTTTACCTTGCCGCCGGGATCACGGTGCAGAACCTTACCCCGGGATTCAGCGAGTACTATGAGGGGAAACTGCCCTCTCTTATCACCTTTTTCATCACCAATATGTTTTTCAGAGGATTCATTTTCGTTGGGATAGCAATTCTCATCGATAGAACCCTACATGGCAACAAACTGACCAAGGCCATATTCACCGGTCTTGTATTTTCTATCATCGGGGGTATTGCACCCCTTATTCCACCCAGCGATTACATGCCCGATTTCATCAGGATCGCCCATGGATTTGAGGTGGGCATATCCAATTTCCTGTATGGGCTTTCTATCCTTCTGATCCTGAGATCAAGACAAGTAAGGTCAAGCCCGATCCGGGTTCATTGAAAATCTACGCGCCTATACCATCCTTTCTTACTCCTCATCATCCGGTGTTTCGGGGTCCGGACCCTCATAGGTACTGTGAAAACCTACTTGGGTTTCCTTAGGATCACCAGGATCTTTGCCCAACAAATCCCGAAACTTCAGTTCGTCTAAATCCTGAAGTAGCACCAAGGAACTCGGGACTTTTACTTCCCACGGTTCGACATCCGGGTCGGGAACGGCCCCTGGCACATTGTCCGCTCCTCTGCTTCTCACTTCATCAATCATTTCCTGTATGTGATCGTCTGCGGTAAATACTCTCTCTTCTCCCCCTTCATCGAAAATCGGTAACTCACCCGTTTGTGCAAATTCGATTAAGAGTTCTGCAAGTTCCGGACGGGCGGGCACAAGGACCTTTGCATGTCCTGCACGTAAGAAGGAAGCCATAAGAGGATCTGCATCTTCATACCCAAGAACCCTCTTGCTCCATTCCCCTCTCCTGCCATGATAATAAGGGTAGAACAAATAGGTCATATTTTCCCATTCAAAAGCCCGCTCAAAGAAATTGACCAGTTTGCCAACCATTTGCAATCCATCTGAAATGTTCAACTTCCAGTACAGGGGACTGGTCGGGTCTTCGCTCAGAAAACCGTTGAAACCTCCATAATCTATCCCCAAGAACAGGGACATGCAGTATCTTTTCAATTCATTGCGAATCGTTAATTGATTGCTTAAGGGATTACTTCCCTGTACGGGTCCTTTGCTCAACATTTTTTCCTCAAATTCTGCCAATTGACGTCTGTAACCATCCTGGATGGCATCAAAGGTCGTGTTTCGCCAGTCATGCACCGATTTGGCTCCATTCATCAGTTCACAGTGCAGATTAAAGTACCCACCGAAATCCTTCGCGTCAAAAAAGTATGCCATGTAGGGAACGAATCCTTTTTTTAAGTCAACATTCCATGTGCGGGAATTCCTAACATTATAATTTGTGGCACCACCACCCCAATGGCGATCCAAGGCCCATCGTGCCTCTGCGCCACTACTATTGTCCCAAAAACTATAATCGAGCATTACATCAAAGGCATTTGCTCTATACCCATCGGGGATTTTTATAAATCCGGTCTTATGGAATGTTTGATTCTCTTGTGAGGACTGCTCTGAGGCAAATGATTTAGAGGCGGTGTGATATTTCTCGGGTGGGCCCTGAACGCCTGTAGCTTCCCAGAGTCTGACATAGGCCTGGTAGTTGGACGGTGTCAGATCACCGGCATCAATGGTAATCTGTGTCGGTTCCTGCACAATGTTGGAGCTATCATTTTCATGCATCCATATATAATGTGCAGCCGGTTCGGGAAGATGGAAAGAAAACATGTGCCTGGCTCCATAATTGTATATGGTCGCTTCTGTGATCTTGTTCAACCAACGATAGATTCCTCGAATATGCTTGGCGCCCTGATAGGCATTTCGAAGTGCATGAAGATTCGATTCCTCCACTTCACTGAGTTTTCGGATCCTGCGCTGTTCCACGATACGACTTCTAACCTTTTCAACCGTCTTAGAGATTACCTCCTGAGCAAAAGAGGATGATCTGCTCGCTGAGGAAGTGGTGGTAGACGTAAATCCTCCCCCGACTGAAGCCTCAAATGAAACCGAAGGTCCATAGGACCCTGCAACGGTCAAACTTCCTTCAACATTGGCAGTTTGTGTAGCCGTATTTGAAGCCTCATTAGCGAGTTCATTTTTGGTGGTTGATTGATTTTCTCTTTCGGTTTCTTCCTCGTATTCGGAAAGCGAGGTCTCTTCGATTTCTGTCGATTCAAGTCTTCTATGTCTTTTCTCCTTCTCAGTTCCCGCCAATACATTCTCGATATGCCCGATATCCGCCAATTCATAATCTTTCAGCTTTTCCTTTACGATTCTCAAATCACCGACACCCACGTAAAAACGACTTCTATAATCGATCATGTTTGAAATTGGATACTGCACAATATTGCTCGAAGAACCTGAATATGAACTCTTCTTGATCATCAATCCATCAACCTGAATCCATCTGGAATCTTCTTTTATAAGCTCTATCCTTTGTTTGTTACACTCGCTGATCTTATCAGCCAATTTTGTTTGAGTCGCTTCGTAAGATAGTCCTTCATGTCCTGGAAGGTACTTCTTCAGCAGATTGAGTTGGGCCTTTGGTAGTTTTCTTGTGTCATGTTCAATCCCATTAATTTCCTTGACATTGATACGGGCAGCTTTTCCTTTCCCTTTACCCTCATCGTTGGTTGCCTTGGTTTTTTCGTATAGTTGAACAGCCAAAATTCCCTTGTCGCGGGCTTCCTCGATCTTCTTCGAAAGAGATTCGAGCTCTTCTACTTTTTCTTCTATCTCCTTTAATTGCGCTTTTGGATCAGGCCCTGATTTGAATTTATCGCGAAGATCCTGCCTCATGGATCTGAGATCTTTATTGAACCGGGAGTTCTGAATTCCTGGCGATTTACCCAAGGATCTGTCCAAAGCAACCACGATAGAGCCAAGCGCCTCCTTGTAATTTTTTGTTTTTTCATACCGCTTGTCCGTGATAGCTAAAAGTTTAAGCATTCTTATGGCATCGTCCCTCATAACCAAATTCTCCGGAAGTACATATTCAAGTAAGATGACATCCTCAACAATCGCTGGTATCAATCCTCTCAAGATCTTGTCTAATACATTGGGTCGGTTATTGGATAATTCCGTTTTGATCTTCTGGAAATCTTCTGGAAAACTCTTTTGAATAAGATTCTTCTTTTTCTTTTTATTTCGAGAAACCAATTTGCCTAGCTTGACAATGCATTGATCCATAGAGTCATTTCTTTTGTGGTGCAGCTCTTTGAAGTTCTTGGGTTCGGTAATCCGAAGTTTTTTTTCAGCCTCGGCAAGTGGGGAGCAGATTGCAATGTATGTTTCGTTAAGATCCTTTTTGGCATCATATAGCTTTTTCAGCAATCCTCCTGAATTGCGGATTCTCTTTTTACCCGCCTTGTTTTTCCCGGTGGATTTGCCGTCCACTTGTTCTTCCTTTTCCTTTTCGATTGCTCGCGAGCTTTTGATAACAAGATCCCGAGCGGTGGTAGGTCTTTCTCCGTCTATTATTCTGACAGCCGACGGATCGTGACTTACCGCATAGTCTCTGATACTTAAAAACTTAAATAAATCTGTGGTTTCATCTTTTGTTCCTGCCATGACTTTTTATTTTATACGGGGTTTATGTTCTCTAATAGTTCTATTTCGAACTTTCTAAATTGTTCAGCATCGTTTTGTTCCAAGGCATCTTCCTCTGAATCATCGATTTCTGCTTCTTCATGCAAATTCTGGATCCATTGCCTTAGTTTATTCTCCTCTTCCTGATCTCCAGGTTCGATATTCTCCAATTCTTTTCTCACACGCTTAATATGATCTTTGATCTTGTTACTCCTTTTCAGTAGCTCCCGGTCAAGCCGATGGTTGACTGCAGGGGCCAACTCAACACCGGTTTCAGCATCCTTGTCAAGAGTTCCGTTCATGATATGCGGATTGAAAAGCTTGAAAAGAATCCTTTCTGAGAGTTCCTTGGCCTCTTTGTTTGAGCTCCTTTTGGCTCTTAGTTTTTCATATTGCTCAACAAACAAAATGACTTCCGCCAGTTGTTTGGATTCAGGCATTGAATGGTCCACTATGTGCTGTTTCTCGTAGATTCTCAGATATTCAAGAAATTCTGAAAGATCGATGTCAAGCAAAAGCCATATGGGAGCGACTAATTCAAGACGAACCTCGTGACGCTGTAATTTCTTACACTTGCTTTCCACATACTTCTTTTTCTTGGAATTGAAGACCATGACATCGGGATTCAGTTCCGGATAATACAAGTGCCAATGATGATGATGATCGCTTGGTAAAAAGGCGACGTCCATACATTTGATCAATTCCTCAATTCTTTCTTCCAGTTGCTCTTTCTTTTCTACGTCAAAGTCCTCAAGAAATAAGTTTTCTCCTTCAAGGTACTGCATCGCTTTTTTAACACTCCTCAGTCCTCGAAAGATCACTATCGGGGAAGCATATACTATTCTGGTTGGAAAGGATAGCAGGATGGCCAGGGTACCTATATGTCCGAGCTCTGCGTCATCCTCTGACTGAAAATGAGGGCTGCCATATAGCTTCTTAATATGACTACCCATCGCATCCCCATCAACGTCTTTCTGAATCGATTCTCCGTTATGGGTGTTACTTACATCCACTTCGGTTAATTTCGATCCCACTTCATCAACTCGTTTGCGCATGAAATTGTGATCAATGACAGGAACTCGCTCACGTGTGACATCACCTGGGATCCGTTCAACTTTGTAAATGGTACCAGGTACCTTGTCCTTTAGAAGGTCCAATCCGGTTCCCTTTTTTTCTTTCAGGTACTTGTATACCTCACCTAGTGTTTTGCCAAGAGAAGTCGTTCTCCATGGTATGAGGTTTGGGCCCATACTAATATCAAAATGTCTTCCATCCCTATGCGTTTTATGCGGGGGGAAACTTCCGCCATGGAGATAGGAACCGGCTGTCAGCACGAATCTGTTAAACTCCACTAATCTTTGCAGCTTGAGTTTAACATTCAGGAACGCCTTATACCCTGGTGGATATTTTCTTTCAAACATCCTCAGCCTCTCTCTGTACTCGCTTATTTTGGATTGGTCAGCATTTAGCCACTGATCCAGGTAAAACTCTGCTAGTCCAAATTGATCTGAGGCCATTTTTAGCAATTTGCTGGCAACAAAAAAATATAGCTGAGTACTAAAGCTGTTACCAAAATTCAGAAGGGATACAGGATTTGGGATAATATTCGTTATCCGATAGTAGTTAGAATCTAGCTCAGTTAAATGTACGCCCTCCTCTCCACTACCTCTTAACATTACTGGATTTCGGTTCTCGATCCGGTCCTTAAACTCTAAAAGGCCAATGTTCTCAAAAGTGAACCTATCGGCCCCTTTCTTACTCTTCTTTCCATTTCGACCAGATACTGGATGGTTGGATCTTAAAATGATCGGATATTGCAGAAAGTCGCTGATCAAATTCTCGATATCAATAAGCGATGCGCTTACAGGCAGCTCCCCTTTTCCGACTTTCGTTGATCTCAACCCCAGGATATTGTGTCTGGCATAGACCAGATTGTCTCGCAAAGCCCCCGTTAGAGCTCCCTCTTCTCGGCTGGTTCTAATGATGTATCCATTGGTTTTGTCCTGTTCTTCGTATTTACTCTTTGCCTCATAATAGTTTCTTGTGGAAGAATCCATGTCAAGGAAGCCGGGTAAAGAGGGAGTAACTACTTGCCTGCCAGAAAGTGCCTCCCAAAGGCAAATACCAATATGTGAGTTCAGCTTGGTGGTATCGTAGAAATTGAATACAGGATAACTGGACTGAAGGACACGTAATTTTATCTGCACCAAATAGACCCTCAGAGTG
The DNA here is from genome assembly GCA_028279065.1 of Cytophagales bacterium. Lineage (GTDB taxonomy): Bacteria > Bacteroidota > Bacteroidia > Cytophagales > CCMP332 > JANQHS01. The sequence continues at coordinate 9,486 of JANQSY010000074.1, forward strand.
TAGATCAAAGCCAGTGCCCAGATCAAGCCGAAAGTATCAAAATCAGGACCTTGCCGTTTTGTGAAATAGGCTTCTAACAGATCAAGATTCTTGGCTACCCGTTGAAAGAATGAGTTTGCAGCCTTGGCTGAGGATTTTCGATGAACTGCACTCAATTTAATTTCTATTTTGTCAATTAGCCGCTTCAATTCAACCATCTCCAATGGTAGCCCATAGGATGCATCCGCCACATTGATCCCGGCTACATGCCTGTACAGAAATGCTGAGAAATCAAAAGGCTCGCTAAAATCAAAATCAGCACTGGCGGAAATCGGTGCACCAAAAATTTCCTCATTAAGAAGCAGCTGATGAAACCGAGATCGGATATCGTTTAGGAGTTTGGGGAAACCTTCCAATTTAATCCCCGAGAACTTCTTTTTTTCTTTTCTGCCTTCGATGAAACTCTGCGTCCTAAACATGGAAGAAATAAAGACTCTAATCGTGTATCTGGCCCTATGTGCTTTGTCAAATAGGTCGGGGTTTACCTTTTGCTTTCCATAACTGTAGAGAAACTCCTCTTTCCTATAGTAACTTTGAAAAACCTTTGGTGGCTGGAGGTAGAAAGAGTGAAAGAGAGCTTGAAGTGACTTGTTGTAGCCATACCTTAAGAACCTTATATTCTTGTCCAGTGTATTAAAATCAAGCTGCTTGCCCCAACCTTGTTTTATAACTCCCCTCGTTGTGTAGTTATAAAACTCAATTGCCTTGGTCAACATATCTGCTTGATCCCAGCTATTTATTTCCGATTTCAAGAACTCAGGAAATGCTTGTTCTCCAAGGATTGGTCTGAACTGAATAATTAGCCGGCTCTTTTTCATAGCAGAATTGTCAATATACACCAATCGTAAATCAGTGCAAATACCTATTTATCGGGATTTTTCTGATGCGATGATTACCACAAGCTACAGCCAGTCCCGAATACTCCGGACTCCTTGTCTTCTCTACCTGATACTAATCTTATCCCTCCGAGCGATCACAAGACCGACGCCCTTGCCAACCAGGCGCTTGAACGTTTGTATAGTGCGATTCTTAGGAATTAGATAAGATCTTCAGGAGCTAATTTTATACTCGTATTTTTATTAGCTCATTGTTATTTAATAGTTTTTTTTTGTATTATAGCATGAGCTATGAATACTGCCATGTTGAGAATCTTAGTTCCCCTTTTAGCAGTTGCTTGGCTATTAAGCTCATGCGATTGCACACCAGACACACAAAACTTCGCCCTCATTGGTTATTCGGATGTTCCCGCCGATGAAACATATACCATGCAAGCAGAAATGCCGGGTAGTCAGGACGTGCCATTTATAGCCAGGATCTACTATCCCTCCTATGATGAGGATGCGATTCAAGCTGTCATTGACGAAGAAGATGTCAATTATGAGAATATCCAAGTAGCGGAAAAATTACATCCAATCGTCGTCTTTGGTCATGGCCGATATACCCTGACCGAAGACAATTATCTGGGTATGACCAATTTAATGTACCACCTGGCATCCTGGGGCTACATATGTATTTCCGTGAATTTCGATGTTATTGAAGGTCTTCAGTGGGAGTATGAAGCCGGTATCCCACACAGAGGAGAGTTGTTCTTGCATGCGGCGCAATATGTCATTGACCTTAATGGAGACGGGACTTCAATATTCCATGACAAGATCGATGTGGACAAGATCGCTTTAATAGGACACTCCAGAGGCGGTGGCGGAGCTATTTATGCCGTAAATGAAAATCAGAACTTAAGCTCTCCCCTGCCTATTTTGGCATTGGGCACAATTTCACCGGTAGACGCTTTCACTGATCCTGTCCAGGTCGAAGTTCCACATGTCTCCCTGTATGGAACATGGGATGGAGACCTCGAAAGCGGACCGGGTATCAAAATATGGAATGAAGGAGTCCGTCTGGCTGACAAGGTATTTGCCGAGATCCATGGCGCAAACCATTTCCATTTCACCGATGATATCGATTATATGTGGGAAGACGAAGAGATCTCACGAGATGAACACCATGAAATTTCTCAGGGTCTGTTTAATGCATTTTTAGACAAGCATGTGAGGGGAAATAACCGGTTTGACTGGCCCGATTACTTAACCGGTTCCAAAAAGGTCAATTCCGTGAATTACTATATGCAATATCTTTCCAATGAGTTTCTTAACATAGACGATGGCAGCCCCTTGGGCACGGCTGATGCTAACAATCTTGGCGGAATGAATGATGGGACTAGTCTGGCCTCCTTCGATGATAAAATGTTAAACAACCCTATTGAGCATTTTTATAACCAGAGTGAAGGGCTTATTCTGAATTGGGATGGCTCCACGAATCAGCTGGAATTGAATTTTCCGGCTCAGGATGTAACATCTTATTCTCATCTGAGTTTTAGAGTTTGTCAGGTGCATGGTAATGCCGCGGCAAACCCACTTGATACTAGAAAGAACTTCAGTGTTATTATGGGTGACAATAACAATAATACTTTCAGCGTACAGGTAAAAGATTACTGGGAAGGCTTACATTATCCGGACCTCGTAGGATCGGCCATAGACCCTGATTATCAATATAAATGCATAACACGAACATATAGAAT
>JANQSY010000140.1 GCA_028279065.1 Cytophagales bacterium
GATCTCCCCTACCACCCTATGGCCGGTCTGGCCCCAGGAATGAAGCCGATGAGTACAAAGGATAAAAATGGCGGTTATTAAAAGTGCTCTTAGTAGCACAATAAAATTGTTTAGGATAAGGATTTTGTTGAACCAAAAATTAATAGTTTCACCAATTCAAAAAAGAGCATTTTTTCAGCATGGAAAAAGCCACCCATACTAAATCATTTTTTCTAGCTTTTACCTTACTTTTTATTTTCTCCTGCGGGAAAGAAAAGCAACCACCTAAACTTATTCTCGACATCCCTGTGATTGAAGCCATTCAGAAGGAAGTGCCAATCTTAAATGATTTTGTTGGTCAAACCTATGGGTATTTCGATATCGCGATAAGAGCCAGGGTTGAAGGTTTTCTGGTGGGACTTCATTTTAAAGAAGGATCATTCGTAAAGAAAGGGCAGCTCCTCTATTCAATTGATCCTGAACCTTTCAAAGCTAAGGTTGCTGAAAAACAAGGCCATGTAGCCGCAGCAAGAACAAGCCTGGCTCTCGCCAAAAGCGATCTGGACAGAATAAGGCCTCTGGCCAAGATAAATGCGGTTGCCCAAAGTGATCTTGATGCTGCCGAAGCCCAACATGAAGCAGCCCAGGCAAGGTTGGATGCTGATCTGGCCGCACTCAGGTATGCAGAGATCGAGCTCAGCTATTGCAGGGTTAAATCTCCGATTGACGGTTTGATCGGAAAAACTGAAGCCAAGGTTGGTGACTTTGTCGGTAAGTCTCCAAATCCCGTAGTGCTGAATGCGGTTTCAAGGGTTGATACAATTCAGGTAAGATTCTCTATTTCTGAGACAAAGTATATAAGATTGGCACGGATGGTAGCCTCTGAATTGGAAAAGACCGAAAGCGTCAAAAATGCTGACAGAACTAATGAAAGGACGAATATCCAACTAATCCTGGCAGATGGATCTGTTTATGAGTATCCAGGTAAGTTCGACTTCTCCGACCGACAGGTTGATCCAACAACCGGAACACTTCTCCTCCAGGTTTCTTTCCCAAACCCTCAGAGGATTTTGATCCCGGGTCAATTTGCCAGGGTAAGAGCCACATTAGATAACATAAAAGATGGTTTGGTGATTCCCCAGCGCTGCGTTATTGAAATGCAGGGCCAACATCAGGTATTTACAGTGGGAGAAGGAAACAAAGTAGAGCCCAGAAGAGTAACGATTGCCAATAAAATGGACAGCATGTGGGTGGTCACATCAGGTTTGGAGCCAAAGGACAAGGTGATTTACGGAGCCGTCCAAAAAATTAGTCCGGGCATGGAAATAAATCCTGTCCCTGTAACACAGACGAACAAGGAATAGCCCTGACGCTGAATGTCTAAATTTTTCATAAACAGGCCCATAGTCGCAATGGTCATTTCCATCGTGACGGTAATAGTAGGAGTAGTCTCCCTTCTTGGTCTGCCTGTCGCCCAATATCCCGAGATCACCCCTCCTATTGTTAAGGTGACAACCACTTATACAGGTGCAAATGCCGTCGCGGTTGAAAAATCTGTAGCTACACCACTTGAGGAAAAGATCAATGGGGTGGAAAACTCCATCTACATGCAATCCATTAATTCCAATGATGGAAGGCTGACGATCAATGTATCCTTTGAAGTAGGGTCAGACCCGGATATGAACACGGTTTTTACCCAAAACAAGGTTTCGGCTGCAATGTCCAAGCTTCCAGAAGAAGTGAAGAAATTCGGGGTTGAAACCAAAAAAGCTCTGGCATTTCCTCTTGTACTCGTTACCCTGACCTCGCCAAATGGGACCTATGACAAAAAGTTTCTTTCCAACTACGCCAAGATCAGGATCAACGATGAGCTTGCAAGGATACCTGGGGTCGGTGAGGTAACAATTTTTGGGGCCTCTGACTACGCCATGAGGATATGGGTAAAGCCAGACCGACTTGCTTCTGTCGGGGTTACAGTCCCTGAGATCATTAGTGCTATTAGGGATCAGAACGTAATCGTTCCCGGAGGCCAGTTTGGAGCTGAACCTGCTCCACCGGGCACGGAATACACCTATAATGTTCTCCTTAAGGGAAGGCTGCAAACAGAGGAAGAGTTCGGTGAAATTGTGATCAGGACAAATCCGAATGGCTCCCAGATAAGGGTGAAGGATGTAGCCCGGATCGAATTGGGTGCGGAATTGTATAATGCCTTTACCAGGCTGAATGAAAAGGATGCTGCGGTTGTAACGGTCTACCAGACCCCTGGATCAAACGCTCTTGAAATTGCCGAAAAGGTAAAAGGGATCATGGCCGGTCTTGAAAAAGATTTTCCGGATGACCTTGATTATGTAATGAGTCTTGACACCACACTTGCTATCGAAGCAGGAATTGAAGAGATCATCATTACTCTCATTGAAGCTTTGATCCTGGTGATCCTGGTTGTTTTCATTTTTCTCCAGGATTGGAGGTCCACCGTTATCCCTTCTGTGGCTATTCCGGTATCCCTGATCGGTGCATTCATTCTATTCCCGTTGTTGGGTTTTACCGTTAATGTCCTGTCACTCTTGGGGCTGGTTTTGGCCATTGGAATAGTGGTAGATGATGCCATCGTCGTTGTCGAGGCTGTTACTGTGAATATTGAAAAGGGTATGACTCCTAAGGAGGCAACCAAGGCTGCAATGGATGAAGTAAGTGCCCCGGTTGTGGCTACTACCTTGGTTGTGATAGCGGTATTTGTTCCTGTTGCATTCGTGCCGGGGATCACCGGATCCCTATATCAGCAATTCGCCATTACGATCGCTGTTTCTGTTGGGTTCTCTTCCATTAATGCCCTCACCCTATCCCCCGCCCTTTGTTCACTTTTACTAAGGCCAAAAAAGGAGTCCAAGGGCTTATTGGGAAAATTCTTTAGTGGGTTTAACAATTGGTTCGAAAAAGCGACAAATTCATATATAAAGCTCGCAGGCGGCTTCCTCCACCAGCTCAAAAGAGTTGCCTTGTTCATAGCCATTATCGTTGGTCTTTTCATTTTCCTGGCCGGAAGAGTGCCTGGAGGATTCATACCAGAAGAGGATATGGGCTATTTCCTCATCAATGTCCAGTTGCCACCGGCTGCCTCGCTTCAAAGGTCCGATGAGGTGGCCAAGAAGGTAGAGAAGATCCTCGCAAATACCGAAGGCATTGAGTACTATACAACCGTTACTGGATTCTCACTTCTCACCAGTACATACGCTACCAGTTCTGCATTTATTTTCGTTTCCTGCAGCCCATGGGAAGACAGGCCTGGGCTGACCGCCAAACAGATAGCTGAAGGATTGAACAAGAAATTCTATGTTGGAATTCCGGATGCCATAGCTGTCGCTTTTGGTCCACCAGCTATTCCCGGTCTTGGAAATGGTTCTGGTTTTTCCATCTTCCTTCAGGATAAAGGTGGGAACGAGCCTCAATATCTTGAAGAGCACATAAAGGAATTTTTGGCTGCAGTTAATAGCAGACCTGAGATCTCCAGAGCATTCACCGTTTATAATTCAAATGTTCCTCAGAGGTTTATGGACATTGACCGGGACAAAGCTCTTAAGCTTGGCATTCCACTGGGTGATGTCTACAATACAGTAGGAGCCTTTTTGGGAGGATCCTACGTGAATGATTTCAACCGTTTCGGCCGGTTGTTCAAAACTTATGTTCAAGCAGAGCCAGAATACAGGGTGGGGCCAGAATTCCTTCCGATGTTCTTCTTACGGGGCTCTGAAAACGATAGGGTTCCCCTCTCTTCCATTGCCACTGTTTCCCCTACCTACGGCCCTGAATATACCAATAGGTTTAACCTTTACAGGGCAGCCGAAGTGACGGGTGCACCTGCTCCCGGATTTACCTCTGCCCAGGCCTTGAACGCTCTGGAAGAAGAGGCAAAGAGAGTTCTTCCTGACGACATGGGATATGCATGGAATGCTATGTCCTATCAGGAAAAGGCCGCAGAGGGAACCGCAGCAGTCATTTTTCTTTTCTCATTGGTATTTGTGTTCCTCATTTTATCAGCTCAGTATGAAAGTTGGTCCTTGCCTTTGTCAATTTTGATGGGGACCCCATTTGCTCTTTTTGGGGCATTCTTCGGACTATGGGTGGCAAGGTTTTTCAGCGAGAGTTATGAGAGCAATATCTTTTCGCAGATCGGACTTGTGCTTTTGATCGCCCTGGCTGCCAAAAATGCAATTCTAATTGTAGAGTTTGCCAAACAAAAATTTGAGGGTGGAATGAGTCTGATAGAAGCTGCAAGGGAATCTGCCTTGTTGAGATTCAGGCCGATCCTGATGACGGCTTTCTCCTTCCTCTTAGGAGTTATTCCTCTGTTAACTGCTTCAGGATCAGGGTCTGAAGCCAGAAAAGTAATGGGAATGGATGTGTTTTCAGGCCTTCTCTTTGCTACCTTGTTTGGGGTGTTCTGTACACCCGCATTGTATGTTATCATCGGGAAACTGTTCGGGTATGAAAAGGCCAGGGATAAGCAAAAGGAGGTGGAAGGATGAGAAGACTGATCAAATATCTTTTTATCGGAGCTCTTCCACTCTTGCTTTTCAGATGTAAGGTTGGACCCAACTACGAAGGTCAGGACATCAAACTGGAAACCCAGTATAGGTTTGACTCACTCCAAACAGACTCACTGATCAATATTCCATGGTGGGACATCTATAAGGACTCCACCCTGGTCGGCCTTATTGATATTGCCCTTGAGGAGAATAAGGACATCAAAGTAGCGGCAGCAAGAATAGAGGAGTCCAGAGCAGCATTGGGTTATACCAAAGCGGATCTGGGACCTGCGATCACTTATCAGGCCAATGTCGGAACCTCCAACCTGATCTTCGCATCCATGGAGCAGACCAGTAACAGGGATATCTATTTTCTTGCTCCCACCCTTTCCTGGGAGATCGATTTCTGGGGGAAGATCAGACGGTCCAACGAAGCGGCCAGGAATGAACTCTTCGCCTCCGAATATGCTCATCGTATTGTGGCTATGAACCTGGTTTCTGATGTGGCATCAAAATACTTTTTGCTGCTGGATCTTAAGAACAGACTGGAGATCTCAAAAAAAAGAGCTGCATCGAGGACCCAATCCCGAGAGCTCGTCCAGGCAAGATTTGACGAGGGAACTGTTTCAGAGATGGACCTTGCACAGGCCCAAACCCAGGAGGCGATCACCCTTGCTCTGATCCCTAAGTTTGAACGGGAAGTCGCCAAATGCGAGAATTCATTGAGCATTCTTCTGGGAAGGAACCCCGGATCATTTGAGACCCCTAAATCGCTCTATGCGCAAAGTATTGACGTATCCCTCCCGCCGGGGATACCTGCAAATCTTCTGACCAGGAGACCGGACCTGATGCAGGCGGAAGCAACCCTGGCAGCCCAAACCGCTAGAATCGGAGTCGCACAAGCAATGAGGTTTCCTTCATTCAATATTCTTGGGGTCCTTGGAGTAGCCTCCAATACCCCTGCCGACCTGTTTACCCCGGAAGCGGTTGTGGGAACCATTATGGGACAGATTATCGGACCTTTATTCCAATGGGGAAAGAACCAACGTCGTGTTGAGGTTGAAAGAAAACGAACTGAGGCGGCGGTATATAACTATGAAAACACAGTTCTGAATGCTTTTAGAGAGGTTGAGGATGCATTGATCTCCTTAACGACCTACAAGAAAGAACATGAAGCAAGGCTGTACCAAAGGAATTCCTCCGCAAGAGCAGTAGAGCTGGCGAATGAAAGATATCTGAAGGGAGTGACCAGTTTTCTAGAAGTCCTGGAGTCTGAGAAATTGGCTCTGATGGCGGAGCTAAGCGAATCCGAAACCAGACAGCTTGAATTGAATTCCATGGTTTTACTTTACAAAGCACTTGGAGGAGGCTGGGATGCTGTGAGTTCCCCAGTTCCTGAGACCGACAGGGAGTCAATAGACTACGAGGGAGATAAAGAACCAAGAGCTTCCCTCCTAAAGGAGAACGAAAAGTAATAGAGGTCCGATCAATCAACTGATCCAATAGGATTTTTTCTGCCTTTCTCTCATTTTTATTCAGCATATAAAACCCATTGCCATGAAGAGAAGGAATTTCATAAGGAATTCTGCCATCGGTGGAACAGGATTGGGAGTGATAGGCATGAGCCTCCCCTTATATTCATCCCCTAACTCAAAAATTAAGATCGGATTGATCGGAGTAGGACTCAGAGGCAGGAATCATTTGAACCTGCTTTTGAGAAGGGATGATGTTGAGGTCAGCTGTGTCTGCGACATTGATCCAAGAGCCATTGAAGCCTCAAATTCTATGTTCGTGGAGCAAGCAAAGAAAAAACCCAAGTTATATGATAAGGATGAATACTCTTGGAAGGAATTGCTGTCTAAGGAAAAGTTAGATGGGGTAATAATTTCCACACCCTGGAAGTGGCATGCGGAAATGGCGATCGCTTCAATGAAAGCAGGCTTTTATGTGGGCCTTGAGGTTCCTGCAGCACTAACTGTAGATGATTGCTGGGCTTTGGTCAAAACATCTGAAGAATCAGGCATGCCATGCATGATGCTTGAGAATGTCTGTTATCGAAGGGATGTAATGGGAGTTCTGAATATGGTTCGGAACAATGTTTTTGGGGAACTCACCCATATGGAATGTGGCTACCAGCATGATCTAAGGTTCGTGAAATTCAATGATGGAAAAACACCTTATGGAAAAGGAGTTGAATTTGGAGAAAATGGATACTCAGAGTCTAAATGGAGGACGGATCATTCGGTAAAACGAAATGGAGACCTGTACCCTACCCATGGAATTGGTCCGGTCGCTAAAATGCTGGGCATAGAAAGGGGAAACCGGTTCGATTACTTAACAAGCATGGCTACCAAATCCAGAGGCCTTCATAAATACATTATCGATAATGGTGGCCCCGACCATCCCAATGCCAAGGTTGATTTTAAACTCGGGGACGTTGTCACAACCTTGATCCAAACTAGCAACGGAGAAACCGTTACCCTTCAACATGATACCAACTTACCGAGGCCTTACTCGCTTGGTTTCAGAGTTCAGGGAACCCAGGGGATATGGATGGACCTGAATAAATCGATCTATATCGAAGGAAGCTCAGAAAAGGCGCATCAGTGGGAGGAGGCACAATCCTGGCTTGAAAAATTTGATCATCCTCTATGGAAAAAGTTTGGGGAAGATGCGGAAGGCGCCGGCCATGGAGGGATGGATTTCTTCGTAGTTCATGCCTTTGTTGAATCTATAAAGAACGGATCACAAACCCCCTTGGATGTTTATGATGCTGCTACCTGGAGTGTCATCTCTCCCCTTTCTGAAATGAGTATTGCCCAGGGCAGTAAACCCGTAGAATTTCCTGACTTCACAAAAGGCAAATGGAAGGAAAGAATAGAGGTTTTTGCCCTTGATGATTCGTACTAATCCTTTTGGATCTTTATCCAAACGTTTGCCAGGAGGATCGCTCCAAAAACCAATAAACCTATCCCGTAAGGTACTTTGGAGAAGAGCATTAAACCAAAACCAAATAGGGTGGCATAGATAGCCAAAGTACCCTGGATCATACTTAATATCCCTTTGGGGACCTGCCATGCTACTTCGGTCTCGGTAAATCTCTTCCAGCCAGGTCCACCCGGTTTGATCCTGTTGACAAATCCGTTTAAAACGTCCTCTTCCGTAGGTTGCGTTAAGAAAGTCACCAAGACCCAGCAAAGAGTGGTTATTCCTACGCCGATAATAAGCTTAGTAGCCCCTGACAATTCAGGAAATCCAAAGCTCTCATGAGCAAATTGAAAATAAATGGCAACCAGGAAAGAGACCACCATGGCAGAGATCTCAGACCATGCATTTATCCTCCACCAAAACCATCTCAGTATGAAGATCAGGCCTGTACCAGCTCCTATCTGCAGCAAAATGTTGAACGCCTCAAGGGCATGGGAAAGCAACAGTGCAAACAAGGTTGCGATGATCATTAAAACCGCCGTAGTTATCCTTCCGATAAGAACCATTTGCTTTTCGGAAGCATCCTGATCCACAAAACGATGATATACATCATTGACCATGTAAGAAGAACCCCAATTCAGATGTGTGCTGATAGTTGACATCAGGGCAGCTATCAAGGATGCCATGACCAATCCTGCCCATCCTGACGGAAGGAAACTCAGCATGGCTGGATACGCCAGGTCATCATTCACCATCGCTTCCGGGACATCCGGAAATGCATTTTGAATGGAACTCATATCCGGATAGATAATAAGGGAGCAAAGGGCAACTATGATCCATGGCCAGGGACGCAGGCCATAATGGGCCAGATTAAAGAATAATGAGGCCTTTATCGCACCTCTTTCGGTTTTAGAGGCAAGGATTCTTTGAGCGATATATCCCCCACCCCCAGGTTCGCTTCCCGGATACCATACACTCCACCACTGAACAGCCAAGGGGATGATAAACAGCATCATGGCATTCTCCCAATTAGAAAAATCAGGTATAAAATCAGTGGAGGACTTAACAAGGTCATGAGCAAGAACATCGGAAAGGCCGCTCATTCCAGTAGATTCAATGGCGATATTCGCTGCATAGATCGCTCCCAGCATCGCAAGGAAGAATTGGAAGAAGTCGGTCAGGATAACCCCCCTGAAACCACCAAGGACACTATAGACAAGGGTAACCAGGGAAAGAAGAAAGATGCTTTGAAATGGGTCGAAACCAAGAAAAACCGCTCCTAGCTTTATCCCTGCAAGCAGGACAGTCGCCATGATCATACAATTGAAAAACACGCCCAAATAAATGGCCCGGAACAGTCGAAGAAATCTCGCCCCTTTGCCTGAATAACGCAATTCATAGAACTCAAGGTCGGTTGAGATCCCTGACCTCCTCCACAGATTCGCATAAACGAAAGTGGTAAGCATTCCGGTCAGAAGAAAAGCCCACCAGACCCAATTTCCTGCTATTCCATTTTTTCGAACAATGTCCGTGACCAGGTTCGGTGTATCTGCCGAAAAAGTAGTTGCAACCATCGAAACTCCCAACACCCACCATGGCATATTCCTGCCTGAAAGGAAGAATTCCTTAAACCCTTTTTTTGCTGTTCTGGATGCATAGAGGCCAATCCCAAGCGACACCGCAAAAAAGGAAAAAATGATTGCCCAATCGATAAAATATAACTTCATTTCGGATTCGAATGGATGCAAATTAAATGAATACTGAACTGCATGATACCAGCCTGGTATTAATGGCTGCCGGATCCTCAACCAGGTTCGATGGTTTCAAGCAGTTTGCAGATGTAGGCCCAAACGGAGAGATGATCTGGGAATACTCGATATTCGAGGCCCACCGGCAGGGGATCAATGTCGTTGTCATAGTTACCCGCAAGGAACTAAAGAATCATTTCTCAAAGCTTCTAAAGAAAAAGATACCTTCAGAAATAGAGGTTCATTTATGCGTCCAGGAGTTACCGGACCAGCTAAAAAACCAGCGCTCAAAGCCATTGGGAACTGGTCATGCCGTGATCTCTGCTCTACCTTTCATGAGGTCGAGGAACATCATAATCAATGGCGATGATTTCTATGGAAGGTCAGCATTCACCGAAGCGGCAAAGATCCTTTCTTCTGAAAAAACGTTCTCTGAACCTCGATTGATCTCTTTCCCATTGGAGGGTTGCCTTTCGCTTTCAGGTGGAGTTTCAAGGGGCCTGTTGATCCTGGAAAAACAAAAACTAATTGAAATTGAGGAGTTTACAGAGATCAAAAAGGAAGGTGGTGGAATATCAGGTCTGGGGGACCATAGTGGACCAATGGATTTGGATCCCAAAGCACAGGTTTCTATGAACTTTTGGCTGCTGGGAAGGGACTTCGTCAAAAAAATGGAATCGGGTCTTGGTGAATTCTTGAGTGAAATGGAAAACCCAATATCAGGTGAGTATCATATCGGTAGTTCTATCAAATCTGCCGCAGAAAAGAATGATATTGCTATCACCTGCATTCCAGGGAATTCTGAATGGGCGGGCTTGACCCACCCTGCGGACCATTATATCGTTAGGTCATTTCTTTCGGGTAAGCACAAAAAGGCCGGTTATTCAAATCCACTTTGGAGCAAGTGATTCCCAGGGAGGTCATAGATCTATATTTTCCAGCTGAGAAAGACTATGATGTTCGTCTCATTTCGCATGGGTTGATCAATGACTCCTTCCGCCTGATGCTAAGTTCTGGCAGATCATTCTTTGTCCAAAAGATCAACACTTCGGTATTCCAGGAACCAGTGGAATTGGATAATAATCTGAAAAGATTCTTTAGTCATATGGAGAGAAAAAGATGGGAAGACGCTGGACTTGAATACCTGGATCTTATCCATGGCTCAAACAAGCAAACTATACAAACGATCAATGGAGATTATTGGCGCGTGATGAATTTTATTGAGAACAGCTCCACGCTTCACACAGCAAAAAACCCTCAACAAGTGTTTCAGCTTGGTACAGCCTATGCAAGGCTTCACAATCAGGTACAAGATCTGGATCCATCAGAATTCCAGACCATCCTGCCCGGGTTCATGGATACTTCCTACAGGAAACAACAACTTCAGAACTCGTCTTTAAATTCAAAACCAACAGACGCAGAGCAAAAGGTCATAGATCAACTGATAGAGCTTGAAGCCTCCCTCGAATGGGAAAAGCTTAAGCGTGAAAACTTGGCCCTGGGTTTCCATGACTGCAAGATCTCAAATGTGCTTTTCAACAGGAAAGAAACCACTATTAAGGCGATTGTTGATTTCGACACATTAATGAGAGGAAGCTACTATCTTGATTTTGGTGATATGGTCAGGTCTTCCTGCAGTCGACTGGAGGAACATGTCCTTGAATACAACTCAAGCCCATTTTCGATTGAGTATTTTGAGAGATTGGCTAAAAGCTTTTGGGGCACACTTTCTGTCAATGGGTTTTCAACAGAACCTGAACTTGTATATTTAGGGATCATCAATGTGATCTGGCAGCAAGCAACGAGATTCATGTCAGACCACCTAAATCATGATGCTTACTTTAAAACAGATTATCGTGGTCAGAATCTTGACAGAGCCCAAAACCAACTCAAATTATTGATGGTTATAATGGGGCTTAAACCACGTTTATTTTTAGTTTTGAAACCTGTTTTAAACGACACCAATGAAGATCCTTCTAACTAATCTTTTTCTTTCAATTCTTTTTTTGGGTATTTATGGATGTTACCCAAAGGGCCCGGAATACATTCAGGAATTGGACCTGGTGCTCACCCAGTATGCCCCCGATTATGACTTCGGGGCTCAGAATACCTACTTTATGCCGGACTCGATAAGCTGGCAGACCAATGACCGCAATTTTGTTCCGGATGAAAGCTTTGAACGGGAGGTGCTGAAGCAGATCGAATCCCAAATGAACGCCAGGGGATATACCCGCCTGGATTCCATCGCTGACACTACTGATCTTCAAAACCCCAACAATCCCGATATGGTCATGATCGTGACCGGTATCTACAGTGAGAACACTGGCGGCGGTTGGGTACCTGTTGGTGGATGTTGGTGGTACCCCTGCTGGGGATGGGGCGGTTGGTATGGCGGTTGGGTTCCATATACCTATTCATTTACCACCGGAACCGTTGTCATGGATCTTGGAGATTTTCGAGAAGGAGATGAGATCACAAGAACCTTTCCCCTTAGTTGGGAAGGGCTGATGAACGGCCTCGCCGGGTCAAGCAGTTCCAGCAATCAAGACAGAATAGAAAGCGGAATCAATCAGGCCTTCCTACAATCACCATACCTACAATCGAACCAATAAGATGAAGAAACTATTATTCTCACTCGCACTCCTTTTACCGATTTTTTCCTTTTCGCAGGGATCATATTTCGGTATGTCTTACCAGGTTTCCCTTCCGGTTGGAAATACAGCTGATTATATCAGCACCGTCAGCGGAAGAGGCTTTGGTATCGATTACAAAGGTTTTGTTACTCCTGAAGTTGCCATTGGAGGCATGATCGGCTGGAATGTTTTTTATGAAGCCATCGATGCTGAACTTTATGATATCCCAAGTGGAAATGGCAGTGCATACGGACAGCAGTGGAGATACATTAACTCCTTCCCCTTCCTTCTGACCGCAGACTATTTCCTCGGTGACTATGGAGACAAGAGATTTTTTGCTGGATTGGGATTAGGTGCCTATAGAGTATATCAAAGATTGGATATGGGGATCTATACCTACGAGCCCAGAGAATGGATGTTCGGATTGGCTCCTCAGGTTGGAGTACTTGTTCCTATGAACCGTGATGCCTATTTTCATACAACCCTCAGATTCAATTATGGCTTTGAATCAGGAGACATTGACGCCTTGTCTTATCTGACCCTTGCTGCCGGTTTCGCTTGGAACTAATCTGATTTATGATTGTTAATTGTTGATCCATGATTGGCCTGGAATCAAGCCGGGTTAATCAAACATCACTGATCCCCTAATCAGCAACTACAAATCATCAATCCTTAATCACTGATCTAATCATCACCCTGCTTTAGGATCAACCTTAGGCTTTGGTCAAAGGTGAAGTAACTCCATGCCCAGTTCAGGAAAATGAACAGCCTGTTCTTAACTCCAAGGATTTGCATTAGGTGGACCAATAACCAAAAGACCCAAGCGAAGAATCCATAAAAACTGAAGATCGGAAGATCACAAACCGCAAGATTCCGCCCTACTGTTGCCATTGATCCAAGATCCTTATAGCTGAAGTCTTTCCATTTGGAAGTGTCCTTTTGCCTAAAGTTTCTGGCCATATGAGAGCCCTGTTGTATGGCCACCTGGGCAACCTGAGGATGGCCCTTCGGGAATTTTTCTTCTTCCATATATGCTATATCTCCCAGAGCATAGATATTTTCTGATCCTTCTACCCTATTCTTGAGATCAACCTTCAGCCTTCCACCCCGCACAACCGCAGACTCCATGCCCTTGATAGGCCTTCCTGCAACTCCGGCTGCCCAGATCAATGTCTTGGTTTCAAGATCCTTCCTACCTTCTACTTTTACAATTTTTCCGTCATAGTCGGTGACCCTGGCATTCAGTTCAACCCTCACGTTCATCTTTTCAAGGTACTTCTTTGCCTTGGCGGAGGATCTTTCTGTCATCCCGGGAAGCAACCTTGGGCCTGCCTCAAGCAAGGTGATATCCATGAACTTGAAATCCAGCTCGGGAAAATCAACTGGAAGAACATATTTCCGCATTTCTGAAAGGGCTCCGCATACCTCCACTCCGGTTGGGCCTCCCCCTACAACCACAATGTCAAAATATTGCTCACGGTCTCGTTGATCTGGAAGATTGATCGCTTCTTCAAAATTTGAGAGGATACGGTTCCGAAGGTAGAGAGCTTCTCCAACACTCTTCATGGGAATGGCGTTCTTAGCCACATTCTCAAGACCAAAAAAGTTGGTGCTCACACCTGTGGCCAAAACCAGATGATCATAGGAAAGTTTTCCAAGGCCTGTGAGGATGTAGTTCTCTTCGGGATGAACAGACTGGAGCTCAGTTAGACGGATGTGAAGGTCCTTTTTTTTATGGAAGACCTTCCTGAGCGGAAAAGATATGGAACTCGGTTCCAAACCGGCTGTAGCCACCTGATAATAGAGAGGTTGAAACTGATGATAATTATGCTTATCGATCAGAACGATCTGATAGCCTTTTCCAATCAGGTCCCAGATAAGCTTTAAGCCACCGAATCCGGCCCCTACGACAACTAGCCTGGGAAGCGAGGTATTGGGAATGTTTGGGAGAGAATATTTGTTTGACTGCAAAGGATTTAATGCTTGGATTTCTCTTCTAAACAAAGTCATTATTCCTCAAGTTCTACAAAAGAGGAAATAGTTATTTTCGCTGCTCTTAGAGAGAAGCTCAAAACAGAACTCCTCGATTTTTGTTATCTTATTTGGTCAAATAACTAACTTTTAGAGAATGAATGATCTTGGTCTGATCCGCCAAAGCGCGCGGGATTTTGCAGAAAAACATATTCGACCCCATGTGATGGAATGGGATGAATCTCAAACCTTTCCCGTAGAGGTTTTCAAGGAAATGGGAAAACATGGGTTCATGGGTATCCTTGTCCCTGAAGAGTATGGAGGAGCTGGCATGAACTATGAGGCATATATCACCATTCTCGTTGAGGTCTCCAGGGTTTGTGGAGGAATTGGGCTTTCCCTGGCAGCCCATAATTCACTTTGTACAGGCCATATCCTTACCGAAGCCAATGAAGAGCAAAAGAAAAAATATCTCCCAAAGCTAGCGTCGGGAGAATGGATCGGGGCTTGGGGCTTGACCGAGGTGGGAACCGGTTCCGATGCTATGAATATGTCCACAACAGCCAAAAAGGAAGGAAATGAATGGGTCCTCAATGGTTCAAAGAATTTCATCACTCATGGGATCTCTGGGGATGTTGCCGTGGTCATAGCCAGAAATGGAGAAAAAGGCGATTCTCATGGAATGAGCGCTTTCATTGTTGAAAAAGGCACCCCTGGCTTCACCTCAGGTCATAAGGAAAACAAACTCGGAGTAAGGGCTTCCGAAACAGCAAGCCTCTATTTTGAAAATTGCAGGATCCCGGAAGGGAATCTGATCGGAGAGGTTGGTGAAGGCTTTATTCAGTCCATGAGGGTACTCGACGGAGGTAGGATCTCTATCGCATCACTTGCCCTTGGGATTGCGCATGGAGCATACGATGCTGCGAGGGAGTACTCCAAAGAAAGAATGCAGTTCGGAAAACCGATCTCAAGCTTTCAGGCTATAGCTTTCAAACTTTCCGACATGGTCACCAAACTCAGTGCGGCGGATCTTCTGACCTACAAGGCAGGAAAGATGAAGGATCAAGGCAAGAAGGTCACTTTGGATTCCGCCATCGCAAAATACTACGCCTCGGAAATAGCTGTTGAGATCAGCATGGAAGGCATACAAATCCATGGTGGTTATGGTTATACCAAGGATTTCCCAGCAGAAAAGTTCCTTCGAGACTCAAAGCTTTGCACTATCGGTGAAGGCACCAGCGAGGTCCAGAAGATGGTGATTGCGCGGGAGATTCTGAAGTAGAGGCCCTATTTCATCAAAATATAAACCTTGAAAACTGCAACTTGGAAGGGACCTGAAGTCCGGAGTTGGTAGTTTGAAGTTTGAGCTATTATGACTCCAATTTCTTAATCATCGAATATAGGATTCTGGAAATTTCTTCAAGATCAGAAGTCAACTTATCCCTAAGGCTCTGTTCAAGAATTGAGACTTCTTGCATGTAATCAAGGATGCTGAAACATTCAAATACACTGCCTCTGGATATTATATAAAACCTCCGTTGGTCAGCTCTGGTGAACCTGGCTGAGCCCTCTGCAATGTTTAGCATAATGCTCATTGTTGCTCGAGATAATTGGTCCGAAGCGGAGTAATCAAGTTTCAGCCTCTGCCTTAATTTCTGAATTTCAATGGCAAAGGATTTTGCCTTTTGATAGACGGTCAAGTCATTGAATTTGAACATTTTAAAAGGAATTTGTGAGTTAATAAGTTACATAACTCTAACCTCAAATCAAACTCCAAACTTCGGACTCCAAACTCTTCTAGTGCCCAGGGCGGGAGTCGAACCCGCACGCTCAAATGAACACATGGCCCTCAACCATGCCTGTCTACCAGTTCCAGCACCTGGGCAAATGGACGGCAAAACTAGAAAATATTCCCATCCAAGATCAATATATCCTACTCAATAAAAATCTCAAACTTCAAACTCCAAACTTCAAACTCTTCTCCTCCCTTCACTTCCTTCTTTTCTTCATATATTTTTGCCCCAATGTCCCCCACCCTCTTAATAGTATCCAGTGGAATCTTAATTATGTCCCTGACTTCTTCTTTAGCGGGCACCTTCGTGTTCCTGAGGAAGGAATCCCTCCTTGGAGACGTTCTTTCTCATGCGGTCTTCCCAGGGGTTTGCATCAGCTTTCTTATTGCTGGTGAGAAGGACAACTTCGTTATTCTGATCGGCGCAACCATTACCGGGATCATAGCCATATCCTTGATCCAATACCTAGGCAATAAACCCAAGGTGAAGCAGGATGCTGCCTTGGCTTTTGTGCTTTCTACATTCTTTGCCTTGGGGATCGTGATACTTGCCTATATGCAAAATTTGGGAATCAGCGGGCAATCAGGTTTGGAGACATTTCTTTTTGGATCAGCCGCCTCCATTCTTTTAGAGGACTTTTGGTTCTTCATCCCTGCATTCATTTTGGTGTTGACCCTTTTTGGATTATTCTACAAAGAACTCAAGTTGGTCTCCTTCGACCGAAAATTTGGGATCATCTCAGGGATCTCATCCAGGACCACGGACATGGTAATAGGTATTATGGCCCTCTTGGCAATTGTTACCGGAATCCAGGCTATGGGGGTCGTTTTGATGGCCTCACTTATGATCATCCCACCGGCTATCGGAAGGACCATGTCGGTGACGCTGAAAAAGATGATCATCATTGCAATGCTTACCGCATCCCTTGGAAGTATTGCAGGGACCTATTTCTCAAGCACAATGACCGGAGCACCGACCGGGCCATGGATAGTTCTGTTTCTTGGATGCATAGCGATCATTGCATTCATTTTCTCCCCTACCCGAGGTTTGATCTCAAGACGAATTAGCGCCTTGCGGCAGGAGACCAAGATCCGTTCGGAGCATATACTCAAATCCATGTATAAGGGTCAGGAGGATGGAAAAATGCCTGAATTCAAAGGATCAAAAGATAGCCGAGGATTAAACAGCCTGAGAACAAAAGGTTTGGTTGAACGGGTCGAAGGCCGCTTCAGGCTAACTGAGAGTGGAAGAGAAGAAGGGAGAAGACTGGTCCGTTTGCATAGGCTATGGGAATTGTATCTGACCAAGAAAATGGGAATCCAAGCGGATCATGTCCATGAGGACGCCGATTCGGTTGAGCATATAATCAGCGGGGATGTGGAGGAACTGCTCCTGGAAGTATTGGATCATCCTCAAAAGGATCCTCATGATCAGGAAATACCATACGGAAAATGAGCGATGCATTCTGGATCATAGGGACAGGTTTCTTGGTAGCAGCAAGTTGCGGCCTTTTGGGGGTCTTTCTGTTGCTAAAAAAAGTTACCATGATAGGTGACGCCATCTCCCATTCGGTCCTGCCAGGAATAGTGATCGCTGTAATGCTCAGCGGTAGCCTTAGTTCGATCTGGGTTTTTATCGGAGCAGGTTTAGCAGGGTTTGTTGCGGTTCTGATCATAGACCTGCTCAAAAACAAATTCAAACTTCAGAATGATGCTTCTCTGGGTTTGACTTTCACCGTAATGTTTGCCCTGGGTGTTGTACTGATCTCATCGTATGTAGGTGATGTTCATATCGATCAGGAATGTGTTCTTTATGGCGAGATCACCTTCCTGCCACTTTCCGAATCTGTGGTATGGAATGGGAAAGAACTTGGACCCAAGACCTTTTTTAACCTCTTAGGAAACTTTGTCTTGGTGGGGATAATGCTGATCTTCTTTTTCAAGGAGTTTAAGGTCAGTTCCTTCGATCCGGGATTTTCGGCTCTTTCGGGGATCGGACCGCATAGATACCATCTGCTACTGCTCGGCCTTGTTTCTTTGACCACAGTGGCTTCTTTTGAGGCTGTCGGATCCATCTTGGTTGTTTCATTTTTGGTTGGACCTCCACTTGCAGCATACCAGATAAGCAGGAATTTGAGCCAAATGTTGGTTTTTACCCTTGGATTTGGTCTTCTGGCATCGATTTTTGGCTATTTCTTTGCTCTAAAGCTCAATTCTTCAATTTCAGCCTCCATGGCTTTGTTTTCGGGCATTATTTTTGCTTTGATCTATC
Source organism: Cytophagales bacterium (assembly GCA_028279065.1). GTDB lineage: Bacteria > Bacteroidota > Bacteroidia > Cytophagales > CCMP332 > JANQHS01. Next base: position 17,847 of record JANQSY010000140.1, read on the forward strand.
TAATAAAGGGCCTTTTTCTAAGCAACTGGAATCCTTTTATGAAAAGGGACGTTGTAGAGAGTGGGTTTTTTGAACCTTGATAGTAATTTTGTAACCATGAAGAAAATTTTATTTCTGTTGATAGTACCTGTCCTGATGAGCTACGCAACAGATCCTAAAACCGAAGCAGCAGAGGCACAGGTGAAATGGTATTCCTTTGAGGAAGCCGTTAAAAAAGCAGAAGCTAACCCCAAGAAGATCTTTATTGATGTTTACACCGATTGGTGTGGCTGGTGTAAGAAAATGGATAAGTCCACCTTCAAAAATGAAAAGGTTGTAAGGATCCTGAACAAGGATTATTACGCGGTCAAACTGAATGCGGAAAGCAAGACGCCAATCGAAGTGAAAGGGAAAAGCACCACTCCCAAAGCTGTGGCTCGGGGCTTCAATGTGAGTGCCTACCCCACCACCGTTTACCTTGATGAAAATCAGAATTTGATCCAGGTGGTACCGGGTTACCAGAATGCTGATAATCTGGATATGATCCTCAATTTCTTTGGTGGGGATTTTTATAAGAACACCAACTGGAAGGATTTCCAGTCCAATTATCAGAAGTAATTGACCGACGGGAACAGCCCGCAGGAAGAAACGATAATAGCATTGGCTACCCCCGAGGGAACCAGTGCTATTGCTGTTTTAAGGCTCAGCGGAAAGGATACAATCTCTATTGTAAATGATTTTTTTCCTTCCAAGGACCTTCTCGCATCTCAATCTCATACCCTCCACTTCGGAAAACTGAAAACGGAAAACGGAATCATTGATGAGGTTCTGGTATCGGTATTTAGGGCACCAAATTCTTATACAGGTGAAGATGTTATTGAGATCTCCTGCCATGGCTCCCCCCATGTGGCTAAAACCATTATCCAGCACTTCCTGGCCAGTGGTGCAAGACATGCCTCAGCAGGGGAATTTACCAAAAGGGCCTTCCTGAATGGAAAGCTCGACCTGAGTCAGGCAGAAGGGGTTGCTGATCTGATCCATTCGGATAGTGAGGCATCCAGAATTGCTGCGGTGAATCAATTGAAAGGGGGTATCAGAGACGAGATATCGGGCCTTAGAGATGAGTTGTTAGAAATTTCAGCATTGCTTGAATTGGAGCTCGACTTCAGTGAAGAGGATGTTGAGTTTGCCGATCGCACTCAGTTGAAAGACCTGGCAGATAGAATAGAAAAAAAGATCTCCTCACTTCTGACCTCTTTCAACTACGGGAACGCCATCAAAGATGGGATCTCTGTGGTTATTGCAGGCCCTCCCAATGTTGGTAAGTCAACCTTACTCAATGCCTTGTTGAAAGAAGAAAGGGCTATAGTATCCGATATTCCCGGAACGACCAGGGACTTTATCGAGGACACCATTCACATTGATGGGATCAAGTTCCGCTTTACTGACACGGCTGGCATCAGGGAAACACAGGATCAAGTAGAATCCATCGGCGTCGCCAAGACCCATGAAAAGGTCAGAGCAGCTTCTCTTGCACTATATCTTTTTGATGCCTCATCCGAGTTCAGTCCTGAGAGGATCGAAGAAGAGGTTCATACACTGGAGGGTACAAGGAATATTTTCATTCTTGGCAACAAGATTGATGAAAGCGAAGCAGATCTACCAAAGGAGATCGGGGGGTATTACGTGCTGGGAATCTCTGCAAAGGAGGGATTGGGCCTTGAGGATCTCAAGCAGGATATCTCCGACTGGATCCAAAAAGAAAAACCCCAGGGCAACCAAACCCTGGTGACCAATGCCCGGCACTACGAAGCATTCAAGAAAGCTCAAGATTCGGTAAAAGATCTTTTGGAGGGATTGGGTTCTACAAACTCCGAACTTCAAACTACAAACTCTTCAATTCGGACTTCGGACTTACTTTCAGAGGACATTCGCCAGGTATTAATGCATTTGGGGGAGATTACCGGTGAAGTTACCAATGAAGAAGTGCTCGGAGCGATTTTCTCGCGGTTCTGCATAGGTAAATAAGTCAGAAACGAGATTGAGAAACGAGATAACTCAATTTGTCACCCCCGAATCCCAATCCCGCCTCCCGATTCTGCACGCCCGCCGTAGCCTTTGGCGGCCGATGGAAGCTACGCGAAAGCGATGAAGGAGGGTATAGGAAAGTAAACTTAAATCTTCCACCAAACTATTGTTGGTCAATTGCCGTAATTTATAATGTGAAACTTCCATGGCTGATCATACTGGTTCTTTTCTCATATGCTTGCAGTAATACTAACAACCCCTCTCCCTCCACCAATTGTAATAGCTCCTCAAACTCGCTACGCCCAAAAAGGATTGGAGAATGGAATTTTGTATGGGATGGGAACTGTCTTCGAAAAATTGAGAAGACAAAAAAAGCTTGGAATTATTGGGCAAATGGCTGCTTAGACGTCAGGTATCGAATAAACTATGGAGCTAATGAAAAGATTTCATCGATTGGACTTACACACACCATTCAAAGAGATGCTCCTGATGCTCCATTTAAAACTGATTCCAAAACAATTCCATTTATATACAGCCTGAATAACTTAATCCAAATCGGGGACACTCCTGTAACCATAAACACGAATTCTACCGGCCAGGTGACTGACGTAATTCTGGGACAAAGTCATCTCTATTTTGATAGCCTGAGGAACTTGATTTCATGGGATTATAAGGGCATTGAATTTCTTGCTTTCTATGATTCCCTTGAGAAAAGTCCATTTGAGGGATTTCCATTTGAGCTTGCCCTCTACCTTTTTACCCATCGCCCATTAAGTCATGAATGCCCCTACGCCAATTTTAGTTCTCCATTTGTTCCCACCCTACCAAACTCAATTCAGATATTTTTAAATATGCAATTTGGGCCCTATTGCTTAAAAACCTGGAGAAGCAAGGATTCTACAGGATGGGGATTAAATCAGCCAAGACCCTTTATCATAGAAGGGAATATTTTAAAGTCAGCCCCTCAGCCTGGAAGTTTAATGGTAAACATTTCTGAAAATCTAAAAGAAGTTTTAGATGGAAGTTCAGTAAACACCCAATACTCATTTGAGATAGGCTTTTAATTCACAATCAAAAACCAAATGGACATTGGAATTTTCAGGATCTGCCCAAAACCATTATGGTCCTTGTATTATTCATTCCCCTAAAACTTGTTCTTGTTTTTTTGATCCACGAATTGCTTTACCATTTTGCCAAAAGCCTTCTCCTTTCTGCGTTTTTCGTATACTGAAGCTGAGAAGTGGGCCTGTTCGCGCTCCAACTTCATAAAATTCTTGTAGGTTTCTGGGCTAACTTCCCCGGATTCCATAGCAGCAAGCACTGCACAACCTTCTTCATTTTGATGGCTACAATCCTTGAACTTACAATCCTTCGCCAGTTCATAAATTTGATCAAAGGTCATTTCAAGGCCGGCTGCATCGTCAGTAATACCAACTTCGCGCATTCCAGGGTTATCTATGATCACTCCGCCTGATTCCAGGACTATTAATTCCCGATGGGTGGTGACGTGCTTTCCTCGATCAATGGATTCGCTAATGGCTGCTGTTTTCATGATTGAATCGCCTGCTAAGCTGTTTATTAAGGTTGATTTTCCAACACCCGAAGAACCAAGCAGGCAATAGGTTTTTCCTGGATTGATTAACGATTTTACTTGGTCTAATCCATCTCCTGTCAGGTTACTTATTGTGAGTAGTTCTACTCCTTTGATGCGATTGCTGACTTCCTGAATAATCTCATTTAACTGCTCCCGCCCAATCAGATCAATCTTATTCAGGATTAGCAAAGGCTCAATATTGGTAGAGTTGCAAATCGTTATGTAGCGTTCAAATCGATTGGGGCTGTAATCCCGATTTACCGATTGGACGATAAGCCCATAATCAATGTTGGAAGCAATGATTTGTTTTTCACCATATCTGGCCACTGCCTGTCGCTCCAATACATTCCTTCTTGGGTAAACTGCATGGATCAATCCTTTTTGCTCTTCATATTGAATCACAGCCACCCAATCGCCAACGACTGGCAAATCGGATCTACCTTGCGCAGTGAATCTTAGATTTCCAATAAGCTCACACTCTATCTCACCTTGCTCTGTGAGTACCTTATACCGCTCTTTATGCTCAAGAACAACCCTGCCCACGCCAAAAGAATCAAGGTTATTCTCTATTCTGTTTCTATCGAAAAACTCGTCAAATCCTAGGTCCTTTATACCGTTCTGTTCCATTGATATTTGCTTTTGTAAATACGACTTAACGTTAATGGACTCATTTATGAAATCTGCAATTCATGATTTTTGAATCTAGGAAAATTAGAGAAAACTCCAGGCAACATCAGCCCCTGTTTCTGCATCGGAAAGTGAAAGGACTCTAAATTGCTGTTTTTGAATGGCTTATATTCCTGATTTCACATCCTATCAAAGATGTTGATCGCTTGGAGGGCCGCTTTCCGAAAATACTGGCTCTTTTTTGGGAATTGCTGCATCACTTAGAATTTACCCACTAAAAGGGACTCTTTCAGAAAACAATGATCATAGATTTAGCTCAGGACCAATCAAAGTCGATCCTTCATCTCCTAAAAATGTAATTTGGTCTCCCATGTCAGCATATGAGTAATACCATTCCTAGGATTTTCTCAGTTTTTTTGACGCTCACGTTTGTTCTGCTTCTTTCAGCAAAATCATTCTCAGTGGGAACAGACTCAACCAGGTCCTTCATGAAGTTCCCCATTATTGCGGGGATTCAATTTCAAAATTTTGCACTTCCTTTTGGGGATATGTCAAGCAACTTCAGTCATCCAGGCTTTTTTGGTGGGTCGGAGATCTCCTATAACCAATCAAATTCCCTCCTTCAACAAGGCATGATCGGGTTTTATAGAAACCGGGAAATTGGAAATGGAATTTTTGTTAATACCCAGTTCTGCTACAGGCCTAAGCTAGCCAAGGAGCTGTTTGGTGAACTTAAAGGTGGAGTCGGAATTTTACGGGTCTTTCATCCCACACAGGCTTATAGATATGAAAATGGGACCTGGGAAGAAATATCTGGGGGCAAAACCCAATTGTATCTGCCTTTTGAATTTGGTTTTGGATATTCCTTTGATACATCCATAGGGAAAGTATCTCCTTTCGCAAGTTATCAAATCGGCCTTGCCTTTTTTTATAACCTAACACTACCTTATAATTTTTATACCAGCTTCTTATTTGGTTGCCGAATTAACTTGTTGAAATGAAGGTCAAAAATTTATGGATTATTGCCGTCCATTCGATCCTGTTCCTGATCTCATGTGGGAAAATGGAAATGGATTATTCGCAGGGCGGGTGCCAAAATTCGGACACAGTTTTCTCAGGTCACCCAAAGGGTATTCGCTTGACACAGATAATTGACAAAATCGTAGATCTAGGTGTACCTGGGGTAACCATGGCTCTCCGAGATCATGACGGTACCTGGGCCTATGCTTCCGGGCTGGCTAAAATCGAAAGTGGTACCAGGCTGGAAATTTGTCACCTTCAGTTTGGTCAAAGCGTGGCCAAGACATACATGTCAACCGCAATACTCCTGCTATGGGAACAAGGATTGATATCACTTGATGAGAAAATCAATAAATACCTTCCTAGAAGCGTGATCGAAGACATTGAAAACTCTGATCAGGCAACTGTTAGAATGTTATTGAACCATACATCTGGTATCGCCGAATACAATGACAAACCAAAATATGTAACCTTTCTTCTTCAGCATCCACTGCACAATTTCAGCACTGATGATTACCTGGATTTTGTAAGAGGAAAGCCGGCTAAGTTTAATCCGGGTGAGAAATACAGCTATACAAATACAAATTATATTCTCCTGGCCTTGATAGCGGATGAAATTACCGAAGATCATAAGGCTTTCATTCGAGATGAGATTCTAAAAGACCAGGGCTTGTTCAATTCATACTACCATGATCCGGGATTTATGGAATTCCCTGAGTTGGTAAATACCTATTGGGACCGTTACAGCAACGGCAAGATCGAAAACTGTTCAGAAATGCATAGAACAAATGTAGGCTCCCTTATCGGTGACGATGGCATTATTGCGACTCCGACCGATTTTGTCTTCTTCTTGGAAAAACTGTTAAAAAATCAAATTCTCTCTGATTCTTCCATGGATGAAATGTTAGAGTTCGTACAGCAGAAGCCCGATAGTCCTGATGGGTACGGCCTTGGAATTCACCAGGAATTCTATAAGGGATTCGAAGAGCTAGGCCACACGGGTGGTGGTATCGGCGCTGGATGCATTTTGGCCGGGTTTACCCATAATGAAACCTACTTTTTCATCGGAATGAACCTTGGCACTTCCATTACTCCCACTTCCAACATTTCCGAACCATTTGAAGACTACATAGACGAGATATACGATATTCTAATAGAGTGATAATCGGTTCGTTAGCTAAAACCCGTACAAATTCCGCATTTCGACAGAAGACCTGCTTATCACAAGAACTGCGAAAGCCCTTCGTCCTCAGATGATTGAATGGGCGCATAAAAAACGGCGAGCTTCCACACCAGTGGATTACAATTACCCATTGAGCTACGGCTACTTTCCTGAGGATATTTCCGAGTCAGTGAAAATCCTTTATTTGATTCCGCCACCCTATGATCTTGGAAGGGGTTTAGAATTTTGGGCGATGTTCTCTGGATTCTTCATCAGATGTAAAGAATTCGGGAATCTAGTGTAATTCTGAATGCACCACGATCACTTCAGGTATTCCGATCTTAATTTTTAAACCTCTAATTAACCCAAGGTGTATCATTTGGTATCCATGCCGATCACTATAAATAAAGCGGAAAAAAGAATAATAGAGCTCGTTTTTATCGAAATTTTTTGAAGAATACCTTAATTCCACATTTCGAAAGCTTGAAAAATGCAAGGTATCTGAAAATTGGCTTTGATGCAGGTATTTCGAGTCATGAAGAACCACTGCCATGCTATCTTCCCATTGATCATATAAGATTGACTCTACTGTGTCAATAAACTTAAGAATGAAATGGTCCGGCTTTGCACCAGAAACAAGCGCCTGTCTTTTTATTGTGGGATTCCGATGCAAATACTCAATTTCCTTTTCTTTGACTCCGCTAACCTTTATGGGAACTGTACCGACATCGTAGATTACGGCGGTTGTAGCAACACCACTTTTATCGTACCTCATTTGTATTTCAATCTGGTCCTTTTCTGAAGAAATCCTTCTTTTTCTACCCCCTACCATAGAATGGTGACCGCTTGGAGCGGACGCATCAAACTTAGCATCCAGAAAAGTAACTCCAATTGGAATTGTATCCGGGAAGATTGTAAATGAATTGGGCTCCACATAATAGTACTCAACATCTTCTTTGCTTGTCAACAGGTTGCAAGCACAGCAAAAAGCAAGGAGGGAAATCAAAGAAAGAATCTTCATATCAGTTTGCCACAGGTCAATGCAGAATTCAACTATCCAATTCCATGATGACTACATATTCCCTAATCTAACGAGAAATTCGAAGAACCGGTGCGGTTGGCCTAAGCTTTAGCGAAGTCAGGTATAGGGAAATAGACACGGGAAACGGGATTGCCGTGCCTGCATCACTTTTGCATAGCCGCAGCGAAGCAAAGCCGGCAGGCAGGAGAGCTGAGATTTCCTTGTCCTGTTGTCCCGTATCCTAATCTCGCTTCTCGAGTCTGGATTAGTGAGGTGCTGGAGGCGATCTTTAGTCGATTTTGTATAGGTAAATAGGGCCGACTCGGGACTGGGAAACTAGATACGAGTTTATTTCTCGCTTCTCAATCTCGTTACTCGAGTCAGGATTGAGGAGGTTCTAGCTGCGATCTTCAGTCGGTTTTGTATTGGGAAGTGAAAGGCTCCCTACTCGATCAATACCTTCTCTACAAACTCGGTCTCCCCATCCGAGATCCTTAGAACATAAAGCCCTGGGGATAGTTGAGATGTGTTGACAACCAGATTCTCTCCTTCTTGCCAGTATTGGAAACTGAACTTCTTTCCGAATGAGTCATGAAGAGTTAATGAAGGGTCAGATTTTGACTTCCAGGAGATGGTGAGTCGGTCAGCGGCTGGATTTGGGTATATGGCAATATCTCCAACTCCAACTTCCAAACCGAGGGCAATTCCAAAAAGCAATTTTTGAACGAAAATATCGAAACCGCCATTGCTATTGATCTTGGCTTCCCCCGGGCCGGGGTCGAAATCAACGTTTTTCTTAAAATTTCCTGTAAGAAATACTTCATCTCTGGAGTTCACTTCCAAGTCCCTTGGATAATCCTCATCACCAGCCCCCATTGACCCAGCCCAAATGAAGTCACCAGAACTGTTTACACGTAGCAGAAATATTTCACTGGAACCATTAGAAGATAAACTGAATGTCCCTGACCCCCGATCAAAATCCACAGAACCCGTAAAATCTCCAGCTAAAAATACTGTTCCTGAATTCTCATATGCAAGAGATAAACCACGATCCCAATCACCTCCTCCATAAAGATCTGCCCATACCACTTTACCGTTAGAATCGAGTTTATGCAGAAAAATATCATTCTTACCCCTGGGTGTGTCCGACAAAATACCGTTAGTGGGGTCGAGATCCCCAGTCCCTCTGAAATATCCTGTCCAAAAAATATTATTTGAATTGTCCACCGCGTGCGAATAACCATAACTTTCAACACCGGCTTCCAGGTTCCCTGCCCAAATGAAATCTCCAGAATCCGTCAATTTTAGAATAAAGGCATCGCTTGTGTTTGAAGTAGACAAAAAATAGGTGCCTGGACCTGGGTCAAAATCGGCACTATCCGAAAAACCCCCTGTGACAATAACATTTCCAGAATGATCAGTAATAATTGATTCACCCCTTCCGTAGCCCGGTCCCTGGATCTGCTTTGCCCAAACAAAATCACCAAAATTATCAAGCTTTAGAATATAAGCATCTCCATCAAAATTGGCTGTCAAGGAGTAAACCCCCGGCCCAGGATCAAAGTCGGTTGTATTTCTGAAATAACCAGTGAGCAAAACACCTCCATCTTGAGATTCGTTTAGTCCAAAGACCCTTTCATCCCCGCTTCCTCCAAACTGCTCTGCCCAAACAAGGCCTCCATTCTGATCTAGTTTTACTATATAAACATCCTCTCCGGGTATTGCAGCGGTCAGGTTTAGTACGGCGGGACCTGGATCGAAGTCTATGGTACCAGTGAATGTACCGGTGACATAAACTGATCCATCGATTCCAATCTCAGAATAAGCGTCGAAAATATAGCCATCGCCTCCAAGAATACTGAGCCAGATCAAATTGCCGTTTGGATCAAGCTTTTGAATAAATGCATCGGTAAAGTTTTGGGCTGCCACGGTCAAGGTACCTGAGGAGGGATCAAAATCAACAGTATCACGGAAGTAACCGCTAATGATCAGGTTGCCACTTGAATCCGTATTTATCGAATGACCGGTATCCCAGGCATCCCCTCCCATTCCTATCGCCCACCCAAACTGAACATTTTGGGACACCAATGCAGTCGAACTTAAAAGTGCCATATAAAAGAAAGCAAGAAAAAGGAATTGCTGAAAAAGCTGAGGGCTTCTTAAAGGAGCCATAGAAGTTGAACTCATCAGTTAAGGTTTTTCACGATTGTTAACCAAAATTAGCAAAACAGATGTTTATGAAGGAAATATGGAGATCTCAATTTTTAGGTCTTAAGCTGGATAAAATGGTGTCTCGGGGAACAGGACTGGCTCATTCTATTTAGAGCTTTTGCCATCACCTTCAAAGCCCTTGAAAGGAATGCTTTTTTCTTAAAGATTTTTTTTCTTGATTCACAAAAACATTTGATATGGTCATTAGATACATTCTGCTTCTTATCCTTTCACTTTTTTCTTTAAATGCTATGTCCCAATGGACCAGAGTAGGCTTAGGAAGCAATGGATACCCATATGGGGGGAGATTCGATGATATCTTCTTCACCCAATGGAACAATGGATGGATATGCCGAAATGATGGTTCAATCTATAATTCCAAAGATGGTGGTGATTCCTGGACATTGCAGGCACGCATGCCAAAATATTTAAGGTGTATTGAGTTCGCTAATGACTCCCTGGGTTTTTGTGGCAGTCTGGACAAAGACTTTTATATGACAACCGATGGAGGGACGAATTGGGTGGATATTTCCAATAACCTACCGCAAAATGTTCCCGGTATATGCGGCCTTTCAATCCCCGATGAAAATACCGTCTATGGCGTCGGGATCTGGACCGCACCGGCATATATGATCAAAAGCACGGATGGTGGAAATAGTTGGATCCATAAGGATATGGCCCCCTGGGCTCATAAACTGATCGATGTCCATTTCGTTAATGCTGACACGGGATTTGTGATAGGAACCGCCAATCCGGACAGCCTGGGAGCGGCGATCCTCTATACCGAAGACGGTGGAGACAACTGGGTCGTAAAGCATCACACCAATTACCCAATGGAGAACGCATGGAAGATCCAGACCCCGGATGGTAAGAATATGTTCGTCTCACTTGAATTTGGACCTACCTCTCCTCCGGTTAGGATCCTTAAGTCCACCGATTATGGAAATACCTGGAATGATGTAACCGTAGATACCGGCCTGGCTTACATTCAAATGGTTGGATTTATCGATTCCCTTCATGGTTGGACTGGATACGAACATGCCTTTTATGAAACCACTGATGGGGGGACTTCCTGGACCCTACAACCCTGGGGTGATCGATTCAACAGATTTTTTAAGATCAGCGATTCCGTGGCATACCTTTCCAGCACGGCGATACATAGATTTGGCCCGGCCTATGTTTCCTCACTTCCAAACCATTATTTTGACCAGGCTGAGGTGCATGATTTCAGGGTATCTCCAAATCCTGCCTCTGATGAGTTGAACATAAATCTGAAGCTTAGTTCTGCTGGATTTGCCAATATCGAGGTTTGGACCAGGGATGGAAGGTTTTTTCAGCGGGTGCATAATGCCCGCTTAGGCGAGGAAGACAAAAAGTTTAAGGTTTCACTTAGTGAGGCTCCCCCTGGAATATTGTACATCGTCCTCAAAACCAATGAGGGGAATATTGTAAGAAAGGTGGTTCATCAGTCTGGAAAATGAGGTTTTCTTCGGGACAGTTGGAACTCTGAGCACAATTCCTAAGAAGAAATTTGGAGAATCTCCGGGCAATGTCCTCTTCCATCTTGACCAAGGCCACTGAAAACTAATTAGGCAAACGTCCGGTTTACCTATTACCGTTTTGAACATTCCCAAAAATTGGAAGGGAAATAGGATCAACTCTTTGTTTGGGTCAGTGGAAAGACCATTGGGCATACTCGGATCAGGGTCCTTATTCCAATTTCATTTTTAGGCTAATTTGGAGCGTAAAACCCGATCAATTGGATCTCCATATTCTGTTTAACATCTTCGTTCTGTTCAGCCTGACACTGTTGGTGATCATCATCTGCAACTTCTTCAAGATCCCTCACTTGGTCGGTTATCTGATCGCCGGGATCATCCTCAGTCCCAACACCACTTCCCTTTTGAGTGCAGCACATGAGGTTGAGACCTATGCTGAAATTGGTGTGATCCTTCTTTTGTTTACAGTTGGACTTGAATTTTCCTTTGGAAACCTGAAAAAGATCCAACGCTATGTCCTTCTCGGGGGGTTAATGCAGGTCTTTTTTACTATTCTGATCACCTCTGCTCTGATCATGCTGATGGGAAGACAGGTACAGGAAAGTATCTTTTGGGGCTTCGTTACCGCCCTCAGCAGCACCGCCATAGTGATCAAGATCCTTCAGGACAAAGTCAAGTTGAATACACCGCATGGTAAACTCATTCTGGCCATTTTGCTTTTCCAGGATATCATCATTGTTCCGCTTATGCTATTCACTCCTCTTCTTGCAGGTGAAGGTGAAAACCCCTTGATGGAAATGGGCATGCTTATCCTGAAGATCGGTTTTATCGCACTTTTTGCCTGGTTCCTGGCAAGGTTCATTATCCCAAAGCTGCTCTATCAGGTCATGAAGATCCAAAGCCAGGAAGTATTTCTGATCACTTCAATCGCTATAGTTGCGGGAATTGCTTTGCTGACTTCATGGATGGGATTATCTCTTGCATTGGGCGCCTTTATTGCTGGATTGATCATCGCCGAGACCGACTACAATCGCCTGGCCATATCCTGTTTTCTTCCTTTCAGATATGTTTTCATCAGCTTCTTTTTCATCTCTATGGGAATGCTTTTGGACTATATGGTATTTGTCAATCATCTTCAGGGCATACTGTTCTGGTTGGTTTTCATCCTGATCGTCAAGATGGTCGCTGTCTTTTTTGCCGGGAAGGTGCTAAGGGTCAATAACCGCACCTCGTTGATGGCAGGACTGGCCCTGGCACAGATCGGGGAGTTTTCATTCCTACTGGCTAAGTATGGACTTGACTATAAGCTCATTTCAGAAGTGAACTATCAGATATTCCTTGCGGTTTCCATTATTACCATGGCCATCACACCATTTGTGCTGAACAACCTTGAAAGGGTGGCCGGCTGGCTTGAAAAGCAAAAAGGCAGAATATGGAAAACAACCTGAAAGTCTATGGCGCCGATTGGTGTCCCAAAACCGCAGAAATAAAGAATTTTCTTCAGGCGGAGTGGATAGATTTTGACTACTTCAACGTAGAGACAGATGAGGAAGCCCAGCAAAGAATGAAGGACATTTATGATGGAAAGGTCAAGTTCCCAACAGTCACCAAGGGAGATGCCCATCTAAAAAATCCAAAGATCGCCGATATCCGAAGGTTTCTTAAGGAGGAATAGGGCCTATTTTTCCCAGATCAAAAAGAATTAGTCTAAGATCACTTAATATTTCAGGCTTTTCCTTTCCCGGAATACTATTGGATGAATTACTTTCAGAACTTGGGACCCTGATCAAGAAATGCATCAAAGCAGTGAACAATAGGAAACGCCAACTTTTGATCTTGCTCTACATACTTAGCGGAATTCTTGCAGGAATGGGAGCGATCATAATGACCGACCTCGGACAGGTTTTCGGGATCTCAAAATCTACCGTCCTGTGGTATTTCCGCAACAGCTCCTTCATTCTGTTTGCTTCCTTTCTCTTTCTAGTTGGGGCCTTCTTGCTTGCTATTAAGCACAAGCTCCAGGCACGAAAGTCGATGGTATTTTTGGCGGTTGCCTGGTTGTTGGCAGTACTTACTTCCAAGTACATGACCCCATATCTCATGTTTAGAACCCAGCAGGAGAATGCAGAATACATTAGTATTAAAGAGGCAAAGGGCTATCTAAAAAATGAGGATCGGGTATTGGTGGTGGACTATAATGGGGTCCAGCGCGCATATCCTCCTGAAACCATCTGGCAGGCCCATATACTGGGGGGTGATTTCAATGGAAAGGAGGTGATATTCACCTACTGCGTAATGACAAACCTCGCAAGCCCTTTTTTGAATGATCTCAATGGCGAAAAGGTAAACTTCAAGGTACTGGCCCAAACCAATAATAATCTATTGATCTGGGACACGAAAAGCGATGAGGTCATTCAACAAATAACACAACAATGTGAGTTCTCCGGCACACAACTTGAACCCATACCGGTGCTGGAGATGACCTGGGCTGGTTACAAAAAGCTGTTTCCTAGTGGCACCGTTCTTTTTAATACCTGGAATGATCCCATTGAGATCATGATCAGCTCTTTGTTTTCCACCGAGGAGACCTGGCATAGTTCGAAATGGATGTTCAACACGGCAAATCTGGATGACAAAAGGCTACCCGAAAAGGAGCACATCATTGGGATCAGGGATCCCTATGCAAACAAACAATTGGCCCTGACCAAGGATTATATTAAGTCCGCCGGAATTCTAAACCTAACAGTGGGAGATAAATTCCTGACGCTTGCATATTTCCCAGAATATGAGACCATTATGGCATTTGACCGATACAAGGATGGAATTGATTTAGTAGTTGAGCAGATCGATCCCTTGGGGAATACTCCCGAATATGGGCTGTTGAAAAGAGCCTATATCTATAACAGTGCTCTTTGGGCTGTCTGGGCCTATTACTATCCCAATTCTGAGGTCCTTAAGTAGACCTATAGAACTCTTCTACGGCTTTAATAGGCTTATTCACTGACCTCAATCCATTCTGATCTTGCTGAAGCGCATATCTCGTTGGTCCTTTTCTTTTTCACCTCGTGAAGAAAGCAGTTTGGGTTATCGGGACATCGTTGTGTCAACGAGATCAATTTATCCCCCTGATGGGCTTCTCGAAGAAAGCGACCATCGATCGAGTGAAGTCTAAATTTTGAAATAATCCTTTCAGGAAGAGATTCCAATGCCCATTGAAGATATTTGATATTGTTGAGGTGTTTGATCATATCTGTATCAAATCGGTTGACCTTGAAATCGATCTTGAAGTCCGGCCTTTCAATAGACTGGATCTTCTTTGAAATGTTATGATCTATACTATCCTTGGGCCAAAAGGACCATCTTCTAATAATGTTCTGGAAGATCTCTCTTGGCCTTCTGGTTTTAATATCGAAGAATACCCAAAGACCTTTTGCTCTGCCAATAATTCTGCCTTGCTGATCCAGGATCAGGTTCTCTCGAAATCCCTTAATGCTTGAGTATTTTGACAACCACGTTCTAACCTTGATCCTTTCCTTGTACAATGGATAGCGATCGATCTTCATGAAGCCTGAAACCAAAACCCAACCAATTCCTTGATCTGCTAGCTTGTAAAGCCCTTCTTC
>JANQSY010000005.1 GCA_028279065.1 Cytophagales bacterium
CCCAATCTCGGTCCGCCGCAAAGCGGCGGTGGTATTTTTCATTTCCAGATAGGCTTACCCCCACGCTTCATGCAGTCATCCTCAAAAGTTATACCGCCAAATTTTTAAATATTTGATCTTTATTTCATTTATAGATCATTTTTTTATTATTTATAGCTCATTTTTATTAATTTTTAAGCCATAATCTTATTACATTTGATCTATAAATGATTTACGGATCATGAAAGAGCGTCATAAACAGATCATTGATATTCTTTCGAACAGCCCGAATACTTCCTCGGGAGCATTGTTTGATGAGCTAGGGGGAAAGTTTAGCCTACCAACATTGAAAAGGGACCTCAAGGCCTTAAAAAACAAAGGCTATGTAACTTCAACTGGGGTTGGAAAAGGAACAAAGTATTCCCAAAGCCCAGCCTACCAGCTGATTTCACCCATCGACGCTGAGGAATATTTTGGTCAAGAGCAGGATGACCGTCATATTATCGACCGCTTCCAATTTGACCTATTATACGAAATCCTTCCGGAGCAATCGGTATTTAATGAAAGGGAAAGGCAGGAGCTTTATGAGGTTCAAAAGGAGTATACCAGAAGGATAACATCCCTTCCTGAAGCCACCAGAAAGTCGGAAACAGAAAGGCTTGCAATCGATTTGAGCTGGAAGTCTTCTCAGATTGAGGGGAACACCTACACACTTTTGGATACGGAAAACCTCATAAAGGAGAAGAAAACCGCAGCAGGAAAAACCCAGGAAGAAGCCTTCATGCTTTTAAACCATAAAAAGGCTATCGATCTTCTATTCAATGACCCTGATTTCCTTGATCCCCTATTAGCCTCCAAAATTGAAGACATTCATGGCATTCTAATGAAAGACCTGGATGTCGGAAGGAATATCAGATCAAGCCTGGTAAGGATCACCGGAACAAACTTCAGACCCTTGGATAATGAGCACCAGATCCGGGAGGCCATGCAGGCTTTTTGCCTTTTGATCAACAAGAAAGAAGACCCTTTTGAAAAAGCATTACTGACCCTGGTTTTGATCCCCTATATCCAACCGTTTGAAGATGGCAACAAGAGAACCGGAAGGATCATTTCCAATGGCTTATTGGCACTGAATCAATGCTGTCCCCTTTCATTTCGGACTGTCGATCCCCAGGACTTCAAGAAAGCCATTCTCCTTTTTTACGAACAGAATAACCTGTCCATGTTCAAAAAGATCTTCATTGATCAAATGCGTTTTGCGGTTTCGGAGTATTATGGATAGGGAATCTTAGGAAGATGACACCGTTTTCCAGCGGAAAGTGCCTTCGGAGCAGGCAACCCAATCCCGGTCCGCCGTACTCCTCCCTTTCGTCATTCAGACCCTGGAGTGAGCTCCTGAGATCTACTCCAGGGGAAGAATCTCTTGAAGTGCGGATT
>JANQSY010000089.1 GCA_028279065.1 Cytophagales bacterium
TACCCCTGGGCATGATGGTCCTGTTGATGGCCCTGGGTGGTTTTGCCAATCGTAAGGCAGAGGAAAAGGAGATTCAGGATCTTGATATTAGGATCCATAACCTTCATGAAAATCATTATGTGAACGAAGAGGATCTGTTGGAAATTCTTTCCCATAAAAACCAATTGATTGTGGGAGAGGGCTTGGGCGATGTAAAACTCAAGGAGATCGAAAAGGATCTTACCTCTAATCCTTATATCAGTGAGGCCGAGGTCTTTGGAAACTTTCAGGGTATAGTGAACCTGGAGGTTTGGCTTCGCAGGCCAATGATCAGGGTGATCCAGCCTGACGGAAGGTCTGTTTATGTGAGCCAGGATGGAGTAGTCCTACCTACCTCTGACAAGTATTCTTCAAGGGTGATCCTTTTAAGCGGAAAAGGAACCATCGGGATGGAAGCTGATTCGTTTTGGATAGATGATTATAGCAGTACCCTTATGGATATGATAAGGTTTATCCAGAAGGACAAATTCTGGGATGCCCAGATATCGCAACTTGAAGTGGAAGAAGATGGAGAACTCGTGATCATTCCTCAGGTAACCAAGCAAAAGGTATCCTTTGGCAGGCCAGAGGATTATGAAAGGAAGTTTAAAAAGCTCATGGTCTTTTATGACCGCATTTTACCTCAAAAGGGGTGGAATTATTATACGGAAGTCAATTTAAAATTTAACAATCAGATTATTTGCTACTAACCAGTTCGTACCATGGACACAGATAAAATTGTAGTCGGACTCGACATAGGCACCACGAAAATCGCAGCCATCGTAGGTCGCCTGAATGAATTTGGAAAACTTGAGATCCTAGGCTTGGGCAAGGCGGTCTCCGAAGGAGTTATCCGGGGAATGGTGACCAATATAGACCGGACCGTGGATTCCATTCGGAAGGCCATCGAGCAGGCAGAGGAGCAAAGTGAAATTGATATCGGGGTGGTCAATGTTGGCATAGCCGGTCAGCATATCCGTAGCAGGATCCATCACGGAAGTATCATTAGGCAGGACCCAACCTCTACAATTTCCGGGGATGAGATCCATGCTCTAACCAATGATATGTACCGTACGGTGGTACAGCCAGGCAGCCAGATTATCCATGTGATGCCCCAGACCTATGTGGTGGATAATGGAGAGCCAACAACCGATCCTATTGGCTGGACCGGTTCCTGCATAGAAGGGGATTTTCACGTGATCACCGCTCAAACCAATGCGATCCAGAACATAAACAAATGTGTTCAAAAAGCGGGTCTGGAAATTGAAAACCTCATTCTGGAGCCTATTGCTTCCTCACTCTCTGTCCTTTCAAGCCAGGAGAAGGAGGCGGGCATAGCCTTGGTAGATATCGGGGGTGGTACGACCGATATAGCCCTGTTCCATGAAAACATAATAAGGCATACCGCTGTGATCCCCTTTGGTGGGAATATCATTACCCAGGATATAAAGCAGGGCTGTAGGGTAATGCAAAATCAGGCTGAATTGCTGAAAACCAAATTTGGGAAGGCCCTTGCGGAAGAGGCCGCGGACAACGAGATCGTTGCCATTCCAGGCCTTCGTGAAAGGCCTCCAAAGGAGATCTCCATAAAGAACCTCGCTGGCATTATTCAGTCAAGGCTTGAGGAGATCATTGAACTGGTTCACCGTGAGATACTTTCGTCTGGTTATGGAGATCAGCTCAATGGAGGAATTGTGATAACCGGAGGTGGAAGTCAGCTCCAAAATATCGGGCAGCTCTTTGAGTATATGACTGGCATGGATTGCCGAATTGGTTACCCGAATGAGCATTTGGGCAAAAGCGAGATCGAGTCGATCAAGAGCCCAATGCATGCAACCGGTGTAGGACTTGTCCTTGCCGGATACCATACCCTTCATGAGGGTGCGGATACTCCCGCGGAAGCGAAATCTGGGAAGAAGAGTTCGAGAGCATCAAGGGAGTCAGGATTTTTGAACAGGATCATCGCTCAGACAAAGAAGATCCTTACGGACGATCTGGAAGACAACACAACTTATTAATACAAAAGCCATGTCAAAGAGTTTTTCATTCGATTTGCCAAAGCAGACCAACTCGATCATCAAGGTCCTGGGTGTGGGGGGAGGAGGCAGTAATGCTGTCTCTCATATGCATGATCAGGGTATTAAGGACGTAGAGTTTGTGATCTGCAACACGGATATGCAGGCTTTAAAGTCGAGCCATGTTCCGAATAAGGTCCAATTAGGAGCCCATCTGACAGAAGGGCTTGGTGCCGGAGCTAATCCGGAAAAAGGAAAGGAAGCGGCCCTGGAAAGCAAAGAGCAGATCAGGGAACTCCTAAGTTCTGGGACCAAAATGGCCTTTATAACCGCGGGTATGGGAGGAGGAACCGGAACAGGTGCAGCCCCGATAATTGCAGAAGTCGCTCAGGATCTGGACATATTAACCGTAGGAATAGTAACTGTTCCATTCCTTTTTGAAGGGAATAAGAAAAAGGAAAATGCAGAACTGGGAATAGCGGAAATGAAGAAATACTGCGATACGGTTCTTGTGATCCTTAATGACCGACTCAGAGAGATCTACGGTAACTTATCTATCAGGGAGGCCTTCGCGCAGGCCGATAATGTCCTTGCTAATGCTGCGAAAAGCATAGCTGAGATAATCACGGTTACCTCGGAAGTAAATGTTGACTTTGAGGATGTCAAGACAGTTATGATGCGTTCTGGCGCAGCGGTAATGGGATCATCCACAACTAATGGCGATGGCAGGGCCTTGAGGGCTGCTGAAGAAGCCTTGACTTCTCCATTGCTGAACAATACCAGTATCCACGGCGCGAAAAGGATACTTCTTTCCATAAGGTTTGGAGAAGAGGCTGAACTCAGCATGGATGAGTTGACCGAGATCACAGACTATATCCAGGAAGAGGCCGGGGACGATGCAGACCTGATCTTCGGCCAGGGCCTTGATCCCACCTTGGGTGACCAGCTTTGTGTAACTGTCATTGCAACAGGATTTTCCGAAATGGGCCAGGCAATAAGGAAGCCGGAGCGTACCCTTATAGATATGGATTCGGGTTCTGTTATTGAGGAGGAAGGCCGTATTGAAGAGGAAACAGAAACCCAAGCTGAAGAGGATTCCTTCTTTGAAACTGAGGAACAGGAGGAGGAAACATACGAACTGGATCCTCAGCCGGAAGTCCAGAAGATCACCAAGGTTCAAAAGCCGTTCACTTTCAAGGAATCGGAAAGGAAAGTGGAGGAAGAGAATGACTACCGTGGTATCAATCCTGCTAATTCTGCCGATAGACTTAGGGAAGAGGCTGAAAGAAGGTCATCTTCCATAAGTGCTAAAAAGAGTCGGGGAAGTCAGAACCTTGATCCGGAAGAGTTCAAAGAGAGGCTGGAAAAACCGGCTTATGAGAGAAAGCAACTGATGTTCTTTCAAATTCCTGACAACAGTAGATCGGAGATGTCCCGCTTCAAACTCAATGATGATGATGAGCTTCTAGGGGACAATAAATTCCTCCACGACAACGTGGATTAAAACTTTCATTCTTTAATGTGCTGCAAAAAGGGCCGCTTTTTTAAGGCGGTCTTTTTTTATTAGAATACGAGTAACTCCTCTACTTGTTGCCTTAGCCTTTGGTCATATCGGGGGTTGGAAAAGGTGCCATCTTCAAATTCGTTATCCGCATTTGGGAGTCTTGGTCGTTTTGCCAGGACATGCACACCCAGGTAGTTTAGAATATCAACGAGGTGGCTCATCGCAAGGGCAGCACCCTGATCACCGGCGGAGATACCCACCACTGCAGCTTTCTTTCCCTTAAAGCTTTTTGGAAAGGCAAGGCCGTCAATAAATGCCTTTAGAACACCTGGAAAGGAGCCATTGTACTCTGGAATTATGAATACCAGTTTTTCGCTTTTTAGGATCTTATCCTGGAATACATTGAATTCAGGGTTATTCCCCTTGTTGTCGTATAAGGCGGTTTCTATGAAATCTACCGGTAGATCTCTAAGATCCAACAATTGGCAATCAGCACCTTTTTCTTTCAAAAGCTGCAAATAGTATTCAGCTATTTGAAGTGATAAGGCATTGTTCCTGTTTGTGCTTGATATAACCGTGATCATAAGCTATTAAAGTTGCGAACTTACGATTATGTTTTGAGCTGATCCTTAACCTTAGCTTCAAACCTTCCTCGGGCAGTTTATCCCTTTTCTCTTCTTATTTTCGCGGTTCAATTTAATTGGATGAACCGTACAATAACCAATGCCATAAGGTTCGTGATGGATGAATTCCTGCCTCCGGTGATCCGAGACAATCGGATCTTCATGTACCCCTTTTTCTACCTGGCCTTCAAGGGAAAGAATATCAAAAGGGCAATGAACTTAAAATCAGAGATCTGGGATTACACCGAGGAAGATTACATCAAACTTTATCAGGAGCAGGAATCGATTAGTCGAAGCAGGGTCACTGATCTGAATGAAAAGAGCATAAAATTCATGCTTGAAAGACTTGATCCTGGTTCAAAGACCATTCTCGATGTGGGCTGTGGCAACGGATATTGGCTTAGTCGCCTCGATCAATCCAAATATGATATTGCGGGCTGCGACATCAAGAGCAATATCAGATACACGGATTGCAAATTCTATGAAGGGCATTTGGAGCATCTTCCATTCGAGGATAATGCTTTTGATATTGTTACTTGCCATCATACACTTGAGCACGTGATCCATCCGCAAAAAGCTGTTGCTGAGTTAAAAAGAGTGGCAAAGAATCAGATCGTTGTTGTGGTTCCCAAACAGCGATACTTCTATTACACTCTTGATGAGCATGTGAATTTCTTCCCCATTTCTGGCCCCTTGGTTAAATTGTTCGACCTAAAAGAATACTCCTGTGATAATGTTTGGGGAGATTGGGTTTTTATTGGAAATCCCAGTTCAGGTCAGGATGCATAATTTTATCCGAAAATCCGGAAGATTCCTTTTTGGGATCATTGCCTGGTTTTAAAGGTTATAACCCTATTTGAATGAGTAGTTCTACGTTTCAGTTATCCTTTGTTATCCCTGTCTATAATGAAGAAAAACGGGTAGACGACCTTGCCAAAGAAATAAAGGAGTTTGAAAGCCAATCTACGCTGAGCTTCGAAGTTGTTATTGCGGATGATGGTTCCAAGGATGACACCATTTCCGCGATTAATTCCCACGAATATTTCTCAAGACTTAGTTCAGCAGGTAAGCTCAAAATTGCTCAATTGGAGAAGAATCAGGGCAAGGGAGGTGCACTTAAAAAAGGAGTTGAAGTTGCCGAGGGAGATCATATCCTGACCATGGATGCGGATACCCAGATGAGCCCTTTGAATATCCTTAATTGGAAAAAAAGGGCCAATGCGGAATTGCCCGATGATGAGATCTTCATTGGCTCCCGTCCCCATCCGGATTCAAAGCTGGAAGTCGAGCCCAAAAGGAAAATGATGGGCAAGGTTTTCAACCTGATCATTCGGTTCTTAACGGGCCTGCCATTTTTGGATACCCAAAATGGCTTCAAATTATATCCAAGAGAAATTGGAAAACTCCTTTTCAGCCAGTTAAGGAACAAAGGTTGGGCACATGATGTAGAGATCCTGATCAGGGCGGTCTATATGGGCATCCCGGTTAGAGATATGCCGGTTGAATGCAAGATCATGGATGATAGCAAGGTTAATCCCATTCGTGATTCTATAGGCATGTTTCTCCAGTCGATCAAGATCGTCTTCATGACCACATTCTTTTGGGCCTTTATTGTTCCAATAAAGAATTTCAAGAAGCAAAGGTTTGGCTTTATAGAAACCAGAAAGTACCCTGATTACGAAAAATTCAGGGAGGAGTCCATTTTCAGGATGTTCTTCCTGTTGATCTTTTTTGTCCTTGTTTTTGTGCTTCCAATTATGTCAACGGATTATGGTATCTCCGGCGATGAGTGGATCCAAAATGAATATGGGAAGGAGATCTATGCCTATTTCTTTGAAGGGAATGATCGGGTACTTTATCCTCAAAACAGACCCCAATTCTATGATGGGATCATTTATTACTCCGGAGGTTTTGAACTCCTTTGTGCAACCATCTACAAGACCCTTGGGATAGAGAATGAATACATGGTTCGCCATGTGGTCAATTCCCTTTTTGGGGTTTTGTTATTCTTTTTCACCGGCCTGGTAGCACTTGAACTCACAAGATCCTGGAAGGGGGCAGTGATAGCAGTCCTGTTTATTGTCCTTACAAGT
>JANQSY010000091.1 GCA_028279065.1 Cytophagales bacterium
ATAATTTACCACGGGGTTTTGAAGGTTTGAGCTTGAGGGAGTTCCTCCAGGAAAACTCCAGGCCCAGGTCCAGCTGGTGTCTAAAGGGGCGTTATAGCTTTCATCGAAGAAATTGACATTTGCATTTCCGCAAACAAGATTTGTAGTTGCGCTAAAGTCGGCAACCGGTGCACAAGGAGGGGCAGTAGGCCAATATGCATCGTCGGTTCCGGTAGCGACATTGTTGTTGGCTGATGCCATAGTGGTCATATAGGGATAGTTCAACAATGCAGCATTCATAAAGTTGACCTGACCCTGGGTAAACATGATAGAGCAGCTTGGGCCGCCTTGATTGTATCCCATATAATTCTCGATCTGATCAGGAGGATTTGTGGAGTATGGATTGGGATTCCCTGTTGTCCCTCCAATATGATCAACTGAACAGGTATTCATACCTGCTGAGCAGGCAAAAACCGAGTTTGGCTGATCAGGAGTATCACAGATCTCATCACCATTAGAGGTGCAATCCCCTGTTGGGCTGCAACCAAAATTAAATGGATGATGAAGATTCAGAGCGTGGCCTGTTTCATGGGCTAGAACGTCAAATCCGGTTGCAGGGCTGGCAATATAGGTATAGATGATTGTGGTTCCATGTAAACTGGCGGGAGCTCCTGAACCAGGCCTGTAGGAAAACCCCGCGACTCCACCTCCACTGGAAGATCCTATTCCGGTAGTTGTCCAGATGTTATAATATACCCTGGAGCCTGAATTCCAGGTAGGCGAAACTATCCTGAGTGGATCTCCGGTACTTCCAGAGAATCCGGTCACTGTAGAGTTGACCCGGACAATTCCGTTAGTGCAGTTACCATTGGGATCGATCTTTGCCAACCTGAATTCAATATCCATGGCTCCAGCAATTGGTTTAAAAAGAGGCCTGATCAATCCAGTATCGGCGTGTTTTTTTTGAAAAGCATCATTAAGCCGATCAACGGAGGCCTGAATCTGGGCATCTGTGAGATTGCCGTTGCCATTATTGTGGATTACATGGAAAACAACCGGGATAATAATGGTTGTTCTTGCGCTCTTGTTTTGAGAATGATCTGTACTGTTGAAATAGTCCCTCAAATTGATGTTATGCTGTTCAACCTGCTTGGCATATTCAGGATGAGCATCCAGCATTGCTTGGGTTGCTTCATCCGTTCCGCAGGGGAGACCCACAAACTGGGCAGATGCTGGAAGACAAAAGAGTGTTGAAAGGAAAAAGAATAAAGCTTTTTTCATATGATCTCTGGGTTATTGGATCACGATCTTTTTGATGATCCTTCCTGAATCGGTACTGATACTCAACAAATAGATTCCTGATGAAAGCCCGATTTCTTGAAGATCAAGACCCTTTCTAAAGGTACCGGCTTTCAGGAACTCGGATGCATGGTACACCTCATTACCAATTCGATCTGAAATTGAAAATGAAACTTGAGACGCCAAGGGCAGTTCGAACCCTACATGGACCAGCCCTTCAGTAGGGTTGGGGTATAATTCAATGAAGTCAATAGAAGATATTCTTTCCAACCTGGAAAGGACTTTGTGGAACAGAGCTACATCATCAAGCCAGAAGTTGTTGTTTCCCTGGCTTCTGGCGAAGAACCGAATTTTGACACTGGCTTTGCCTGCATACTTGGACAGATCTATTGTTCTGACCTCCCAGTCATTGGGACCTGATGGTATGAAGTTGTTCTCAATAGCTCCACCATTGGTATAAAGGGTTGGGCTAAGATCTATTTTCACCATATCCCACCTTTTTTCACAGTCATCAGTAACCAAAATCCTTAGCTGGTCATTTCCTCCATTGGAACTTGGAGCATGGGCAAAGGCAAATTGTAGGAAAACACTGTCGGAAAATGCGCTTAGATCATATGCCGGACTGGTCAGATAATTCTCATTCCTTTTAGGGATCTGGGCCTGGTTCAACCAAAGGCTAGCCGGGCTGGAGTAAAACGCAGTTGTGGTCCGTTCCCATTTAAAACCGGAGATTGGTGTCTGGGTGATGCTCCAATTCAATGCGGGGTTTGAAAAGTTATTTGGGAATTGAGGATTGTTGAAATATTCAATCCCTGTAGCCGCTATACCTGCCGGTTTCACCTCGATAAGGGAGGTTCTTGTTCGGGTATCTGTTCCCGCGCTATTTGAGACTGTCATGGTTACCGAATAGGTGCCTGGACTGCTATATGTGATGACAGGGTTTTCCAAAGAAGAAGAATTTGGGATCCCACCCGGGAATGACCAGTTCCATGTCCAGGTGGTGTCCTTGCTTGCTCCATAACTACGGTCCTGGAAGCTTACGTCTCCATTTACACAGATCACATCCTGGCTATAGGAGAAGTCCGCTTGTGGGGAACAGGCAGGAGCAGAGAAATAATATGCATCATCTGTCCCTGTGGCAACATTGTTTGAAGGTGAGGCCATAACTCCCATGAAGCCGACATTGCTGATGGAAGATTCCATATAGTCGATTTGGCCCTTTGAAAACATGATATGGCAACGTGAGCCTCCTTGGTTGTATCCCATATAGTTTTCTATCATATCAGGGGGGCTGGAGCTATATGGATTTGGGTTACCTGTGCTGCCTCCTTGGTGGTCGTTCGGGCAACCATCCATTCCGGTATTGCAAGCAAAGACGGAATTTGGTTGGTCTGGCGTATCGCAGATTCCATCACCAGAGAATTGGCAATTGCTTGAACAACCCTGGTCGAAAGTATGGGGAAGCCCCCAGGCATGACCGGTTTCGTGTGTGAGTACCCTGCTCCCAGTGGTAATTGTTCCCATCCTGCTTGCCAGAATGGTTGTCCCGTGGATATTACTTCCTCCATTAAAGGGGTAATATGAAAAGCCGAGAACGTTCCCTCCTCCAGCAGCGAGAATAGCTCTTGATACCCATATATTGTAGTATTTCCTTGACCCGCTATTCCAGGTGGGAGAGACCTGACGCAAAGGATCACCACCACCTCCAATCCCGCCGGTAACCGGAGAATTCACCCTCACGATACCATTAGTGCAATTCCCATTTGGGTCGATCTTTGCGAGTCTAAACTCAACATTCATCCCACCTGCTATAGGTTTGAATATGTTTCTGATCAGGCTGGTGTCGGCATTCTTCTTTTGATAATCGATATTCAGTTGATCGATCGCTGCCTGAACCTGAGAGTCGGGCATATCTCCAGCTCCGTTATCATGGATAAGATGAACTACAACCGGAATAATGATCGTGGTGGCTGAAGTTCTGTTTATCTGTGGATCTCCAGAATTAAAATCGTGAACGACCTTATTCTTACTAAGCTCATATTCTCTGTACAGATCGGGATTGTTTTTCTGTAGTTCCTCCATTACCTCATCAGTGGCGCATGGAAGTCCTGATTCCTGTCCAAAGCTCCAGAAAGAAATTGCGGCAAGTATCGCCAAAAAAAATCCAGATTTTTTCATTAGTTGGAGTTCAGTTTTTCAGAGAAAAAAGTAAGACGCCCGGACCTTCAGATGGAAAGCCCGGGCGCGATCTTTATTTGTCTACCTTATGATCAGCTTCTGAACCGAAGCGCCATTTTCGCTTGAGATCCTTAGCATATACATCCCTGGTGTCAGCCCCATTGAAGATAGATCAAATTCCTTGGTCACAGTTCCTGAATTATGGAATTCGGTCAGCAAGGTGGTCTCCTTGCCAATCGGATCCATTATTACGAAATCAACCTCAGAATCATTATAAAGCTCGAAGCTCAAATTGATCTTTCCGGATGAGGGATTGGGGAAGAGCTCTACAAATTCGATGTCTGTGATCTTTTCCAGCCCTGAGAATACCCCATGATAGATCGTTATATCATCCAACCAGAAGTTATTATTTCCCCCACTTCTGGCAAGGAACCTCAATAACACTTTGGAAGCACCAGCATAATTTGACAAGTCTACCTCTTTAATGATCCATTCTCCTTGATTTGCCGGGGTGAAGTTATCGGCAACAGTACCTCCATTGGAGTACAAACCAGAACTCAGCTCAATCTTGACATTATCCCATGTAACACCACAATCATCGCTGACAAGTATTCTAAGTTGATCGTTTCCTCCTCCGGAACTCGGGGCATGAGCAACTGCATATCTTAGGAAAACGCTATCAGAATAAGCTGACAGGTCATAGCCTGGAGAAGTCAGATAATTTTCGTTTCCGTTGGGAACAAAAGCCTGATTCAGGTAAAGCGATGCAGGGGATGAATAAAAGGCTGTAGTGCTGCGTACCCATTTTATCACATTGGTAGGGTTCTGAGTTATTTCCCAGCTTTTTTCAGGTTCAATGATGTTGTTTGGGAATTGTGGATTTGTGAAATCTTCAGTTCCTGGTCCCAGAACTCCCATACCGTCTACCACTTCAATGATACCTGTCTTGGTTACTGGAGCAGAACTTCCAACACTATTTGAGGTGGTCAGGGTAACTCCATAGATCCCAGGAGTGCTATAGGTAACGGTTGGATTCTGTGCTGTGCTTTGGTTGGGGGTTCCACCTGGGAAATTCCAACTCCAGGTCCAGGTAGGATCCTGAACCGCGTTATAGCTCCAGTCGGTGAAATTGACTGTTCCACCACCACAAACAAGATCCCTGTCCCATGAGAATTCTGCAACAGGGGCACAATCAGGAGCAGTTGGCCAAAAGGCATCGTCGGTACCTGTAGCTACAAGGTTGTTTGCCGAAACAAGGTTTTGGATCCAGTTATAGGTAGATCCGGTCATTACAGCCAGCATGGTATTGATCTGGGTAGAAGTGAACATCCTGGGGCAGGAAGCATAGTCCATATGGTTGTTTACATTGTCGATGACATTAGTGGTCCAAGGATTTGGATTGCTTCCATTGCCTCCAACAGCATCATTGGAACAGGTGTTAGCGCTAGGGCAGCCAAAGGTCGCGGATTGGACTGGGGGGGTATCACAAATAAGATCACCTGAGGTTGTACAGTTCCCTCCACATCCGCTTTGGAATGTATGTCTCAGATTGAAAGAGTGGCCAGCCTCATGGGTCAGGGTTCTGTCAGCCCCCGGTCCGAATGAATTCGAAAGGGGACCGAAACAATTAAACCGGCAAACTATTCCCCAGTGACTGAATTGTCCTGCCTGATACATCAAGGCGAATGGGGAGTAGGCCAGAATTGTTCCTCCACCACCTCCACCTGAGATGTCTTTGGTTGTCCAGATGTTATAATATTTTGTGATCGGCCATTGGGATACTGCGGTGATGGGGTCACTTCCTCCGCCCGACCCAGTTGAGGTAACTTCCGAGTTGACACGAACGATACCATCTGTACAGTTTCCATTAGGGTCTTTCTTGGCAAGTCTGAACTCCACATCCATTCCAGCAGCGATAGGCCAGAATAAGGGGTTTATCAAATTGGTATCCGCATTTTCTAACCTGAAATCCTCATTCATCATATCGATGGCAGCATGGATCTGAGCATCACTCAGGTACCCGATTCCATCATCATGGATGTTATGAACAACCACCGGAATAACAATAGTCGAAGCCGATGACCTTTGAGATTCCGGCTGGCTCATATATGCTTCCAGGATCTCATTCTGTTGTCTGTTATACTCCTGCATCAAAGCAGGATTATTCCGCATCATCTCATTCTCGATATGGGTATTGCCACACTGACCTCTTGTTCTGCCTTCGGAGGAAACGGACTGGGCAACTACCGTTGAAAAAGATAAAAGGATTAGGGTGCTTAGAATTAAGCCTATTCTCATAATTGCAGTTTTTTTCTAAAACGCTAAAATAAGCGTTTTGGATTCAAGGCTCAATGAAAATTTGTCGTCAACCTTGCTTAGGTTCCATAACGTCCTCCGGGCCACCACCCATGACCTTTTGAATGGTAAGACCCTGAACCAGAATCGAGAACACAACCACGCTATATGTGCATTGGATAATGAAGTTCTTGATCTCACCCAGGCTATCGGGCAAACTCAAAGCAAGCGCGACGGAGATCCCACCACGCAAACCTCCCCATACCAGTACCGGAATGGTTTTCGGATGGAAATTCCATTTCATCCTGAGGAAAATCCAGGGAAAGAAGACCGCCGTGAACCGACCGAAAAGGACGATGGCTATTCCAAACAGGGAGGCAATAAAGAAATCCGAACGGAAGGGTATTACGATCATCTCCAACCCGATAAGGATGAAGAGAATAGCATTCAATGCTTCATCGATGATATGCCAAAACTTGTGGACGTATTCCCCGGCCACATCCGACATAGCCTCGCTTCTTCCTTCCCTTCCTACAACAATACCCATGCAAACCATAGCAAGAGGAGCTGATACATGGATCAGGCTTGCGATCTCGGCACCGCCCAGTACCATAGAAAGAGTGATCAAGACCTCCAGCTCCACATGGTCATTGTGTACAATTTTTAGCAGATAAAAGCCTGCAAATCCTAACAATACCCCCAGCAGAATTCCACCTATGAACTCCTGACCGAATTCGAGGACAGCCTCACTTGGATGGAAACCCGAGACACCTCCTTCGACAATGTGAAGAATTGTAAGGAAGGTTACAACGCCTACACCATCATTGAACAATGATTCACCGGCGATCTGGATCTCAAGGTTTTTCGGAAGGGCGCTTTTTTTGACCATAGCCAAAACCGCAATCGGATCGGTAGGGGAGATCAGGGCACCAAACAGCAAACAATGAATGAACTCGATCTGAACATTAAGCCCTATCATTGGAAGCAACAGGTAATAAAGGACTGCAGCTACCACAAAGGTGGAGATCAGTGTACCGGCAATGGCAAAACCAAAGACCACCCCACCTTCCTGTTTGAAAGTATTCAGGTGAATACTGAGACCCCCAGCGAATAGCAGGAAGCTAAGCATGATCTGAAGCAGTACATAGCTGAAATCAAATGCCATTATGGTCTCAGCAATCTCTACAACCCCAGGAGCGACAAAGCCCACCAAAACCACCACTATTGAAAGAACGAGGGCTAATACCATCAACCCGATGGTTGAGGGTAATTTCAAAAATGACACATTGATAAAAGTGAAAACCGTTGCCAGGAAAATCAGCAGGGTGATGATGGTTAAAACGTCCATTTTGTGCTAGGATTAGGTGAGAGCGAATCTAAAAAACTTATGCCAAATTTTATATTGTTTTGATCAGTTAACGATTCTCAATTTCCAGAATACTGATGTCAGGATATGAGAAATTTTTGAGGCCGCAAATGGTATTGGTAGATTTTGTCCTGTATTTGCCTTTAACCTTCAATCCAGCCACCTGAAACGCAGCTGGTAAGTTGACTGGTTTAAGAGAAGAATTGGGCCGGGAAAGTATGAACCCGCAATCATCCGGGCCCGTCAGAATTGTGCCATCATTAAAACTGATAGTGGGATTAACAGATCCGGGATCATCTTCATCATCTGAACAGGATACAAAAACTATTAATAGTGAAAGGATTAAGATCAAAGAGCAATTCTTCATAGGATATTACTTGGTCATCATATTTAGAGGAGTGTCGAAGGAAAACTTTTCTTCTGGTTTCTTGATCAATTCAAGCCATAGTTTCATGATCTTGTACCATTCCTCCTCGGTGTCATTTCTTCCTTTTCCCAGATCCAAAGGAGTTGAAACAGGGTTCTTCTTGCCCTGGACTCTTTCGGCATCAAACAGGTTCCCATATACAAACCAGAAGTTAGAGAAATCATATTGGGCGGTCCTTGTTTGGCACATCACGGGCCTGTCCTGGAAGACGTAGATCTTTCCTCCCAGGTAACCTGATTTTTTGCTGGTCTCAAATTCAAGAAGATCCAGGACCTTATTGTTTTCGCCTTCGTAGTAGGCAGTAAGCTTACCCATATCTCCAGTCCCCAATTCGATCTTCTTGACGATCTTGAAACAATTGAACCTATAGGCAGTGGATTCTTTTACCTCCACAAAGCCCTTCATGGCATCGATGTGTTTCTGGTAGTTGTTTTCTTTAAACCCATTCCTTCTGACGATTGGAAGGCCTTTTTTGTGATCGAACCCCTCATCTATGTCCGGAAGAATGGACCCTGTTACATTATTGTCCCCGAAATCAGAATCCCAGATCTCAAGATCACTTGTCCCGGTTTTAATTGCCGCATGATGGCTGCCTTCGAATCCTGTGCCCTTTATGCTTAAGGCTGAGCTTTTTTCATCTATGGTAATCCCATATTCAGAGTAGGGGGTAAAGAAGCAATCAAGGATGCTAATATTCTTGGAGTTCTCAACGATCATGGATGATTCACCCTGATTCTTTATTCCATATCCGATCTTGATTCCTCTGATCTCAATGTTTTCCGAGTCCTTAATCTTAATTAGGAATGGGTTGTTATTGAAGGTCTTTATTCCATTGGTCTTTGGCTCTCCTTTGCCCAGAATCAGAACATCCTTCTTGCCCTCAAATATCAAGGGCTCCTTGATGTCCCCATAGGTGGAGAATATGATCGTATCCTGGAAAGCCTGTGAAAAAGCAAAAGTCGGAGTAAGGCTCACCCAAACCATTAGGATGGAAAGTGATCGAGAAAAACGACAAAATGGCATATTTTTTAAACAAAATTTGAAATAAACTGACATAATGACACTCAATATGAAGGAATTGTTCAAATTTCTTACAAAAAATCCATTGGTACTTGAATTGATAGAAAAGGATTGAAACAAATTAAACTCTAATAAAATGACACTCGTAAAATTCAGACCAAACAACGACCTGTTTTTTCCAAGGTTTAAAAACTTCTTTGATGACTTCATGCACAGGGATTTGACAGAGAATATGGAATGGAGGGGAACCCAACCAAAAGTCAATATCT
The DNA here is from genome assembly GCA_028279065.1 of Cytophagales bacterium. Taxonomy (GTDB): domain Bacteria; phylum Bacteroidota; class Bacteroidia; order Cytophagales; family CCMP332; genus JANQHS01. The sequence continues at coordinate 8,834 of JANQSY010000091.1, forward strand.
TGGATAAGGAGGATCGCTACGAGATCCACTTTGCTACACCTGGCCTGAAGAAAGAAGATTTCAATATTTCATTGGATAACGACAATCTTGTTGTCTCCTATGAAAGGAAAACCGAAAAAAATGAAGCTGGGGAGAATGATGAATTCACATTAAGGGAATTCTCGTTCGAAAAATTCGAAAGGACATTTGCTCTTCCCGATACCATTAAAAGGGACAAGATCGATGCTAAATACAAAGACGGAGTACTCAATATTTGGGTCCCAAAAATGGATGAGGCAAAGGTCAAACCTAATAAAGAGATCAAGATCTCATAAGGAAAAAACCAGGTTGTGGAAAAGCTACCCTAAGGTATTTAGGGTGGCTTTTTTTATGCAATTACCCCTGATCCCACCAATTCGTCAGCTTTATACCAGGCTGCGAACTGTCCGGGCGTGATGCTCTTTTGCTCCTTTTCAAATACAATATAGAGCCCCATTTCCTCCATGTAGAGGGTTGCCTCCTGGACCGCCTGCCTATATCTGATCCGTACTGTGAAATCCTCCTGATCCCCAGGTTGGAGCTTGAGATCCTCTCTAACCCAATGGATATCATCTTTTTCAATGAATAGACCTTTGCGGAATAACCCAGGATGGTCTTCGCCTTCACCGATATAGGTGATGTTATCTTCCGTGTCAGTATGGATCACAAAAAGAGGCTCTTTTCTGCCTCCTATGTTCAACCCTTTCCTTTGACCGACTGTGTAGAAATGTGCTCCCTGATGAAGGCCGATCTCGGACCCAAAGGATTCCTGGTATGGGATCTTCCTTGAAAGGGCCTGAAGTTTTGGAATTCTTCCTTCAGCACCGGAAATGATCTCTTCTCTTTCTTTGAACAACGGTGAATCAGCAGGCACATCAATGATCTTCCCTGACTTCGGCTTGAGTTGTTGCTGAAGAAATACCGGCAGTTTTACCTTGCCAATAAAACATAATCCCTGAGAATCCTTTTTGTCAAAATTATGAAGCCCTGCCTCTTTGGCGATCTCTCTAACCTCTGACTTCAGAAGTCCTCCGATCGGGAAGAGGGCATACTTCAATTGCTCTTGATCCAGCTGGCATAAAAAGTAGCTCTGATCCTTTCCGGGGTCCTTACCCTTTAGCAATCTGTGGATAATGTTTCCATCTTCTTCAATGGTATCCTTCTGGCAATAATGCCCGGTTGCTACGAAGTCGGCACCCAGTTTTAAAGCAGCCTTGAGAAAAAGGTCATACTTGATCTCCCGGTTGCAGAGCACATCGGGGTTGGGGGTCCGTCCAACTTCATATTCCCTGAACATGTAATCGACGATCCTCTTCTTGTATTCTTCACTCAGATCCAGGACCTGGTAAGGTATTCCAAGCTTCTCCGCAACCAAAAGGGCATCAGCACTATCTTCTACCCAGGGACATTCTTCGGAAATCAACACAGACTCATCATGCCAATTGCGCATAAATATCCCGATCACCTCATGACCCTGATCGATCAATAGGTGCGCCGCAACTGCGGAGTCAACACCGCCTGAAAGCCCAATGACTACCCTTGACATAATGCAAAATTAAGTTGAAAACCAGAGATTTTATGCAAAGGTTCAGTCCTTCCTGATCCTGTATTCCTGGGGAAAGTGACTCTTCAATTGGCCTTTATGGACCTTAGCCCAGCTCAATGGAAGGCCCTGGTACAACGCAAGCCTCCAGCCCTCTTCACTATCCTGTACAGGAATAGGGTGCCGCCTTAAAAAGCTTAAGCTTTGATCCTTGCCAAGGTCAATGGATGGTTCAAAACCAAAACTTGGCATCATTGAGAGATCATGTGAAGGAATGAATCCGGATCTTGATCGCTGGCCAAGGTGTCTACCCACATATTGAATATTTAAAAGTTCAGAATAGGAATTGGTGAAATTGACTATGTCTCTGCTTGCGCTGATCAGTTCATTCCCGTTTTCGCAGATATTGTCGATCTCCAATTTTTTGTTGGCAAGGACAGGTTTTTGATCAGACCTTTTTAGCTTCCAGTTGATCTGCGGTGTCCTCTTCTTTTTGTTATCCACCCCAAAAGGGTTGAGGGTTCCGGTCTTTTTAATGACTGAGAAAGCGAATCCCTCACCCTTGATCCGGTTTGGCAAAAAACGATAAGTGGTTATGCCTGCTTTACCTGAAGAAGTTTTGAACAGGTCCAGGTCATCCATTTCGGGTAGTTCTGTATTTTCTGCTTCCACCTGGTCTACGAGCCATTTGATAACACCCTCATTTTCTGAGGCATTAAGGGTGCACGTAGAATAGATCAAGTACCCATCGGGTTTTAGGCAAGACCAGATAGCAGATAGGATCTCTTTTTGAATTCCCGTGCATTTTTCCACAAGACCAGAACTCCACTGTTCCAGGGCCTTTCTGTCCTTTCGGAACATACCTTCACCAGAGCAGGGGGCGTCGACAACGATCAGGTCGAACTCTTGCTTTAAGCTTGAAAAGGCCTGTGGGTTGGTGTGGGTGACGACAGAGTTGGTCTCCCCCCATTTGATCAGGTTTTCCTTTAAGGGGTTAACCCTCTTTCCAACGATCTCATTGGAAACAAGGATCTCCATTTCCTTAAGAGAGGAGATCAGGTCTGTGCTTTTTCCTCCCGGTGCGGAGCAAAGATCGAGGGCTCTTTTTACAGTTGATTTTTTATCCAGCAAGGCAGCCACCTTACCAATGATCATACTTGAAGCTTCCTGGACGTAATACCTGCCCTGAAAGAAGGAAGGGTCTTCCACAAATGCTGGTCTGGTAGGCAGATAAAACCCATATTGGTTCCAGGATACTCTTTCCAACCCTTGGGTTTCAATTGTTTTCCATGGATTTATGCGTATGCTTACCGGCGGAACATCATTGAGGGCCTCAAAGAAATCCTGTGATTCAGATCCAAGGATCTCTGAAGAAGATGAGATGAAGGAAGGGTGGAGTTTTGTCAGCTCCATGGACTAAGTACCTCATCTGGAAGGGAGGACAGACCACCAGAGTTGAAAAGGTCCCAGGTTTTGAGGATCCCACCGATACTAAGCGAATCAGTGATCTTATTTCTCATGACCATTTTATATGCCTCCCCCAGGCTAAGTTTCTTAACCTCGAGTTTTTCCGTTTCCTCCGGGTCAGGATCATCAAGCTCCAAACCTGTCGCCAGGAAAACATACCCCACCTCGTCGGTTACTGAATTGGAGGTGTGGATACGCATGATACATTTCCAATGATCGGCAAGCAGGCCGGTTTCTTCTTTTAGCTCTCGTTTTGCAGATTCCAGGGCATTGATCCCAATGGGGCCCCCGCCCATGGGGATCTCCCAGGAATATTCATCAAGGGTATAGCGGTACTGACCCACAATCCAGGTATTACCGAATTCGTCCACAGGTATGATCCCGATGGCCAAGTTCTTGAATCCGACCACCCCATAAATGTTCTGGCCGCCATTGGGATTAATGACCTGGTCCTCCCGGACCTTGATCCAGGGGTTTTCATATATATTTTTTGAATCCAGTTTTTTCCAGGGGTTTTTCAATGGTATTTTTTTAAACTTTCGAATTCAAGATTCCTCGTTGTAAAAATGCCCTTTCTACTTGAGCTTGCAAAAAAGGTCTGTGCTGATGAAAGCACCGCTTTGCATGATCACATGATCATACTCCCCACCAGGAGGGCGAAACTTTATTTGGAATCCCATTTTAAGGATTTGCTTAGGCCTCCTGCATTCCTGCCAAAGGCTCTGACCATAGAGGAATTTGTAAAGGATGTTTACCCAAAAAGGATATTGGATAGCCAAGAGCTTCTCATCCACCTTTTTAGGTCATGGAAGCAGATAGATCCTGAAGCTGAAATGGATGGCTTTTTGGAATTCGGGCCTATGCTTCTCCGGGATTTTGATCATATCGACTCCAATCTAGTAGATGCTAAAGAGGTCTTTGAACAACTCTATGCCGAAGCTTCAATCGAAAGGTGGTCTGAGGATCTTGGCAGATCCTTGAGCATCGAAACACCCTTGGTGAAAAGGCAGTTCGACTTCTGGGAAAAGGTTGGACGTTGTTATCCGATTTTTAAATCCACACTTCGGGAAAACGGTTGGGCAACCAATGGAGACGCAAGAAGGGAACTTCAAGAAAATCTTGATAAGTATAGCAAGTTCTTCAAGGACAGAAAGATGCTTATCGCGGGATTCAACTCCCTTTCAAAAGCGGAAAGAGGGATCCTTTTTGGCCTTAGGGACAGGTTCGGTGCGGAATTGATCTGGGATTCCAAGCGAGAGTATATCGACGACATTGATAATGAAGCAGGGAGATATCTGAGAGAGTATGAAAGACCACCGGACTTCATAAAACCGCTCAATCCGGATCGATTCGCAAGAGAGCAAGAGATCTCGATCATTGGGAGCCAGGGGCTTGTTGCCCAATCAAGGCTTGCCTGGATGAGGTTAGAAAAATGGATCTCTGAAGCGGATTTTTCACAGATGAAAAGTTCCAATAATTGGATGGCGATAGTCCTATCGGATGAGAGGATGCTGTTTCCCTTGCTTGAGAGCATTCCCGAAACTCTGGAGGATAAGAAAGGAAATAAGGTCAGGGTAGCGGAAGTGCTTAATATCACCATGGGCTTGACCTTTGATCAAAGCTCCTTGAGGTCTCTTTTGAATCAGCTCTTTCAGATCCTGGATAAGGGCTCGGAGTCCATTTATTTCAAGGACCTCTTAAGAATATTGACCAATCCGCTATTTTCCTCGAGCAAGGAATACTCTGCTCAAATTGCAACCCTGCAGTCAAAGATCAACAGTGAAAAGATCATAAAGGTGGTCCCCTCTGACATAAGCGATTTTGATCCTGATGGGAAGCTGAAGGCTCTGTTTTTTCCGGAGTTAAGATGGGATGGAAAATCGCTAAAAACCTATCTGGAAAACCTGCTTAATGATTGGTTTGAGTCCGGCACAGAGGATCTGGCCAAAGACATCAGCAAGTACTTTCTGATCAAGGCAATATCGGTTGCTGAAAAAATGGAAAAGCAGTTTGAAGGGGTCAAAATGGAAACTGGTTTCAAGACCCTGTCACATTTTTTCTTCAGGTCAATGGATAGTTTTACCATACCCTTTAGCAGTCAGCCATTAAAGCCTATCCACATAATGGGCTTTCTTGAAACCAGGGCCCTGGATTTTCAGAATGTGATCGTTCTTTCATGTAATGAAGGCATTATTCCCAGGGGAAGGACTTTCAATTCACTGCTTCCTCATTTTGCATCAAAGGTTTTTGATTTGCCCACCTTTGAGGATCTCGATGCGGCTTCCGCCTATTCTTTCTTTAGGCTCTTGAATGAGCCCAGTCGGGTGGACCTGATCTACAGCAAAGAATCCGATGAAATGTATAGGGCTGAGCCTTCAAGGTATATTCTTCAGATAGAGAATTTTTGGCAGGGAAGGGAGGGGAAGAATATAAAAAGCCTCTTCCAGGAATTCGATCTCAGGACTGTGGTCAAGGAGGGGCAACCTGGATTTGAGAAGACCCCCGAGATCCAGGAAAGGATCAGGCATTTCCTTAAAGGAAGCAAGGAATACAATAAGCGTTCCCTTGGTCTTAGTCCTTCAGCCTTGATCAACTATGTAAGGGACCCGATGTCATTTTTTCAATCCAATATCCTGGAGGTATTCGATCAATTGGTCGATGAAGCAGAGATCGACCCAATGACATTAGGAACCATCATTCATGGTTTTCTGGAGAATGCTCTGAAGCCTTTCAAGGAGCGCGCCGTAGATCATAGTGCCCTTTCGGCGATGCTGAATAACGAAAAGGCGCTCGAAAAGGCCTTTGACCCTGTGATAAAGCGGTATTCATCTGCGTATTCACAAACCCATGGGTATTCCATGATCCAGCTAGACATCGCGAGGGAGTTGGCAACAGAATACCTAAAGGAACTGGTGCAAAGGAATGAGAAGATCGTTCTATATGGTTTGGAGAAAAGACTACGAGCAACAATCCAGATCAAAACCAAAAACCATGGAAAGGTAGAAGTACTGTTGAAAGGAATGGTGGACAGGATCGACCGCTTGGAAAGTGGATACAGGATACTCGATTACAAGTCAGGGTCCAAGCGCTCCGGAGAGCTGTCTGCAAAGTCAATGGAGGATCTCCTGATGGACGGAGGAAAGCCTAAGATCATCCAATTGCTGATCTATAAATACCTGTTTTACAAAGAGTTGAAAGAAACAAAGCAGGAGGGAGGGGTCTTTGATTTCAACACTGACGAACCTGAAGTTCAAGCGGGTATCTATTTCTTTGGAGGTGCCTCAAAACCCTTGGAAACCTATAGGGTCGAAGACCTGCCAGAAGACAAGGAAGGGTTCATGGATTATGTTGAAAAGCTGTTAGGTTTGGTCATCGATCAGATGCTTGATCCCGAATTTCCATTGTATAACGGACCTGCGTTCTTGAAAGAAGACTTTAACTTGAAATAAAAAAATGGATCACGCCACACCGCAGATTTGGGTGCCTGCTCCGAAGCCAATTTGCCTGCCCGATAGAGAATTTATTCCTCTTTGGGTTGTGCTTTGGGGATTCCGTTTGGGGATGCTATCCAACTCAAAGCCCCATGGTTGGGAAAGTAATTCACCAAATCAAAAAGATCCATAAATGAAAATGCCCTGAAGTAGAGCTTGCGCACACTTCAGGGCTGATGTAGCGAAGGGGGGAGTTGAACCCCCGACCTCAGGGTTATGAATCCTGCGCTCTAACCACCTGAGCTACCTCGCCATTGGTTTGATCCTATTCGGGATCTGTGGTTGGGGTGGAACTCTTAAAACAACCCATGACAAAGGTGGTTCCACCTGCCTGCCCTCCAACCTGAGCTTGTCTCAGGGAAAGGAGGGAGCTACCTCGCCATGGTATCGAGGATCTGGGCCATCCTCAACTTTTGTGGTTATAGAACTTTATCTAAAATTGAAGCAATTCAAACCATGGCGAGGTTCTCGTCCAGAAGTGAGCTTGCTCTACTTCTGGGCCTCGCCCAAGTAAAAAGCTTCAAGATCAGGTTCCTTAAAGGATTGTTAATCCCGGCGATGCCATTGGCCTCGCCAATTTCTCAAAAACAGGCAAGGAATTTGCTCCTAACCAATTTTGAAGGCGCAAAACTACATAAACTCGATACGTAGAAACAAACAATACGGGCGGGTTTTGATAATTTAATTTTTGTCTTACATTAGGCGCTGTGGGCGAATGAATTATTGAGAATGGATAAAAGGAAATACGAATTCGAGTTTGAGATCAACGCCACACCAAAGCTTCTTTTTCCATATTTAGCCACTCCCGGTGGCCTGGAGCAATGGTTTGCTGATAAGGTGGTCGTTGACGCAGACAAAGTCTTAAACATGTCTTGGGATGGGGAAGATCATTTTGCGAAGATCGTTATGCAGAAGATCAACAAGAGCGTGAAATATGAGTTCCTTGACGAAAACAAAAAAGCCGTCAAGGACCCTGATCATCTTGAGTTTGCAATGGTCAAAAATGAAATGACCGAGACCTATTACCTACATATTGTTGATTATATGGGCGTCGATGTTGAGGAAGATGAGCAATTTGAGGTCTGGGAGTCCCTCGTCGAGGAGCTTAAGAGCATCGTAGGGGGATAAGCCTTGTTTCGAAAAATAGACAAGATGGTACTTAAGGCCTTTATCGGGCCTTTTTTGATAACCTTTAGTGTTGTCGTATTCATTTTTCTCCTTCAGTTCTTCCTGGGTTATTTCAATGAACTTATAGGTAAGGATCTCGGATTTTGGGTCTATGCAAGGCTGATCTTCTACTTTGCTTTGACCATGACCCCAATAGCCCTTCCACTGGCCATACTGCTTTCCTGCCTGATCACTTTTGGGAATCTTGGGGAGCATATGGAGCTGACCGCTATCAAATCTTCGGGGATCAGCCTTATTAGGGTGCTAAGCCCGATGTTCTTTTTCGCCATTTTGATGTCAGGAATTTCCCTCTGGTTCAATAACACTCTTATCCCGGAGATCAATTTGAAAGCGTGGAGCCTGTTTTATGATGTAAGACAGAAAAAGCCTGCTGTGGATCTGAAGAAAGGGATGTTCTATAATGGAATACCGAACATCAGCATCAGAATAGATGATAAAGGGGAGGATGGAAAGACCCTTGAGGGAGTGATCATCTATGACCATACCGAAGGTCTGGGCAACAACAAGATGGTGGTTGCAAAAAAGGGATATATGGAGACCTTCAATAATGGAGAATATCTAAAATTGACACTCTTCGATGGACGGATCTATTCCCAGAAAAGCAAAAACCCCAGAAGAAGGGAAAATGAAAGGTTCACTGTCGCAGGGTTTCAAAAGAACGAGATGCTTTATGGGTTGGAGTCTTTCAAATTCAAAAAGACCGATGAGGAGCTTTTCAAGCCCCACAGGGTTATGAACAATATTGGCGAACTGAATGCCAAGATCGATTCCTTCAGTTCAATGAACACCCAAATGGGCAAGGGTTTTTCCAAAAGCCTTGGAGGTTTTTATTCCTACTTCAATCGTGACCAGAACAAGTTCAAAGAGGTCAAAAGGATTGATATAGGGGAAAAAAGATTTAGGAAAGAGGAACAGGAAGGAACCGATATTTTTAGGGCATACCGAAAAGCCATCGAGGTGGCCAGAAACATCAAGGGGTTTACCAGTTCCTATGCCGAGCAGGCCAAATGGAGGGATCAGGAGAAGAACCTGTACTCCATTGAAAAGTACAAGAAATACACCAATGCCTTTGCTTGCGTAGTGATGTTCTTTTTGGGAGCGCCCTTAGGGTCTATCATCAAAAAGGGTGGACTCGGGGTTCCAGTGCTGGTTTCGATCATCCTCTTTATTGTCTATTATGTGATATCCCTGACGGGGGAAAAACTTTCCAAGCAGGCTGTTGTTGAAGTTATGTACGGGATGTGGGCAGCAAACGGGATTTTGCTCTTATTGGGATTTTGGTTCCTTACCAAAGCCAGGCAGGATTCATCCCTTTTCGATGCGGACTTTTATCTGGTCAAATGGCAGGCCTTCAGGGCCCGGTTTTTAACCAGATCCTGAGTTCCTGGGTATTTGGAATTGCGGAAATACAAGTCTAATTTTGCGACCCTAAAAATTTGAGATAAATATTTGATTGAATGTCGTTTACGAAGGAACAAAAGGAGGAGATATTTGCTAAATACGGCAAAGCGAAGACCGATACTGGGTCACCTGAAGCGCAGATCGCACTTCTGACAAGTAGAATTACACATCTGACAGATCACTTAAAGGTTAACAAGAAGGATTTCTCATCCCGCCTGGGATTAATGAAAATGGTTGGAAAGAGAAGGAAATTGCTCAATTACCTTCAAAAGCAGGATATAGAACGTTACCGTGAGATCCTGAAATCTTTAAATCTGAGAAAGTAAGAAAAAATGGGGGGCATTAGTCCCCCACATGTTTTTTAAGGGGAGAGGTTCCCCTGTATATATCTAAATAATTATGAAGCCAAACTTCAATGTTAAAACAATTGCTCAGCCCGATGGCGCTGAGATAAAAATAGAGACCGGAAGGTTTGCGAGGCAAGCGGATGGTGCTGTCACCGTCCAGGTTGGAAAAGCTATACTGATGGCTACCGTGGTCTCTAACCCTGAAGCAAGAGAGGGAGTGGATTTCCTTCCCCTTTCTGTTGATTACCAGGAAAAATTTGCATCCGCAGGAAAGATCCCTGGAGGATTCTTGAAAAGGGAAGGAAGACTTTCCGATTATGAAATTTTGATCTGCAGGCTGGTAGACAGGGCTCTAAGGCCTTTGTTTCCAGATGATTATCATGCAGAAACCCAGGTAAATATCACCATGATCTCTTCGGATCCGGAGGTGTCTCCTGACTCTCTAGCCGCCTTGGCTGCTTCTGCAGCTATCACGATCTCCGATATTCCATTCAATGGACCTATTTCTGAGGTCAGGGTTGGAAGGATCGATGGTCAGCTAAAGATCAATCCAGCTCCTGCTGAGATAGATCAGAGCGATATCGACATCATGGTGGGTGGAACTGCCGATAATGTATCGATGGTAGAAGGTGAATTTGGCGAGGTCAGTGAGGAGGAAATGGTCGAGGCCATCTTCTTCGGTCATGAGGCCATCAAACTTCACTGTGCTGCTCAAAAGGAATTGGAAAAAGAGCTTGGAAAAGAAGAGAAGAGAGAATACTCTCATGAGACAGATGATGAAGAGCTCAGATCGAAGGTCAACGAATTGGAAGGCCAATTCTATGATGTTTGTAAGCAGGGCCTAGCCTCCAAGAAAGAAAGGAAGCGCCTGATGACCGAGATCAAGACCAAATTCATCGAATCTTTAGGTGAAGATGCTGAGATCGATGAAGGAATGCTTGCCAGGTATCTGGGAGATGTTGAAAAGAAAGCCGCTAGGAAGGCTCTTTTGGATACCAAGGTTCGCCTTGACGGAAGGGACCCAAAAGAGATCAGACCAATCTGGACTGAGATCGATTATCTTCCTTCTGCCCACGGATCAGCGGTATTTACCAGGGGTGAGACCCAGTCTTTGACCTCGGTTACCCTGGGAACCAAGTTGGATGAGCAATTGATCGATTCCGCCATGAAAAAAGGATCGAACAAATTCATGCTCCATTATAATTTCCCTGCATTCTCAACTGGAGAGGTAAGACCCAATCGTGGTCCCGGAAGAAGGGAAGTAGGGCATGGAAACCTTGCTCTCAGAGCCTTGAAAAGGGTTATTCCCCATGATGACTCAAATCCTTATACCATTAGGGTGGTATCCGATATCCTTGAATCCAATGGTTCGAGCTCTATGGCCACAGTTTGTGCTGGCTCACTTGCTCTTATGGATGCAGGGATCCAGATCTCAGCTCCGGTTTCCGGAATTGCAATGGGATTGATCAGCGAAAAGGATGGAAGTAACTATGCCATTCTTTCCGATATCCTTGGTGATGAGGATCACCTTGGAGATATGGACTTTAAGGTTTGTGGTACCGAAAAGGGTATTACTGCATGCCAGATGGATATCAAGATCGAAGGACTTTCAAGGCAGATCCTTACCGAAGCCCTTCACCAGGCCAAGGATGGCAGAATGCATATCCTGGGGGAAATGGGCAAGACCATCTCTAAACCTAAGGATGATGTCAAGGATTTTGCTCCAAGGTCTCAAAACCTTGTGATCGACAAGGAAATGATCGGTGCGGTGATCGGACCAGGTGGAAAGATCATCCAGGAAATCCAAAGCACTTCCGGAGCTACTGTGATCATCGAGGAGATCGATGATAAAGGGCATGTGAATGTATTTGCAACCGATGCAAATTCCATGAACTCAGCGGTGGATCTGATCAAAAATATTGTTGCTGTTCCTGAAGAAGGGGAGACCTATGAAGGCAAGGTGATGGGTATCCAGCCTTACGGAGCTTTCGTTGAGTTTTTACCGGGAAAACAGGGACTCCTGCATATTTCGGAGATCAAGTGGGAAAAGGTTGATAAGGTTGAGGATGTTCTGGAATTGGGCGAAGAAGTGATGGTAAAACTTATCGGAATAGATCCAAGGTCAGGTAAGTACAAGCTTTCCAGGAAGGCCTTGCTACCCAAGCCGGAAAAGGCAAGCACAGAGTAAACAATAGGTCTCCTTGGAGACCTTTTTTTTTAACTTTCCGGCAGGACTTTTGTTATAAATTCAAAAAGTAACAGAGAAGAAAAAATGTCAGAGAACAAAGTTGAAAAATGCGTTATAATCGGTTCAGGACCAGCAGGTTATACGGCAGCTGTTTATGCCGCCAGAGCAGCGATGGATCCTGTTCTTTATCAGGGAAGTCAGCCTGGTGGCCAATTGACCATAACCAACGATGTTGAGAATTTCCCCGGATACCCAAAGGGAATAAATGGCCCTTCAATGATGATGGAATTTCAGGAGCAGGCTCAGCGATTTGGGACCGATATCAGGCATGGTATGGTAACAGCGGTGGATTTTTCACAGCGCCCATTTAAACTTACCATTGATGAAAAGGATGAGGTCCTTGCACATTCGGTTATCATTTCAACCGGAGCATCGGCGAAATGGCTTGGATTGGAATCTGAGCAGAGGTTGAACTCCAAAGGGGTTTCAGCTTGTGCTATCTGTGATGGTTTCTTCTACAGAGGAATGGATGTAGTGGTTGTTGGCGGTGGAGACTCTGCAGCAGAGGAATCAACCTATCTGGCAAAACTTTGCAACAAGGTCTATTTATTGGTCCGCAGAGATGAGCTAAGAGCTTCCAAGATCATGCAGGAAAGGGTATTGGAAACCAAGAACCTGGAGGTTTTATGGAATACAGAAACTGTGGAGGTTTTGGGTGATGAGGAGGTTGAAGGGGTCCGTGTGAAGAACAATAAGACCGGAGAAGAAAAGGATATTCCCGCCAAGGGATTCTTTGTTGCGATAGGACATAAACCCAATACCGACATATTCAAGGATCAGTTGGATATGGATGAGACCGGCTATTTGAAAGTTGAACCAGGAACCTCAAAAACCAAGATCCCCGGGGTCTATGTAAGTGGGGATGCAGCCGATAAGGTTTACAGGCAGGCTGTAACTGCTGCAGGAACAGGCTGTATGGCAGCCCTGGATGCAGAAAGGTATCTCGCGGCAGAAAAGGTCATTTAATGCCTGATTCCCTTGACGTATTGGCTTTTGCAGCTCATCCGGATGATATAGAGATGAGCTGTGGCGGTACCATCATCAAGATGGTGGAAGAAGGAAAAAAGGTGGGGATCGTTGATCTCACTCGGGGAGAACTTGGGACCAGGGGAAACCCGGAATTAAGAGAGCAGGAAGCCAATGAGGCATCGGACCTTATGGGAATTCAGCTGAGGGAGAACCTCCGGTTACAAGACGGGATGATCGGGGAGAGCGAAGAGGAGATCTCTGCTGTGGTCAGAGCTTTGCGCCGACACCGACCGGGTATTGTGATCGCCTGTGCAATGGAAGACCGACACCCGGACCATGGGAACGCAGCATCTTTGATCGAAAGGGCGGTTTTTCTTTCTGGCTTGAAGAACTTCAAGGTCATCGACGATGAAGGAAATGAGCCTTGGAGGCCAAAAGCGGTTTATCACTATATCCAGGACAGATACATCGAGCCTGACTTTGTAGTTGACATCACGGGTCAGTATGAAAAGCGCAAAGAGGTAATTGCCTGTTTCAAAAGCCAGTTCTTCGACCCGAATTCTAAGGAGACCCAAACCTATATCTCCACAAAGAAATTTCAGGATTACCTGGAAGCCAGGGCAATAGCCATGGGACATAGGATCGGTGTGCATTATGGTGAAGGATTCACCAGCACAAGGAAGATCGGAGTCTCAGATATCACCAAGCTTATCTAGGGGGCTGGTCCAGGGCGTTCTTTCCAATTCTCTATATGATTTTAGTACAGTTGAAAGGTCATTGCCTTTTACAGGTACATTCAATAGCTCTAAGAGTCGCACTGAATTTTCAATCAGATCTGAATTTGGATAATGCATATCCCGTGAATGGTGCTTGAACTTCAATACCCTGAATCCATCAAGCCAGGAATAAAACCTTTTTAATCTGGTCTTTTTGGACTTGGCATGGCTGAAGATTTGGTTTACTTGCTCTTCCCAATCTTCTTGCTTGGTGAAACTTCTAAAAGAAACGGGAAACTGCTCCCAAGCCTCTGTAAGACTTTGGAGATCGTTGATGTAAAGGTCGACCTTTTCAAGGACGGATTTCAGATCCAGTGCGGTTTGAAGGTCATAGTAAAGCTTCAGGTCTTCTGATCCTGAAGAGTGGTTGGCCATAGCCCTTCCTGTTCCAAAAGGTACCCTCTCCGAAACCCGGGGAGAAGGGATCACTTTGGTAGAGCATATTTCAGTGAATATGCCCAGGGGAATGATCTTGTGGAGGAAATAAAAATCCTCTCCGGCTTTTCTTTGGTTCATCCCACCTTGCTTGGCATAGTGCGATGCCCCGCAAACCATACACGAACCCACAGTCTGGAAGGCATAGGGAAATCCAGCAAAACGCAAGGATTGGAGGTAATACCTTAACCTTAACTCATAAAGTTTTATCGCATTGGGGTTTTCCTGATCCAGGGGATGTTCAAAATATATGCTTGCTCCTGGAGAACCCGGGTTTCCCTCAAAGTGCTTTTCGATCTCATCCAGATATCCCGGTTCAACCAAACAATCAGCATCCAGGCAGACGATGGGGAGTTCTGGTTTCCCAACTTGAAGTGCATACTTGCAAGCCACATCCATTCCTATCTTCCTGGCAAGACCTACGCCTGCCTTTTTTTCTGGTAACTCTATGCCTTCGACCAGATCCAGGGAGATCCAGTCTGGCAAAAATTCAAGGGATTTAAGGACATGGGTTTTGCTTTGGAGGTTCCCTGGGGTCAGCTTTTCCCCTGCTTTTTCAGACTGATTGATCACTAGGATAAGCTTGACTGGATTTCTGGGTTTTCTGCAATTGAACAGGCTTCTGAGGGTTTCATAGATCCTCTCTTCCTCAAAAGAGGGGATAACAATGATCTGGCCAACATCGCTTTGATCAGAATTGATTTTCGTTGTAGGGAATTCCGGAGCCCCAAGTCGGTCCAGGTACTGACTTATCAGGGAGCGAGCCTTTCCCTCTTCCATCCTTCTCTGTGAAGTGAGTATAGAACCCGGTCATGAAGTCTGTTTTCTTGTCCCTGCCAGAATTCTATCCTTCTTGGAATGATCCTGTACCCACCCCAGCTATCTGGGAGTGGGACCTTTCCCTCTTTGAATTTTGTGACCATTTCATTCCACTTCTTTTCCAGAAGGGAACGAGAAGAAATAACCTTGCTTTGATCGGATATCCATGCCCCGATCTGACTGCCATAGGGTCTGGAGGAGAAATATTTGAGGGATTGGGATTTTGAAATCCGCTCAACCTTGCCCTCAATATTCACCTGTCTGCCCAGTATTATCCAGGGAAAAAGAGCTGAGGCATATGGGTTCTCCTCAAGCTGAAATGATTTTCTGGAGTTGTAGTTTGTATAAAATACGAATCCCCTTTGATCAAAGGCTTTCAGCAGGACCATTCTGGTTGAGGGATGTCCCTCAGGGTCGGAGGTTGAAAGTGCCATTGCATTGGGTTCAGGGAGCTCTGCCTTCTTGGCCTCTTCAAACCAGGTATCGAATTGCTTTATCGGATCCGGGTCCACGTTTTCCGGGTCCAAAAAACGACCTTTATATTCTTGCCTTAAATCTTCTATGCCGCTCATTGAAAAAAGTTGATTCCACCAAGGCCAAGCCCTGGATTTTGGTATTTTGCGAAGGTAATAAACCGAACAAAGAAAATTGAAATTAAGGATTGACCTGGAGATTGAAAGCCCCAAAGAGTGGGTAGAGGCGGTGATAGGAGATTTCGATTCCTTCCTGGCTGACCATGCGGATTGTGAGAGGAAGGCTTCGTCCATGGCTCTAAGTCTGGTTGCAAAGTATCCGAATCGGGTTGAGATCCTCCCGGAACTGATCGAGACCGCCGTGGAGGAGCTTGAGCATTTCCGGGATGTTTATGCCATTATGGAGAGAAGAGGCATTCCACTAAATCATGAGATCAGGCAGGATCCATACGTCGCATTCCTGATAGAGAAGTGCCGGACAGGAAGGAATGAAAGGTTTTTAGATCGTTTATTGATCGCTTCGGTGGTCGAAAGCCGGGGGGCTGAGAGGTTCAGGTTGGTCTATGAAAACCTGGAGGACAAGGAATTAAAGGAATTCTATCACAGACTTTGGGCTTCGGAAGCAAAACATGGTGAGATTTTTATTAAAATGGCATTGAATTACTTTGACGAAAAAGAGGTGTTCGATCGTTTAAAAGATTGGAGCGTTATTGAAAAGGAAAGCCTGGAAGCTCTCCCGATCAGAGCGGCCCTGCATTGATTATGAAAGGAATAGGAAAAGGGGTTTTTGACAATATGCCTGAAGTTCAGGAGGGGAGCATTCTTATCTCTGAGCCTTTTTTGAAAGATCCGAATTTTGACCGGACCGTGATCATAATGGTTAAGCATAATGACGAGGGTTCTCTGGGGTTCGTATTGAACCGACCATTGGATCTTACGCTCGGTGAGGTGGCAAATGATTTTGAAAGCATGAGCAATGCGCTTTTTGTCGGTGGCCCTGTTCAGCAGAACTCATTGCACTTTTTGCACAAGGGATCCGTTGAAATAAGTGAGTCCACCTTGGTTTCTCCGGGTTTATATTGGGGAGGATCATTTGATGATCTGAAGTGGAAGATGAAGTCAGGTGAGATAAAAAATGAGGATATCCGGTTCTTCCTTGGTTATTCAGGATGGGATTCGGGGCAATTGGCGGATGAGATCAGTGGTAAGTCATGGATAGTGGCCAACCTTGGTGACGATAGCATATTTGATATCGCCCCTCAGAATTTGTGGAGGCATATTCTTGAGCATATGGGTGGTGAATTCAAGGTGGTTTCCAATTACCCCGAGGACCCGAGATTGAATTGAATGAAAATTTGGATTAATATTAAATAGAGGATTGGGAGAACTTGAAAAATATATTGAGAACAAACTACCAATTATGAGTAGTATCCCCACATGGGGTTTTGATAAGGAGGTATTGTCATGGCAACAGGAAATGATGAAAAACATAAGCTTGAGGAAAATCTAAAGGCGGAGACCTCAAAAGAGGAATCTCAACAAAAGGACAACCCACCAACTGCGGAAAACCCAAATTCCGACCCATACAACCGGCGTAGAACCTCGCTCTGCTACCAATTTGGCCGAACGAAATGCCAAAAAACCCTTTAGTGTCTGTCTTCTGATTTTTAA
>JANQSY010000009.1 GCA_028279065.1 Cytophagales bacterium
GGTGGCGGCGGTGGCGGTAGCCCCAGTACCACCTATGCCTCAGGTGGCGGTGGTGGGTACTCGGGTGGTGCAGGACAAGATGCTTCTCCTTCCGAGTCAGAAGGCGGCGGGGGCGGCGGCTCCTTTAACGCTGGAACCAACCAGGACAACACCCCAGGGGTGCGATCAGGACCAGGGGTCGTCATCTTTAGGATCCTCTCAACCGGAGCAACCAATGATATCGGGGTCATATCACTCGACTCCCCGACCATCTTCTGCCCGGGACCTCAAAATGTCGTAGCAACTATCAACAACTTCGGGGCCAACCAGGTCAGCTCCGCAACCGTCAACTGGACCGTAGATGGAGCTCTCCAAACCCCCTTCAACTTCGCAGGACTGTTGGATACAGCAGGCGGAACCAGTTCAAGCTCTGCACAGGTCTCACTGGGAGCCTTTAACTTTTCCACCAACAACCCCTACGACATCCAGGTCTGGACCTCAAACCCCAACGGAATGACCGATACGGTACCACAAAACGACTCGGTCAGCACAGTCGTTCAATCCAGCCTCCCTCCTCCCGCAGGACTTACCCTGGACTCTGTAAGGGCTACCCTTGCCGGGTTCTCATGGTCAGGAGGAGCCAACAACTCCTGGCTCTGGATCGTCGTCCCCGCCGGAACGCCTCCGACAGCTACCGGTACCGCTTCAATCGATCCTTTCGTGGTGGTCACTCCCCTAACCCCCGCTACAGATTATGACTTCTGGGTCAGGGAAGTCTGCCCTACAGGAGACACCTCCAGCTGGGCAGGACCCATAAACTTCCAAACACCCTGCGTCCCTTCATCCCTGCCTTTCCTCGAGGACTTTAACGGACTGGCTCCGAACCTGCCGGTCTGCTGGGGGACTAACGACCCTGCTGCCGCCTTTGTCGCTACAGGATGCCCGGGGGCCAACGGGGATTACATCGAAATCGAAGGAGTCGCAGGCACTTTCATCACCTCACCGGTCATCCTGATGGGCGGGCAAACCAGCCTACGTGTACAGTACAGGTTCAGGGCAGGAAGCTCCGGATGCGGGGAAACTCCCGATAACGGCGACTCCTCGGCCGTCGAATACTTCGATGGAACAAACTGGGTCCGCCTCGTCGCCTACAACGGGGGGACAAGCGGGGCACCAAATACCTGGACCGATCAACAGTTTACCATCACATCCGGACTCACAAATCAGTTCCAGTTAAGGATCGTCTGCCCCTCCGGGTCCGGGGCCGGAACCGACACCTACCACTACGATGATTTCAACATCAGGACTTCGCCCGACAGAGACCTCAAACTCGATTCTATCACCGGAATCTCTTCCGGATGCGGACTCTCTGCCAACGAGAGCTTCCTGGCCGTCATCACTAATGAAGGGGCTGATCCCCAGGATACCTTCGACATCGAATACCGTATCAATGCAGGACCGTGGATCCCGGGACTGAACGTCATCAGCACACTGGTTCCCGGACAAACCCAAGCCTACAACATCCCTAATGTCGACCTGTCCAACCAGGGCACCACCTACAACATCGAGGCAAGGGTCGTGCTTCCCAACGATGAAGACCCTTCTAATGATGTGAGCCCTGTCGTGGCGGTTACCAACCTGATCGTACCTGTCAATACGGGGGTCACCAACGATGAGGTCTGCCAGGCAGGTACATTCAACCTGGCCGTCTCCTTTGCAAACGCAGGGATTATCAACTGGTATGATAACCTTGGACTCACCGGACCCCCTGTCAACACCGGGACTACCTATTCTCTGCCCGCAACCGCTACCGTTACCTTCTACGTACAGGCCATCAATGCGGCAAGTAACTGCCCCAGCGTGGATGCACAGGTTACCGGAACGCTAAGCATCCCTGCCTCACCGAACTTCACCTTCTCCCCGGTAGGGCAAACCGGCACCATTGACTTTACCAATACCGTCACTGGTGCTTTCGACAGCTTACGATGGCTCTTTGGTGACGGGGACAGCAGCAATGTCCTTAACCCAAGCCATACCTATGCAACACCGGGAACCAAACTCGTACAGCTTACAGCCTACGAAGGGTCCTGTAGCTCCGATACCTCCATAGCCGTATTGGTGGTCATCTCAGGAATCAATGAGCTGAGCTGGGACAAGGCCATCAAGGTCTTCCCCAATCCTTCTGAGGGTCCATTCGAAATCATGATACCCCAGGTCAACGGACAGGTCACCATACAGATCACCAATGCCAAAGGGGAACAGGTCTACTTCGAGCAACTGCAGGCCGATGGAGCCATCAATCCCCGTATTGGCTTACAGGGAGTAGCTGCAGGTAGCTACCTGATCCGCATAACCAGTGGTGAAATGGAAGCCGTTAAACGAATAACCATTAAATAGCATAAGCCTAAACCAACAAAAAGCCCCTCAGTGCGGGCTTTTTTCAAACAGCTATCCTTACCTTAGCCTCTTATAAGAGGAGGATTTCATGATTCAAAAGATTGTTCCCTTCCTCACGTCATTGAGAGGTTATTCTCGTCCCGCTTTCCATTCTGTTTACCAAACTAGTCTACAGATCTAATTGAATCGTCTGCCCGGAGGTTAGAAAATCATCATCTTTCTTTTTTCCTTCCTTTTTGCTTTTTCCAGCTGGTTCAGGTTTGCTCTTTTGGGGCTTGGGTTTTTCCTGAACTTTTGGTTCAGTTTTCTCCTCCGTAATAGTCTCCAGCTGGCTTTCCTCTGATGAAGTGGCATCCTCTTTTTCATTTGAAGGCCCTGTTTGTACAGGTTGATCTTCAGATGGGATATATTCTCCACCGATCATCTCCACCTTCTGGAACTTTTGAAGTGGGAACTTATTTCCATTTGCTTTCCATCCCTTAACACCGATCAGGTCCGAAAGGACCAGATCTTTTTCCTCTACCTTATTCCCTTTTCTATACTTGACCTTTACCTCTACACTCTTGCCTGGTGCAGAGAAAAATTGTCTGGAACCCTCGGCTTCTGAGGTCACAGAAAAGAGTTTGTTCGGTGTAGTGGTTTCTATCAAGAAGCGCTTGACATAGATCACATCAGATCCTGCATCCAAATGGATCACGTTGATCGGGACTTCTGGATCGAATTTACCTGCAAAAGAGATCTTATTTGGCTCAAGCTTATAGTTCAGCTCAAATGGCCTAAGCTCGTATTCGCCTGAATTGTAGAGAACCAATACCTGATCATCCCCCTGGAATGAGCCAAGGAATCTTCCCCTTTCCTCCTGATTAAATCTTCCTGTAACCTCATCCATCCAAACCTTGATCCCCGAAAGGGTCGAGGATCCCCTTTCTTTTAGGTCGACCTTCTTTACCGGGTATTTTGTAAGAGTGTTCCCTCCTGCCCCGCGACCCTTTATCTCCAATTCTGAAAAGTCAAAATCGAAAACTTTCTTTCGGGCCTTAGCGTTTGGAGACAGTTTAACGGTTACCACTTCACCTTCTCCGTTTGGGTTGGCCGAGAAATAATGTACTCGTGAGCCCTTGTTGCCCTTCGAGAGGTCATATTCCTTGTCGCGGGTCACCCCAAGGACCTGAAAGCGTTTTACGAAAGCCTTTCCTGCGGCACCATCCTGATAGATAGCATGGTAAACCATCCTGTCATCCCCTTTTTTAAATACACCTGCATGCAAAATACCCTTCCCAACAAAGGCTTTTTCCTGGACCTTGGTCACTAGATACTTCCCATCCCTTCGGAAAACGATCACGTTGTCAAGGTCAGAGCATTCAAAGGCAAACTCCGATTCCGTTCTCTTTAAACCAGTACCAGCAAATCCTTCTTTGCGATCCAGATAAAACTTTACATTGTTTACCGCAACAACCTGGGCCTTGATATTCTCAAAGGTGCTGATCTCTGTTTTCCGCTCCCTTCCCTTCCCATACTTTTCCTTTAGGTGCTCAAAGAAATCGATGGTGGTCTGATCCATGTTTTTAAGCTTAGCCTCCACGGATTTCAGATCTTCCTCAAGACCCCTCATGATCTCATCTGCCTTGAAGGAATCAAACTTTGATATCCGTTTGATCTTGATCTCGGTCAGTCGGACAAGATCCTCTTCTGTAATTTCCCTATAAAACTGCTTTTTAAAGGGTTTCAAGCCTTTGTCGATGGTCTCTAGAACCGCTTCCCATGTCTCACATTCTTCGATATCCCTGTAAATACGATTCTCAATGAATATCTTCTCCAGGGAAGAGAACAGGATCTTTTCCATCAACTCCCCTTTTCGGATCTCCAACTCCTGCTGAATAAGATCCCGGGTATGTTCAGTTGAGTGCTTTAAAAGTTCCGTAACCCCCAGAAAAACAGGTTTCTCATTTTGGATCACGCAGGCATTTGGGGAAATAGAAACTTCGCAGTCGGTGAATGCATAAAGGGCATCCATGGTCAATTCCGGAGAGACCCCTGAGCCAAGGAAGATAAGGATCTCAACCTTGCTGGCTGTGTTATCAATAACCTGTTTGATCTTGATCTTGCCGTTATCATTTGCCTTAACTATGGATTCCATCAAACTTTGAGTTGTGGTTCCATAAGGAATATCCGTGATGGCTATACAGTCCTTTTCCCTTTTTTCGATCCTTGCCCTTACCTTGATCTTACCGCCCCTTTTTCCATCCTGATAGTTCTCGAAGTCTGCCAATCCCCCTGTTGGAAAATCCGGGTAGATCTTAGGTTTCCTGCCCTGAATGACCTTTATGCTGGCATCACATAGCTCGATGAAGTTATGAGGCATGATCTTGGTCGAAAGACCAACGGCGATCCCTTCAACCCCCTGTGCCAGCAGCAGTGGAAATTTTATCGGAAGGGAAACCGGCTCTTTTTTCCTTCCATCATAGGAAGCCTTCCATTCTGTGAGTTTGGGTTGGAACGCAACCTCAAGCGCGAACTTTGATAATCGGGCTTCAATATACCTGGGAGCCGCGGCTGAATCTCCAGTCCGGAAATCTCCCCAGTTTCCTTGGGTTTCAATGAGCAGGTCCTTCTGACCCAACCCGATTATGGCATCATTGATAGATGCATCGCCATGGGGGTGAAACTGCATGGTGCTCCCTATGATGTTGGCCACCTTGTTGAATCGCCCATCGTCCATCTCCTTCATAGCATGAAGGATCCTCCTTTGAACCGGTTTCAATCCATCGGTGAGCTCCGGTACGGCTCTTTCCAGGATCACATATGATGCATAATCAAGAAACCAGGATTCGTAAAGTTCCCCTACGGGAGGAAGGTCATGTATTCTGAGCTCCTTTTCCTGCCCGTTCTCTTTATTCTCCGCCATCGACTCCTTTAGATAATTTTTGGACTAATTTGCTGACAAAAAAGAAATTTCGTCAAGGATGGGGCTCAAGATTTTCCACAAATTTTCATTAGCATTTTTGACCATGATGGTGTTCTCTTGCTCCGATGGGATCAAGGATGCTCTGGATTGGGAAAAATGGCGAAATGATCCCTTGGGTTGCAATGGATCACGCCTGGCAGCTTATGAAAACCTTGAATCCATCCTCCCAGAGATAAGGGAATTGAACGCCAACGCTATCGATGATCTTCTTGGCAGTCCGGATGAAAAGGATCTTCTTGAAAGGAGTCAGAAAGAATATAAATACTTCCTCAGTTCTTCTGATTGTGAAGAGGGTTCAAAAGAGATCTACCTATGGATAAGGTTCGGGGCAATTGGCAACGTCTCAGAGATCCTGTTGATCAAGTAGTCTGCGGAGCAGGTTCTTCCTCAACTACATCTTTTTCTACCTTCAGATTTTTTATAATAAACTCCTGCCTTTCAGGGGTATTCTTACCCATATAGTACCCCAAAAGCTTCTTGATATGGGTTTCGGTCTTAAGGAACACAGGCTGAAGTTTCATGTCCTCATTGATGAAGTTGGCAAATTCATCTGGGGAGATCTCCCCCAGCCCTTTAAAACGGGTGATCTCCGGGTTTGAGCCCAACTTCTTGATCGCTGCCTGCTTTTTCTCTTCTGAATAACAATAGATTGTCTCCTTCTTATTCCTTACCCTGAACAAGGGTGTCTCAAGAATATAGACATGGTGGTTATTAACCAGGTCCGGATAGAATTGCAGAAAGAAGGTCAGCAACAGAAGACGAATATGCATTCCATCTACATCGGCATCAGTAGCAACAACGATCCGGTTGTACCTCAGGTCCTCCAGACCGTCTTCAATATTCAAGGCATGATGAAGAAGGTTGAATTCTTCGTTCTCGTAGACAACTTTTTTGGTCAAGGCGAAGGTGTTTAGTGGCTTACCTCTCAGGCTGAATACAGCTTGGGTTTCCACATCCCTTGCTTTGGTGATCGATCCACTGGCTGAATCTCCCTCGGTAATGAAAAGAGTGGATTCAAGTCTCCGATCCCCTTTCTTGTCGTTCAAATGGTAACGACAGTCCCTAAGCTTCCTGTTATGTAAACTTGCCTTTTTAGCCCTTTCATTTGCCAGTTTTTTGATCCCTGCCAGTTCCTTTCTCTCCTTTTCCGACTGAAGGATTCTTTTCTGTAGAGCCTCTGCTGTCTGTGGATTTCTATGAAGGAAATTATCCAGCTCTTTCTTCACAAAATCATTGACAAAGGTCCTTATGGTGGCTCCATCCGGACTCATGTTCTGAGAGCCCAGCTTGGTTTTGGTCTGGGATTCAAAGACCGGTTCCTGAACCTTTATGGAGATAGACCCTACAACCCCTGTTCGAACGTCGGCGGCATCGAAATTCTTATTATAGAACTCTCTCACCGTCTTAACAACTGCCTCCCTGAATGCTGCAAGGTGAGTCCCGCCCTGAGTTGTATGCTGACCGTTGACAAAGGAATAATAGTCCTCACCATATTGGTTGGTATGGGTCAGACATACCTCAATATCATTTCCTGAGAGGTGGATGAACGGATACCGGATAGCGTCAGAGTCTACCTTTCTTTCAAGAAGGTCTTTAAGTCCGTTTTCGGAATGGTAACGTTTGCTGTTGAGATAAATGGACAGCCCTGAATTCAGGAAGGCATAATTCCAGACCTGCTCCTCGATATAATCCTGGATGAAGGAATAATTCTTGAAGACATCCTTGTTGGGAGTAAACGATACAAAGGTCCCATCCCGCTCCTCAGACTTAACGATCTTGGCATCCTCTATTAGATCCCCATTTTCAAATACAGCCTTCTTAACCTTTCCCTCTCTGAAAGCTTTTACCTCAAAGGAACTGGATAGCGCATTGACAGCCTTGGTACCGACACCATTCAATCCGACCGACTTTTGAAAAGCCTTTGAATCGTATTTCCCACCTGTATTGATCTTCGATACACAATCAATCACCTTTCCGAGGGGAATCCCTCGTCCATAATCTCTGATGGACATACTGTCCTTTCTTAATGAAACGTCGACCTTTTTCCCAAAACCCATCATATGCTCATCAATACAGTTGTCCATGATCTCTTTGAAGAGCACATAGATCCCGTCATCATATGAAGAGCCGTCTCCAAGTTTTCCAATATACATTCCAGGCCGGAGCTGTATGTGCTCTTTCCAATCCAGGGATCGGATATTTTCTTCAGTATAGTTATGCTGCGCAGCCATTCGCGTTAGGATTCAGTTTTATTAATAAACGGGACAAGAAATGAACCTATCAATACCAATAGGGAAAGAACCAACCAAATAGAAAAGCCGATTCCAAGCCCTCTTAGGTCTGGATTATTGATCTGCCAGACTTTGAGTATCATACCAAGGAAGAACATACTGAGGCCCAAAAAAATGCCATGGACCATGAAGGTAGCCTGGTTTTTTAGTTGATGACTAGAAACATTTCTTCCCAAAAAAGTCATGATCGCTTGATTCGAATCCGGGAATCTTTTCACCCGGTTCCGCAAGAGAGAGATAAAGAAGAAAAGCAATCCAAGACCCACCAGGAACAGGTAGAAATAGGACGACTTCTGCGGGTAATGTTCGGAGACAAGATGCCATCCCGGCAAAACGATGGTTTCCTGAAGGAAGGCATAGGAAAGAACCAGAAAAAATATCCCTAGAAAAAATATCCCATGTCCCACAGCCCTTAACAATCTGAGATTTCCTTCACTGAATTCTGCCATAGGGCGAAAATAGGAAGGCGCCAAAATATATCTCTATCAATTGCATGGCTATTTTTCCACCTTTGAAATGAAATCACAAAAGAATAGGAAATGCCTAAGTCCGGCTTTCAATTTCCATAATTCATATGGGTCAAATACCAGTTCTCTTGAAAGGTAGAAAGCAAGTTTAGGTTAAGGGTATCAGGATAAACATATTGGAAATTTTGAATCTTTTCTTTTGCTACAATTGGATACCCATTGTGATGGAACTCAAATTTCATTGTCCTTCTTTTAAATCCGGACGTTTCTCCAGGATTTAGTAGGGAAGAAATTCGATTTTCTGCAGAATCCAAAAGGCCATTGCTATAACAATTGAAGTAAAGAAATGGTGTGGGATCAACGCTGAAAGGAGCTATGAAAAATTTGATAGCGTGGGGCAATTGAATAAGTGGATTTTTTTGATTCGCCGGATCATAATTTTTCGAAAAAAGCCTTTCGGGGTGAAGCTTCAAGGGCCCTCTATTCAAGGAAACAGCTTTGAATAAATTTCCTAGCGAGTTGTGAAAAAAGGTTACGTCTGTTTCCAAATGAGGCAAGGAATTCCTGCTGGAAATTTTTACAACCCGATCGACAGAATCAATTAGTATTCTTTTGAAAAACCTAGGCTCACCAATTCCATCATTTCTGTATACCTCAATCTCACTATCAAGATAATTGAATTCAAATACCATGCTATCATCCAAACTTAACTTGGAAATATTTCCAACAGAATCGTAGTTTACCCTATACCATTTTTTCCCTTTTTTCAAACTTTTTATCTTTTTAAGAAAGTCATATTGGATATAAAACACTGTATCCCTTTTTTCAGAAACTTCGTGTTCAATTAAAAGAGATTGGATAGGCGGTGGTTGATAATTATCCGAATCTTGGCAAGAAAAAACCAAAAAAAGACAAATGCCAAAGGCAAAAAACGGGGCAGGAATCTTGAACATGCTCATGTTAATTGAAAACTAAAATAGAAAGAATCTAAACAGGAAATCTGAAAAATGAGGGCACGAATATGATTTCTCCGAATTCTATGTGATAATCAAATGGCCTAATTGAATATGAGTTTGGAATTAGACCATTTTCAGATAATCGGAGAACAAATTTTGCCAAATTTGAGAAGAGAGTTTCAGGTCATTGGTTAAAAAATGAGATTCAGCAAAGTGTATATTCAAAAGATCAACAAGGCAAATAAGATAATCCCCGGACTCAAAAAAAGCTTACAGATTATCCTCCTTGGCTGCTTTCTCGTCGGAATCTTATCCTCTGTCCAAGCACAGGATCTGATCCTTAAGGATCGAACCAATGAATTGGGTCTTTTTTCAAGACTATCGTCGTCCGTTCCAGTTCAGTATCCGGAAGTTTCACAAGAAAGATCTTCTTGGAGTAAAGACTTTTTCTAATAGTTGGTTTTGATTGATTCATGGCGCTTGGACCTTCCAGGCACCATTGAATTTTCTTGGCGACTAGGATTATAGCCCACCACCATTACATACCCTTTAATAACCAATCCCTAACAATTTCGTCATTCAGAGCGCTTGCCCCAGATTTATTCAGTGGTCAGCGAAGAATCTTTTCCCAGGTTAGCCGCCTACCGTGATATCACAAACCTTTCCATGACTTTACCATCTTCAGACTGAATAAAGTAGACACCAGTGGGCAATGTACTGACGATCAATTCATTATGACTGGAAGGAAGATTCACGGTCATTATCAATTTCCCCATCAAATTGAAGATCCTGAGTTTATGTGACCTGTTTGAATCCAGGTTCATGAATGATAATTTGTCATTGGCAGGTTGAGGAAAAAGCAATAGTTCAGTTTCGCTTTTTTCAATTAGCCCACCAAAATATGAGTAGCTCCAGGGAAAACAATCATCGTAACTTGGGTAGCCGGGATTGGAATAAATTAGAGAGTCATATTCCCAATGGCAAAAACCTATTCCTTCGCCACAGTCCACAATATCTTGCGGAATTAAGCCTTGATAGAGAAAGGCGGTATCCAAAGAGGGAATACCGAAGAAATCGTCCTTGACAAAGGAACCGACTCGTTCCACCCAGAGGACAGTATCACTCCAAATTGGACTCGTTGTCAATGTGATCATCCTCCTTGTTCTCCCATAAATTAGGGAATCGGTGACATCGCTGACATAGAGTTCGCCATATGGTAAATGGAAGTATGAAGGAAAGGTATCGCCTATTTGTAAACCAAAATTGTACAAAGGTTCCTCTATTGCTCCGTTCCAAGTATCCAAGATGAAAACCTCACCTCCAGGAGTCTCCCTCATAAATGCAGCGATTTGCAGGTTGGAAAAGGTGGAATCAGAGGAAGACCAAACGGTGCGATAAGTTTTTCCATTAATTAATGTATCTGGGCCTTGGATTTCCCAGACATAGATTGAACTTCCGTAACCTCCAACACTTGCACAGGTAATCCCTGACCACCTAAGGCTGTCCTTAACGATAAACTGAGAATAAGAATTGATGGATGAAAAGAGAATTAAGGATAGAATACATTTCAGCATAGCCTTAAGATACATCTTTTGAGAATAGTCGGGCATAAAAAAACCCCGAACTGCTGTAGCAACCCGGGGTTTGATCCTCCGATCAGGTCGGAGGACAAGTATTAAGCGGCGGCGACCTACTCTCCCGGCTTTAGGCCAGTACCATCGGCGCTGGAGGACTTAACTTCTCTGTTCGGAATGGATAGAGGTGGATCCCCTCCGCCATAACCACCGCAAGCTCTTTGACTCCTTTCAGGACTCTCCCCTGTCGAGTCTCAATCTTTTTAACATAAGTTCAGAGAAAGTAATCGGGACACACTTAGATAGAATGCATGTACCTTGAAGTTACGGGTAATTAGTACTGCTCAGCTATGACATCTCTGCCTTTACACCTGCAGCCTATCAACGTCGTGGTCTACAACGACCCTTCAAAGAAGTCTCATCTTGAGGTGGGTTTCGCGCTTAGATGCTTTCAGCGCTTATCCCGGCCAAGCGTAGCTACTCAGCGGTGCACCTGGCGGCACAACTGATACACCAGAGGCTTGTCCAACCCGGTCCTCTCGTACTAGGGTCAGATCCTCTCAAACTTCTTGCGCCCGCAACAGATAGGGACCGAACTGTCTCACGACGTTCTGAACCCAGCTCGCGTGCCACTTTAATGGGCGAACAGCCCAACCCTTGGGACCTTCTCCAGCCCCAGGATGTGACGAGCCGACATCGAGGTGCCAAACC
>JANQSY010000077.1 GCA_028279065.1 Cytophagales bacterium
CGGAATTGAATTGTATTGCTTCCGCCGGTAATGACAGAATTGTCATCGATCACTCTTTGAATATTCTCGGTGTCTCTAAACGTAAGCTGGACCCTGAAGGTGACGTCATTCTTAAGGATGCTCGGCCTACCCTGAACCCTGAAAGGAAGTCTCATCCCAGCTTTGGTATAACCAAAGTTGATCACAAAATCCTGGTTGGTGATCTCTGTCACCTGTCCATTTGACAGATTAAGGGTTATGTTTCGGCTTCTTCTGTATTCAACACCTCCCGACATCTTTGATTTTGTTCGGAAATCAATTCCCAATAAGGGGCTGAACGATTCATTGATCGAAACAGCTGAAATATTGTAAACAGGGATGTATACCTGCCCCTCCCCAGTGTCCTGCTTAATTGAAGGCCAGGGATAATTATCTGAGAAATCAAGCCAATTAATATCTGAGTTTATGTAATCGATGGAAGTGACCAGATTGGCGATTTGGTACTTAGCACTATAGGCGTGCTTGATGTTGATGGATGAGAATTTCTTTCTTATCGCTGGGATATTTGAAAGACCCGAAAAATCCACTCTCCAATTTGGTAAAGGCCAATCTGGAAATGGGGTAACCGAAGCCGTGGTCTGATCCTTGCTGGTGTAAGCATTCAAAAACGCGGGGATTAAAACATCCTGGGAATTCAAACCATAGCCCTCTCCATTTGGGTTCAGCTGGTTCAATCTATCAGCAGTGATCTGCCGGTTCTGTTCGAAGGTTTGAAAAACCTCCGAGACATTGGTTCTATCCGGAACAAGATCACTGAAGGAAGTTCCAATGGCGATCACAGTTACAGAATACGACCCGGTCCTATTGGGTTGGATCCCAATATCCGTGGAGTAGCCAGGAGGAATGTATTCTCCCGTGGCAGTATCAAGCCCTCCAAGATTATATTTATATAGTTCGGTATAACTATCGGTCCGGTTTCGGTCCATATCTAGCTGTATCCGGAAACTTTTAACAGGTTCAGCGGCTACCCTTAAAGAAAGGGCCTCTGTTTGGGTTTTGGAAAACTGATTAAAGAAGTTCTGGTCCCTGGTGAGCCAACCATTTTCTGCCGCCCTTTGCCGTATCCCTGGGTCTTGGCTGCCGAGTACAAAATCCCAGCCAGGTGCGTAGAAGGAGTTGATCCCTGAGACCGGGTCCGTATAGGATTGTTGTACCCCAAGAATATCAATCCCTGGCATGTATCCAGGAAGGTATGTACCCCTCCTAACAGAATAATTCAGATTAGCTGATTTGATCATCATCAGCAATCTGAGCATAGCCTTTAGTCCTTTAAGCTCGGGTGGGGGTTTCTTTTTGGTGCTATCGGTTTCAGCCTTGGCATTTCTGCCCGGTGCCTGTCTTTGGGGCCTTCTCCTCCTTGGGCTTTCAATCTTTTTAAGGAACCCACTCTTATGATATAATTTCCTAAAATCCACCCTACCTGTTAATGAGACATTTTGATTATTCTGTATACTATTCCCAAGATTTGAAACCTCCTGCGAGGCTGCCCTCCATGCATAGTTTACGTTGTAATTAAGATCTGCGCTGGTCCAGTCAAGAAGAGGGATCTTGTCCATAGGGATGGAATAGTTGGCCGCAATGGTCTGGTCAAAATTCACAGTCCTGCCAAGATTTTTGATCTCATCCAGAAGCACATCCCGATATGCACCCCGGTTGGGCTCACCCTCAGGTTCATCTATCATTGCCCTGACATTAGCATTGTAGTTTAGTGATATACTTTTAGTCAAATTCCAACGAACAGCATAGGTCCGGTTGAAATTGAAAAACTTTTGATAGAGTACCGGCATGCCATCCGTGGTAAGTTGAGCATTCCGGTTTTGGGTCTTGGTATAATCCCTGTTCAGGTCCCATCGAATGGTATAAGAGTTCGGTAAAGGTGTCAGGTTGAAATCCTTGATCAACTTGAGCCAGGCAGATTTCATGGATTGGGATTTCTTGAAGGGCTGTATAACAACCGGCTTTGCAGAGAAATTATACCCCAATCCAAGGTTATGATTTGTCTTCTGAAACTGGGCTACTGTTGAACTGCTTCTTTTTGTTTCCGAGAAGCCTGCTGAAAGGCTGAAATTTTCAATATCATAGATATGGCTTTTTGACCTCGGATTTGTCTTGGATTTCTGGATATTGGTAAATCTAAAACTCTTCACCTCCTGTTTGGTCGACACCTTATCATCATACTCTTCTGCCGCCTCTTCACCAGAAGCAGCTTCGATCACATCCAGTTTATCTTTGATCCTGACATCCGGGTCAAGAGGGTCAAAAACCGGCTGGATCTTTGTATTCTCATATCTCACAAAGAAGGGAACCTTCAATCCAGCTTTCTCGCCTATGAACTTTTCAAGATTCATATTTGATTGAATGTCATATTGCCTTTCCCATTGTCGGGACCTGTCTGAGATCTTATCCGAGATCTGGCCAAAACCCTCCGTAATATATTTTCCAGATGCTGCGACAGTAGCAAAATCAGCGAGGTTTGCATTGAGTCTTGCCGTGGCGGCCCAGCCAGCGTTCTTAATGAACTCTGCTACCCTTAACTCATTGAACCAGACATAAGCTGATTTGGTCTCATCAGATGACTCCCCATCATTTTTTACATTTCGAACTCCCATCATAACCACAAGGACATCACTGAGATCTGGTCGTCCTACAACCCGTATCTTGTATTTACCTTTAGTGTATTCAAAGGATTCGTAATCCCGGTAGGGATCATTTCCAAACTGAGCATTGAATTCAGCCCTCCTGGTTTTTGCTGCGGCAAGGTCCACAAGATCTACATCAAAATTGTTTTGTTCGGGCCAGATGTTTTCCGGGGTGTAATTAACTTCTAAGCCCATCGGGGTCATTTTGAGTGGTAGCTCTACCTCATAGTAGTTCTGGTCGAAATCGGTTCCAAGCCGGACAAAGGCAGAAATATCTCCATCCTGGGTTTGATCGGTGGGATCATGAGCATGGACGTACATACGAAGCTTTTTGTAGTTAAGAAGGTCGTAAACGACATTTTTGAAAACGGGCCTCCCCACACCTTGTTGAAGGTCTGTAACATAGACCTGAAGTGATTGTTCATTCAACTGCCTGGTCACCTGGGAGGTGTTATCAAAATCTCTTTGAACACCTGGAGGAAGTACATACGGTACCTTTTTGTCCTTATCGGAAGCTGTAACAGTCCCATTCTCCTCAATGTTCACAGTGGAAACCACCATTCTGGATTCAATATCATCTGACCTTTCCAGCCCATTGTTTGTTGCATAAACCTCCTCTTCAAAGATCCTCCATTGAGCGGAGACCAATTGAAGGTCAACCATCCGGAGGACTACTGGTTGCTCCCATCCAGTAAGGAACATTCTCATCCACCGAATGGAGTTAAAGGTCAGCCCCGGGGAGCCTACCTGCTTGGCAGTGGTACCGTTCAGTTCCCTTAGAGGAATCCTAAACAGATACCAACTTACATCCTCACCATTCACATCATTGGTCACTTGGTCCACAATATACCTCGATCCGACCTCCAATTGATTGGGCCTCAAATCAAGCTCATACTGAAAGTATCTGTCCTGAAGGTCAAGGGTGAAATTTTTATTCAGGTCCTCTTCATCAGGCAAAGGGGAATTCGACGGGGTGAATTGATTGGAAGTACTTTGGGCAGGAGAATTACCCTCAAATCCATTGAAGTATTTATACCTCTCAAGGATAGAAGGGTCAGGTACATCATAATCACCTTCCAAATAGTACACGAAATCATCCCCACTAGGATCCTCCTCAATTCTGGCATAGACACTTGGATCTAAAAAGCCTTCCAGGTTATTCAAGTAATCCTGATAAGCATCAAAACTATTTTCCCCATCATTGTCAAGACCATCCAAACCAATATCCTGCTGATTTCTGGCATTGGGATCATTGTCAAAAGCCCTTGTAATGTTTGAAATTGTAGGGACCTCTCCCCAATCCGTTGCCTGAGTTGTTCCTACAGGAGGAAGCCCGTTCTCAAAAGAGTATTGGCCATCATTCAACACATCTTCGGATATATCCCCAAGGTTGAAGTACAACTTTCCTCCCGTGGTATTATTGGTTCCCTCAGTTCCATTGGTACCTGTAGCAACCCTTCCATTAGCCCCTTCAAGGAAGGGGTCCATCAACCAAAACTCAAGATATTGAATATTGGCAGCATCAAAATTGTTGTTGAAAGTGATAGCCCTGGTCACACCAGCCCAGTTGTCTTCGGCAACTTCAGGCGGGAACTTTCCCGTGCTTGGATCAAGTACATTGACATCTGGATTGTAATTATAAGGTCCCCTTTCATCCGGATAATAAGCGAAATCCAGGGTCTGTTCATTGAAGTTTACGGCCTGACCCTGTCTTCCTGGGAAAACCTCATTAAATGGAACAGCCCTTACGTAGTGATTTTCAAGCTGTTCATCGGAGATGTTGCTGGGTTTTCCTCCCCCATCATTTCGGTAGAAAACATTGTCGATGGTGTACCAGGCCATTCTTGCCCTTCGGAAGCCGGCTTCCCTGTCTGGCTCATTGTATCCGGGGATATCCAGGGGAGTAGAAGCTATCCTCCAGGCAACTGGCACGGTTGTGAAATCGTAAGGGATCTCAGCCCCTTCAAAATCGTCAATGAAACTGTTTCCTCCGTCACCCAACCTTTTATGAGATCCCGGGAAAAGTGCAGCCGCTTCCGCATTCAAATTAACCTTGGATGGAACCTTGGTTGATAGACCCGGAACTTTATCTATGATCTTGGTTATCAACTGGGATTCCTTGGAAACACTGTAATCCACCCCCACCATGGTATTTTTAGCCGGTTCATCCCCAACGCTAACCCTTGTGATTATCGGCCTTTCATTCAATTGCATTATAGTAGCCCCAAGGTTCATGTCCCGGTTAAGTTTATAATCGAACCTACCTCCAAATAAGGATCTCGATTGAAAGTTGAAGAGGTCAGCCTTTTCATATTGGATCCTCAGGTCACTTCCTGAATTCAAAACTCCTTCATTTGTGATCAAAACCCTTCCTAGGTTATAATCAACTGTATAATCCTGACCTTCCACCAAAGCGGATGAACCGGCAAATACCCTGACCGATCCAGGGGAAATATTGAAACCAGGTAGATTGATCTCCGAACCAGCCTCTCCCTGGTAAGCCCCCACCAGCCGGAATTTATTCTTATCAGCATCCAGCCTTGCTATGGCTCTTGGACCGGTATAGAGGGTATCAAACACATATTTGTTAATCAGCACTCCTTCGGTGCTGGGATCAAAGTAACTTTCCAAATGAGCTCCAAAAGGCTCCAATACAGGGAATATGATCCTGCCTCTTCTAGCATCGATTAAAATCGGTTCAAATTCGCTTTCAGTAGAGTTATCAATAAAATCCCAATTTCCGTCAGGGCCAGGGTCATTATTGGGGTTTAGATTGTCAGTTCCCATCAACTGCACAATCGGCACATCCTTGGTGCGCGTACCTTCATGCAAACTAGGGTTATCGATTCCAGTATTGTCATCACGATAAATGATCTGCAACTGGAAATTATTCCTGGATATCTGACTTGCTCCCATGGAATAGATATTTTTCATCATCAAGTCCCAGGTAGGGTTTTCAAGAAGGGGACTTGAAGCAGGCCTCAGAAGCTTCAGGTACATGTTTTCATTGTTCTGGATATTTGGATCCTGCAACTCACCTACCCTGAAAGCTCTTCCGTTAACCACATATTCATAGGCCACAGCAATAACCACATCCTGCTGAAAACTTTGGTTAATTGATACATATCCAAGTTTCGGATGGAAGCTGAACTCAGATGGTTGAAGTTTCCTGGCACCTTTTAAGAATTCATAATCCTGACCTACCTCGAGGGAATATTGGGCATCCATATATTCCACGGTTGCTGAAGCAATACTTCTCACATTTGGATCATTATTCATCGTGGAATAAATATTATTCGCGGAATTATCAGCAGGGCTGTTAGGAGGAAGGGTATTATCAAAGGCCGGGTTGAACTGATATCTGGAATTATCCGGATTGGCCTCTCCAAGATCGGTAAAGGCAATAATATTCCTTTGGTTTTGTGTCTCCTGTTGGCGGTTGGTGATATATACATCCACCCTTGTGATCTGAACGCCGGAATTGATCTGTGGAAGTTGTTTCAGCCATGATTCGTAGTTATCCCTGAAGTAGTGAGATAGGAAAAAGTGGC
Source organism: Cytophagales bacterium (assembly GCA_028279065.1). GTDB lineage: Bacteria > Bacteroidota > Bacteroidia > Cytophagales > CCMP332 > JANQHS01. Next base: position 6,230 of record JANQSY010000077.1, read on the forward strand.
GATCTTCTTCATAGTCAGAAACCGGAACATCGAAGTTGGTATTCTGGGAGCCACCAGATGAAATGGTAACGGATTCGGTTTTTCCTCTTTGTTGAGAAAAGACCGCTGTAACATCGAGTTTTCCAAATTTCAACTTGGTCTTAATCCCCATAAGGTTTTGTGAGCCCTGGATAAGGGTACTTGGTGGATTGAATGCGATGTTACCGGCCTCTATATCCTGGATAATGTCTTCTTCAAAACCCTGGTAGTCCAGTTTCACTCTGTTCTCAAAATCAAAACTTGATTTGGTGTCCCAGTTAGCGGTCAGTTTAAGTTTCTCTCCAACCTTACCGATCACATTCATTGAGATCTGCTGGTCAAACTCAAAACCTCCATTCCTTTGCTGACGGATTGGAATGGCCGGATTCTGAACCCTTTGCCACCTTGCACCAAAATTCAGCGTAACAAAGCCATTAGGTCTGATATCGACGAAGTTTCCGCCAAAGATCCGGTCGAAAGCAGGGTGAAGGTGGATCACGGGGATCAGGCCTCTGTCTCCTCCCAATGGATCCTGATCATCAGCATTTCCGGATATCTGCCTGAAATAATCCTGTTCAAGTTGGGCATTTCTAACCCGCTTGAACTCTTCATAGGTTAAGATCGAGGGAGGACGGAAATCGTCCTCCCCAACCTTTTCGTATATAGTATAATACTTAAGGCTATCGTCTACTTCGATGCTCCTGGAGATGTTATTGGGTAATCCAAGGTATAACGGAGATCGGGATAGACGATCGATCAAAGGGCTGCCATGAATATCCTGCATTCCGTACAGTGGTTCACGGCTTTTCTTGTAGGGTTGTGGTCCGGGAGGGGGCTGTTCGGTTTCTATGGTTGAGTCCTGACCAAGGGAGTCAGCAAACAAAACCCCTGGAGAATTGTTTAGATATAGGTCATCTATTAGGTAAGAACTACCAGCAGGGTAAACGGCAGAAATCCCGCAACCCACTGCCAGGGCTACTAGCAGCAGTTTTCTTTTAATTACAAACTTCAAATACCAGTCAAGAAGACTTTAATACCCATTTTATTACCTCCTCAAGGGAGGCTTCAGACCCCATCTCCAATAAGGCCTGATGAATGCCCTTTTCTGCCTGGGATTTGGCAAAACCAAGGGTAATTAAGGCTGATAACGCTTCTTCGCGTAGGGTATTGTTAAGATTGGAGGGAATATTTTTAATTTCTGAATCACCGATTGAACCAAGTTTGTCTCTCAGTTCCAATATTATTCTTTCTGCGGTTTTGGCACCTATACCTTTAATTGATTTTATCCTTGGTACATCTCCCTGAACAATTGCTGTATTCAGCTCTTCAGGAGACATGGAGGAGAGAATTACCAAGGCTGTATTTGGGCCAACGCCAGATATTGATATCAGGTGTATGAATGTCTCCTTTTCCCTTTCAGAATGGAAACCAAAAAGTATTTGAGCATCCTCTCTGACATGATGATGAGTAAAGATCATTATCTCTCCCTTATCAGGTATGGAGGAAAAGGTTTGAAGACTAATCCTGACCTCATAACCAACTCCATTTGAATCCAACCAGATATAACCGGGGGTTTTCCGCTCTACTAAGCCTTTGATAAAACTTATCATTTCAAAGCCTCCTTATGTTGGGCATCCACAACTCCAACGGCTACCATATTTACAATCTCTCTTACTGAGGAACTTCTTTGGAGGATTTGAACAGGACGATTCATTCCCATTAAGATCGGACCAATGCCTTCCATTCCGCCAATCTCCATTAAAAGGTTATAGGCGATATTACCAGAGTCCAGGCTTGGAAAGATCAGGGTGTTCGCCCCCTTTTCTGCAAGTTTTGAAAAGGGATGATTCCTTTTTTGCAGGTCTGAAGAAACAGCAACATGGGCTTGGAATTCTCCATCAATAAGAACATCGGGATACTCTTCCCAAGCTTTCTTTAGCACATTCTGCATCTTATGCGGGATCTCGCCTTTTGCGGATCCTAAATTAGAATAGGAAAGAAGTGCTATCCTTGGTTCGATTCCATATGATTTTATGGTATCAGCCGTAAGCCCAATGACCTGAACAAGGTCGTCCACAGAAGGGCTTGGAATAATGGTGGTGTCGGCCAAGAAGAAAAGTCCTTTCTGCCCCATAAGTGCATACATTCCGGCAACCTTTCCATGGTTTGGGTCAGGACCAATGACTTCCAAAGGTGGGAGAAAGCATTTGGGGTACTCCCTGTTCATTCCAGAGATCATCAGGTCCGCATCTCCCACTTCAACCATGGCGGAGGCAAAGTAATTTCTCTCCCTCATCAACCGGATTGCCGAATAATAGGTCACCCCTTTTCTCTTCCTTTTCTGGTAAAGCAATTCTCCGTATTTCTCCATCTTCCTGGGATTGGCCTGTGGATCAATGATCTTGCACTTTATATCCACTCCATGCTCTTTCATCCTTTCCTTCACCCTGGACTCGTTGCCAAGAAGGATTGGGACTCCAATACCCTCTTCCATTACCAATCTGGCAGCTTTTAGGATCTTGGGGTTATCCGCTTCTGCAAAAACAATGCTTTTGGGATCTTTTTTGGCCTGGTTGATGATCCGCGAAATAAATCTTTGGTCAAGGCCAAGGCGGGTTAAAAGTTGATTTTCATAATCACCCCAATCCTTGATCTTATGCTTCGCCACCTTGGATTCCATAGCTGCTTTGGCAATTGCTGGTGGGATCCTAGTTATTAATCTTGGATCCAAGGGCTTGGGAATCAAATATTTGGGACCAAATTCCATGATCTTTTCACCATAGGCCTTTTTCACCATTTCGGGAACGGGTTCCTTGGCCAACTCTGCAATTGATCTTACCGCCGCAAGTTTCATCTCCTGATTGATCTCGGTAGCCCTCACATCCAAAGCTCCTCTGAAGATGAAGGGAAAACCGAGTACATTATTTACTTGATTGGGGTGGTCAGATCTTCCTGTGGCAACCATTGCATCCGGTCGGGTCTTTATTGCAAGATCATAATCCACTTCAGGAACAGGGTTAGCAAGGGCAAAAATGATGGGCTTTTTTCCCATGGACTTGAGCATTCCGGGTTTCAGGATATTCCCTACCGATAATCCTATAAATACATCGGCTCCAATCAGGGAATCCTTGAGGGTTTTTATATCCCTTGATGTAGCAAATCTTTGTTTGGTTTTATTGAGATCATTCCTATCCTTCCTGATCACTCCTTTGCTATCCAACATCACAAGATTCTTCTGCTTTGCTCCCATCTCCAAAATGAGATTGGCACATGAAATTGCTGCAGCGCCGGCACCATTTATGACGATACTAACATTTCCCAATTTCTTTTTTGCAAGTGAAAGAGCATTAACCAAGGCTGCAGAGGCTATGATGGCGGTACCATGCTGGTCATCATGCATGACCGGGATCTTCATTCTCTTTCTGAGCTCTTCTTCTATATAAAAAGCCTCGGGCGCCTTTATATCCTCAAGGTTGATCCCCCCGAATGTAGGTTCTAAGGCCTTTACAACCTCTACAAACTTCTCCGGGTCGGATTCATTGACCTCGATATCGAATACATCAATTCCTGCAAAACGTTTGAAAAGAACTCCCTTGCCTTCCATTACTGGCTTTGATGCTTCCGGCCCAATGTTACCCAGGCCAAGTACAGCTGTCCCATTCGTGATCACAGCAACCAGGTTTCCCTTGGAAGTGTATTTATAAACATTCTCTTTTCTGGAATGGATCTCCTTACAGGGCTCTGCAACGCCTGGTGAATATGCCAATGCAAGGTCAAGTTGGGTTGCAAGGGGCTTTGTCGGAACTACTTCGATCTTTCCGGCCTGACCTTGAGTATGGTAATTTAATGCATCTTCTTTCCTGAAATTAATAGCCATGGAGGCAGGGGTTGTTTAGGACAAAGCTAATCCCTTTTGAAAAAAATCAATCCGGAGAAAAGGTATAGAGATTTGCCTCCAATTCCCGCATCATTCCCCTCTTGATCTTGTTTGGAGCATAGAGAAATGCTTCAATGTAATAGAGTCTTTGGGTTTCTTCGTCATTGAACACAAAAGCCACAAAAGGGCCCCCTCTCAAAAAATTTTTAAGCCTCCAAAGCCCTCTGAGTTCAATTGAATAATTGCCGTTGAATGACACCACCCGCCCCTCTACCGGCAAATAGCGCTGATCTGTTACCATGTATGATGAGGTATCCTCTTCTCCAGAGCCAAATAAATACTTTCTTCCTACCGAGTTGCGCCATTTAACCAATGAATCCTTATCAAATTGTTGCTCCGAATCGTAAGGCTTCCAGGTGATGAAAATATTCCGGAATAAGTCATTACCAAGCTGACTTAGCCAAAGAAAGTCGTCTTTCTCTCCTGCGATCTCATAACCGAAGGGGACCCTGATCTTAAAACCATATTTGGAGTTTATTGACTTACTCAGCCCTTTTTGCTCTTTGCCTTCGAAAATCTCCCTGGTGATCCTTTTCCTTTCCCTTTGATTGAAAAAGTTTCGCAGCTCCTCACAATTTGTTTCGATGTTTTGAATAAGTTGTTCGCTGGTCTGTCCGAAAAGGTAAAGTGTGAATTGATCGGTAGCGAATTCATCCTTCCTTACAAATTTGTATAACCCTTCATCCTGGTCCACCTGATCTTTAGATTCATCTGAAAACCATGACTGCATTATTTGAGAGGATTTGGATCTTGAGTCAAAGGTCGTGACCACCATAATATTTGAGGACAGTTTAAGAAGGCCATCAAAACTTTCAGGTGGGATTACGCGAAGATTGAATTCCGCTTCTGCCTGGGGAAGTCCCGGAAATGGCCTTCTGAAACAATTTTGAATCACGAGCCCTAGGGAATCTTTATAAAGGGCGGTATCCGTGACTAAAACGATCTCACCATAAGCTCCCCTACTTTTCTTTCTCAGGTTAAGTTTTTTGGAGGTTTCGGATCCACAAGAGAAGAGGAATCCTAAGATAAAAAGCAGAAGCAGTCCTCTCATTCCAGATAGGATTCGATCTGCTCCATCTTTTCGTCAGAATAGGCTCCTTCTGTTCTATAAAGGATGTTTCCTTCTTCATCCAGAACGAAAAAATAAGGGGTACTGGAAGATTTCATATCCAGCTCATCCTTGTAATCCTTGACCGAGCCTCTGTACATAATTACATGCTTGTGGAGCTTTGGATCAATCCCTTCTTTCAGTTCCTTTTCAATTTTTCCACCAACCGTTTTGGCCAACCCTTGGAGCATGGGAATGAAGTAGATATTTCCTTCGAACGGATCTTCTGGTAAGAAGCTAACTTTTGGAGGATCGATAAACTTCGTATAAGCAGGTTCAAACCAGGTCCTGAGGTCTTCGTCTGCCTTTTTGGAAAAGGCAAGCCCAAGTACAGATTTCTTTCCTATCAGGTTTTCCGGAACCTTTACGGTAACACCCTCCAAGCTCTCTCCTTCAAGATCCGGGAAGCTACCCTGTGAAAAAGTCATGCATGGCAAGAGCAAAAGGAGAAAAAAGATCCTGTTCATATTATACTACCTTTTTCAGATACAACGGTTTTGTTGTCATCCGGATTGCGATCCACCAATTTAATATATGGATCAATTCCAGCCTCTTCTGGTTTGCCATTTACCACTATGCTAAGCTTTTCTTCTCCTTTTTTGAATTTGTGTTTCTTGAGATAAAGAGTGGTTTCTATCTCTTGACCATTGATCTTTTTTGAACCAAAAATCCCAATGTCAACCCAGTCAGGAACCTTAGGTCCGTCAATCTCCATCCCAAGGCTATCCTCATAAAACTTATTCATGCTGAGATCAAGGGTCACTCTATAAGTACCATCTCCAAGGTCCTCATATTCCGCATCCTTTACCCGGTTCTCAAAAAGAACCCGCCGTGTAAATAAATCATCGATAAATCCCTTGAGGGAATCTGGAGCAGCGCCTTTGATATGTTCATACAATTCAAGTGAACTTGTAAATGGGGCGGCCTGGAATGCAACACTGTCCACATACTTCTTCAGGGCGGTATTTAATTTTTCTTCTCCCAGGTAATCTTTTATAGAGTACATGGCAAGGCTTCCTTTTCTATAGTGGACATATCCCTGGCCTTCGTTATTTAAAAGTGTTGGTTCATACTTATTCTCACCTGCCCTTCCGCTTAGGTAACTTCTCAACTCATATTCTAAGAATTTTGAGATCTTATCGGGACCATATTCCTTTTCCATGACCATCAAAGCGGAATACTGAGACATCGATTCAGAAACCGTACTTGAACCATTGGTTGCCCTCGGCATAACCTGATGCGCCCACCATTGATGCCCTACTTCATGTGCAGTCACATAAAAAGCATAATCGATGTCATCTTCGTCGGAGAAGTCAGACACAAACCCAAAAGCTTCTGAATAGGGAACCGTGTTGGCAAAGGACTGTGCAAATCTGCTATATCGAGGAAATTCCAAGATCCTCAACTGACTGTGTTGGTATGGGCTGAAGTTTCTGGAATAATAGTCCAGAGAATTTTTCATACCCTTCATCATACGATCAAGGTTTTTGTCGTGGCCTTTTAAATAATAGATCTCCAGATTTACGCTCTTTCCTTCGGGAGAAACCCATGTATCCATAAGAATCTCATACCTTGCAGAAAGTATCCCGAAATAGTAAAAACCCGGAGCTTCGGTTTTGTAATGGAAATACCTTCTTCCATTTTCCTCCCAGGTCTTTTGTAAATAGCCTGAAACAACGGCAATTTGATCCGGATCAGTTCCAACTTTCACTTCTAATTGAACATAATCCGCTCCGGTATTGATAAATGAAATGTACTTATACTTTGGATCATCAATTGGTATACTGGTGACCTGAGGTTCCAATCCATACTCTTTTCGTGTTTCATCCGAAACCAGTTCCTTTCCATAGTTATAGCCGAAGGAGGGCAACCAGTCGGTCCTGAAGAATGATCCATTATAGTTCAAGGCACTGGGGGGTATCTCATTGGTGAATCCGCGATATTGTGCATACATCTCAAATTCCATTTTTAAGGAATCATTGATTTCAATAGGTTCTTCCAGATCAAAAATTGCCATATTGTACAACTCGCTGGTCCAGGAAGGCTGTATTAATTTTCCTGCAATTTTCAATTGTTTGAATTTTTCAAAATCCCGAAAGTTCAAAAGCAGAGTATCAATCCTTTTTCCGGTGTTGTTAGTAAGCTTAAACACACCGATTATGTCGGCTTTTCTATCAGCAGGATATATTTCAACATCAAGCTTAACATCATAGATCTTTGGTTGAGCAAGGTTTTCCCATCCTTTATACTTCTTTTCAAACTCAGCCCTTTCCTTTTCTATTGTGTCTCCAAGCTTGTATTCATTCAAGAAATTGGTGTTGTAAAGGATCCATGCCCCAAAACCGATCCAAATAAGGAACCCTAATCCGATTGCGGCTTTTGGAAGAGAGCCAAATCTCTGCTTTGCAAGAGAGTTCCTTTCTTTTAAACCGGCAACAACCCCTCTAGGCCAGTAAACATTCCCAATGACTAAAAGAATGACGGAGAAGGACAACCAATACCCCGTGAAGGACAACAAAGGCATCAGGTAGTGACCAAATCCGTTCATGTCTGAATAGATATAATTTGGACGGTTGCCTACATAGAGCATGTTGTGGTCATAGTCCATTAGCGTCAGACCTATTCGGGCCAGCCAGTAAAGCAATATCACCCCAAAGCCAACAAATTTGTTGTTGACCAAAATCATGATAAAGAAGACGAAAATTGCCATGACGAAGTAAAAGGGTAAGGTCAACAGGTACATATCGGTAAAATATAGTCCGAATTCATAGTTGAAATAACCTTTGATCGTTTGGACCAACACCCCGATGAAAATAACCGTTGAAGCCAGGATGAAACAGATATAGAACATGGCCAGCAATTTGGAGCCATAGACCATCCAATTTGGAATCGGCAGTGCATCAATGATCTGATCAAGCTTCAAACTCCTTTCCTTGTAGATCATTTCCCCGCTGTAATAGATCAGGATGATCAGGACAAAAAGGACGAAGTTGTTGTTCTTGCTCTCAACCATATAATAGGTTACCGGCATCGCAGGGGTACCATAGGTTTCATTTGGAAGAAAGCAATCGATAAACAGGAATACTCCCCCGGCAAATAGTATAGAAATAAAGTATGGATTGGATACCGCATTCTTTAGCTCAATCCAGGAAAGACTGAGCATTTGCTTAAAGTGAGTTGCTGCACCTATTTCGGGGATCTCAATCCTTGGAATAGAGCTGACTTGGGGGATCTTGTCCAGGGCCTGAGCTTTTGCTTTCTGGCCAAGCTCCTTAAACGTGGAAAAGCTAAATCGATTAAAGGAAAGGATCAGAAGCAAAAGACTGACTGAGGTCCATAAGATCCGGTTATAGAGAAGCCCTCCGGAAAAGGGAAGTAGATTATTGTTCTGCTGAAAAATGGACCAATATCTTGTGATCTCTGATACGCTGGTAAACGCGAACGGATCCAAGAGTTCCGCAAGCCATTTTTTATCCAGATCATTGGTAAAATTGACCGATATAATATAAGCTACGAGTAGTATAACAGAACCCGTATAAGCTGCCATGATCCTTCTGGTAAGGGCAACAAGGCTAAAGAATATTGAACCGGTAAAAAGCAGGTTGGGAACAAGGAGTATAAAAAACGCCTGAAGATGTGCCCCCCACATTATCGGGCCAATCTTATCCTGGTTGACCCAGGGCATCATGGAGCCTATCAATATGGCGACTTGAACAGATGAAAAAATAAAAAGGAGAACGATAAACGAACCTGTAAATCTTCCCAGTAGGTAATCCTTTTCCTTCAATGGCAGGGAGAAATAAAATTTATCGGTTTTGAATTCAATGTCCCTGTAAAGGGGAACCCCCATAACTGCTGAAGCGACCAGGATCCCAAAAGCAGACATTAAGATCACATAATTGAAAATTACTGTCGGGGAGTTTTTGAAGACTTTTTCTGAGGCTGCTCCAATGGTAACATTATCAGAGGTGATCGCTCCAAAACACAGGATAAAGAATATCAGAAAATAAAGGTATGTGGCAGGCCTTTTCTTCCTATATGTCAACTCAAAACCAAGGACTTTGGACCACATTATTCTACAGTTTGGGGATTTGCATCATGATCAAGAATAGTGTTGAAGTAAACATCTTCAAGGTCAGGATCAACAGTAGAAAATCCGTTATTTGGATCAGTTTCTGAATAAACGTGAACTACGGTTTTGCCAGCAAAGAGGTCCGAAGAAATTACCTTGTAGCGCGATTTATACTCATCCAATTCCTCTTTGGCGATAGTCTTCTTATAGATCTTTTGATCCAGGGAAGAAATGATCTCAGAAGGCACTCCCTGCAGTACGACTTCTCCAAGGTTTATAATCGCCATGTTAGAGCAAAGGTGACTAACATCCTCCACGATGTGAGTTGAAAGAATTACAATGGTATTCTCACCGATTTCACTTAGCAGGTTATGAAACCTATTCCTCTCAGTTGGATCCAGCCCAGCTGTGGGCTCATCTACAATGATAAGTTTGGGATTTCCAAGTAGCGCCTGGGCTATCCCAAATCTTTGTTTCATGCCACCGGAATAAGTCCCAAGATTTTTTTTCTTATGCTCATGGAGGTTGACCTTTGCCAGGAGGGCTTCTACAATATCCTTTCTTTCTCCTTTTGAAGTAATGCCCTTAAGGGTTGCAATATGGCTTAAGAGCTCTTCAGCGGTTACTTTTGGGTACAATCCAAATTCTTGAGGAAGGTAGCCAAGGAGTTTTCGAACCTTATCCTTATCGTAGAGAACGTTGAGGTCTCCCAGCAAGATCTGGCCGCTATCAGCTTCTTGCAAAGTGGCGATAGTTCTCATGAGGGTAGATTTCCCAGCCCCATTAGGCCCTAAAAGGCCGAACATTCCATTGGGGATCTCGAGAGAAACATTTTTTAAGGCCTGAACTCCATCGCCATAGGTCTTATTCAGGCCTTGAATACTTAGTACCATGGTAATCTATTAAGACGATAAATTGAAGATATTAAAAAGACATACCACCCGAAAATGAGGATGAAGGGTTATTTACTTGTTTCAAGATCAAAATCAGTCCCCTTAACAGGAAGCCCTAATTGAAGTGAACATAGTATTTTTGGAAATCAATAACCCTGTAATCATGACAAAGTACTTCCTTTGGTTTATACTTATTTCATCTATCACTTCGAACTTAGAAGCACAATTCATTACCTTAAGGCCAGGCCCGGCCCTGGGAAAAGATGCCTACTTAAGGAGCTTATCTCCAAATCAAAACCTTGGGCAGGCAATAGATTTCCTTGCTCATGCTTGGACTAATTCAGGGCAGGACGTTTTTGTCCGTGGCCTAATCGAATTTGATCTGGACACTATCCCAACTAATGCAATAATCGATTCCGCGTTTCTATCATTATATTCTTTCAATTCTCCAGCTAATGGCCATCATGAAACAACGAGTGGTTCTAACGAATCGTTTTTAAGAAGGGTATTGCAGCCATGGGAAGAGGATGTTGTTACTTGGAACAACCAACCAGCAACAACGATCCAAAATGAAGTCCTGCTGGACTCAACCATTTCACCGATCCAGCATTTTGAAAATATCGATGTCTCCGAACTGATCAAAGACATGATAGCGAACCCCCAACAGGGCCATGGTTTCCTATTTCAGTTAAAAACTGAGCAAAAATTCAGGAGGATGCTTTTTTCAAGTAGCGACAATCCAGATTCTACTTTGCATCCCAAATTGGAAGTTTACTATTCTATAGTTTCAAATCTGAAATCCAAAACGCCGAAGCCTGATTTAATAAAATTTTCTCAGAGCTTATGGGATAATACGCTGAGTATAGTTAGCGTCACAAACGAACCTACAAACCTGAAATTCTTTTCTCCAACAGGAAAACTTTTAAGTGTACATCAAATCCAACCCAAAGAAACATTAATTTTGGATTTAAGTTTTTTTTCGGAAAAACTACTAATTATTCGAGGCGAATCCTTTAATGGTCAGGTTCAATTTTCAAGGTTCCTCATTTTTTAAAGTTTGCCATTGTTCTTTTTATCATCGCAAAAAATGGATTACGGAATAACAGTAAAAATTCATAACTGGATAGATGGGATATTAAAATTTCCCAATTTGAAAAAAGGAGAGGTTGGAATCCAAATAGGATTTGATATGAGTTCAAAAAGCCTTACCAGCGATTTAGTGGTTATGGGAGGAAAAACTAAGAAAAATGGGTTGGTTTTGGGAATTGATCCTGACCCTTTCAACCTTGATCGGGTTACAAAAAATAAAAGCAAGCTAAGTTTTAAATATAAACTTGTATTAAAAGGAACCTATTCCAAGCAAACGAATGAAAAGCTGATAATGGCGAAAAAAGCTTCGTGGAACAAACTTGAAGTCATTGATACGGAAAGGACTCAAAATTTCACAGACGGATCCATTGAAGTAGAATTAGATACACTAGATAACATAGTGAAGGAGTTGGATATAAGTATTGAAAAAATTGGGCATATCAACATAACAAACAATGGAGCAGAATTTGATACTTTATTGGGAATGGAAAAAATTCTTTCCCAATCAAAGGATCTTTCTATAACTGTAATTGCTGGAAGACCAGGAAAAATGGGTCAAGTAGGTGGAATGAAAGATTTTGAGGCAATTGGAGAGCTACTGGATAGATATGGTTTTACCCATAAGCTGGAAATGAAAAGTAAGCTGTTTTGGTGGGGGCCATTTCACCAAGGACTTCTGAAACGAAGGAAATACAAGGGCAAGAGTGATTTTGGCGTTATCATGGCTGGGAAGGGGAAAAAAACCCCTAAATGGTATCAATCCTTTTCATAGTATTTAAAACTCGTAAACAAAGCACTCAGGGAAATCTTTCTTTAGGGCGTACCTTAGATCTTCTGCTTTTTGCCTTGTTTTCGCTCCGGATACAATGATCTTATAAACCTTCTGGTCATTGACAACCGCAACTTCTACAATGACCTTCTTTTGGTAGGATTTTTTTAAGTGCTCTACTACAGCAACCATATTGGCAAACTCACCATAACTACCGATTTGAACTCCATAGCCATTTGGCCTCACTGGCTTCGAATGCAATTCATGGTACTCTCTTGAAATCTCCATTGGAGAATCATATACCTTTTTGTGGGTTGCTTGACCTGCAATCGCTTCGGAACTTTCCTTGATCACTTCGATCCTCACCTCGGCTAATCCTTCCTGAATGAAATCGAGTTTCCTGGCAGCTTCTCTGCTCAGATCAATAATCCTCCCTTCCACAAAAGGCCCCCTGTCATTGATTCGGACCTCACAACTCTTTCCATTCTTCAAATTCGTAACCTTTACCACAGTTCCAAAGGGTAACATACGGTGGGCAGCAGTCATTTTTGAGGGGTTGTACTTCTCCCCATTTGCGGTGGTCCTCCCGTCAAACTTGTCTGCATAATAAGAGGCTGTACCCTTTTGAAGAAAATTGTTCTGTGCTAAGGTGTAAGCAGGCAAAAGGAAAAACACCAATAGGATCGAAAGAATCGGGTATTTCATCTCTGGAAGGTAATTTTTCCCTAAGAAGGCTAATTTTCTTTTTAAATTCTGTACTCCATGGAAAAAGATATCCACTAGTTCATCTCTACATTTATCTGAACTAGGTCTTTCTGGATCGTTCAATTATGAAAGTTATTCTTGCTCAGATCATTGATTTCGTCGCCCCCTCAAAGCAATTAAAGACAATGCAATTGATCACCAGGGATAGTGCGCTAAGCGAAAGAAAGATCAAACTTTTTGGAAAAGAGGTCCTGCAACCCAGGCTGATCGGTTTTCAAGGAGATAAAAATGTGAAATATACTTACTCGGGAAAAATGCTTATGGCAGACTCCTGGTCCCCAGAAATTATTCAGCTTCGGGAACAACTCTATCGACTTCTCGAGATAGATTTTAACTCTTGCCTGATCAATTATTATCGAAATGGTAAAGACTCCATGGGGTGGCATTCAGATGATGAAAAGGAACTAGGAAGAGAACCTACCATTGCTTCCATTAGCTTTGGGGAAGACCGACCTCTTCTATTCAAGGGTAAAAAGGGAATATCGGTCCAACCCTTTTCCATAGGGCAACCCTCGGGTTCTTTGTTGATCATGGCAGGCCAATGCCAAAAGGTCCTACTGCATTCCATTTCCAAAAAGAAAAGCAGTCAGGCCAGGTTGAATCTGACTTTTCGGACTGTTTCTACCTAAAGATTAAATTGGACACTCATATCCACCAGGAGTAGAAAACATGAGAGCATCCATTTTCGGCTTCCTTACCAACAAATATTTTCTGCTTGTCAACCTCGGCCTAATTCTTAACCTGATCATTTTCCATGGCCCGTTAGGGTTCTTTTGGGGCTTTTTTTCAGTTATAGTATGTTTTTGGACCTCGGGTTGGAATTGGAGCTTCCTTGGCCTTAGTAATCCTGATTGGAAAAGATCGATCATTCATTCTTTAGGCTGGGCAGTAGGGATCTTCCTTTTCGTCGATGTATTGATCCAACCCCTTATTGAGAATTTCTTTGGAAAGATCGACCTATCGGGATTTGATTCAATGAAGGGAAATCTTGTTGCTTATCTCATCTATGTTTTAATAGTGTGGACTGTAGCCGCAATTGGTGAGGAAGTGGTATTCAGAGGGTATATCCAAAAGCAAATTGCTGAAAAACTAGGGGACTCCAATTCATCATGGATCATTGCAGCTTTGATTTCTTCTATACTTTTTGGTTTAGCCCATTTGTACCAAGGATATTCAGGGGTGATCTCTACTGGCCTTATCGGGTTTATGCTGGCATTGGTCTTTTCCTTCAATAGACAAACACTTACCCTTACCATGTTTGTCCATGGTTTCTATGATATGATAGGGTTAACCCTACTGTACCTTGATCTGGAAAGGGTTCTGGTCGACCCTGTGACAAGGTTTTTCTTTGGCTGAGGATGACAATTTGTCTTTTTGATCTATTGGCTCGCCTTTTGACATGGGAATCCATATGTTATACATTCAAAAGGCCATTGTTCTTATTCGAAAGATCGCTTGGACACTGATCTTGGCCTTTATGATTGCCTGGCATAATGTTTACAGAGAGGAGGTAAAGGCCCCAGATTTTATGGTGATCGAAATGGAAGTCGATTCCGAAATTTCCGACTCAGCACCAAAAGACTAACCGTGTACCAAAAGAAGATCAAAAAAAATATTGCACTAAATCTGCGTCCTTCATGTTTTTCCAACGTCCCCCAGGAGTATGATAGCGACAATAAACACAGAATCGGTTTGGAGATCATTCTCGGATGAACTTCGTCCCTTTATTTTCCGAAGGGTGAAAGACAAAGACCTTGCTAATGATATCTTACAAGATGTATTCATTAAGGTCCATCAGAAACTCGACCACCTAAAGGAAGAGGACAAACTGGGTTCATGGGTATACTCAATTACCAGGAATACCATCTCTGACCATTTTAGAAACAGAAAAACCATCAGTCTGGAAAATGAAAAAGAGGTGATGGATGATGAGCCTCTATTGAATGGGCATAGCTTTGAAGAGTGCCTTATCCCTTTCATCAATGCCCTTCCGAATAAGTACAAGGAGGCCTTGATGCATACTGAGATCTATGGCATTTCTCAAAAGGAATATGCTGATGTGGCAGGAATCACCTATTCGGGAGCAAAATCACGTGTTCAAAGAGCAAGGCTTGAGCTAAAAAAGTTGTTTGTAGCCTGCTGTAACCCTAAAACCGATGTATATGGGAACGTTGTAGAAAAAGATGAAGTGGAGGGTTGCCCAATAAATGCGTCTTTTTCTTCAAAACGCAGTCAATAGGGAAACAAAACTTAATAATCATGAAAAGAAGAGATAATTGTTGCGGAGGCGGTTGCTGTGGCGGATGCTGCGGAGACTAAAAAACAGAGCCCCAGGACCTAGTCTTGGGGTTTTGATTTTAAACTAAATGCTGCTCCAAAATATACATTTAGATAATCTCTCTCAGACTCACTAAACAAACCTGTCCAAAGGTTGGAGGATCCAATGAAATAGCCTTTATAGTTAAAGGATATCCCAAAGCTGTTTTTCAAGCCATTTCTAATAATATATGGAGCCGTCACTCCAAACTTATCATTATCAAACCTTGGAATGATCGTGTACTCGTAATAGTTCTTATTAGAATCAAAACTGGTGAATGATCTTAGCCAATAGTTAAACTGCATGTTCAGGAAAAAATCCTTATAGACATTTAGATCTCCATGGAGAACCAATTGTGTTGGAAGGTTAGCCACGATATTGTCAGGTTCCTCACTAAAATCCAGATCCCTTTCCTTCAAAGTATCCACCAGGCTGGATATACCCGGACCAGAGTTCAAAAAATTGAGATTCAAAGTGTTCCTGCCAAAATCAATATCAATACTATTCTCGGAAGGCTTGTAAGAAATACTTCCCAGATCGATCAATGAAACCCCTACATCAAAGAGATAGTCATTGGATACGCTCTCTTCATTAGACCTGAAATAGCTGTACCGGAGTCCAATATCGCCTCCAATGCCGGTATGTTTAAACAAGTCGAATTGAAACTGATTTTCAGAAACCACCCGATCGAATGAATTATCAAAACGAAAGGAAAAACTTCCATTTAACGAAAATGAGTCTGAACCGGATCTCTGGACCTCTACCCCATTGACCTCAAAGATCCCGGAGGAATTACCCGACAAAATGCTTAATGCACCTCCTACCTGAAGCCTGTTCTTACCATCATTATATAGTTCATAGGCGACCGGAAACTTAAAATCGATCCAGCTATGGATGAAAACAGTTGCAAATTCTGCAGTGGTAGAACTGGAGTAGCTACCTGACTGCTGTTGCTTCTCCATAATACCTTGCATGAAACCTTTAAAATCAGGGTTTCTGTACCTACCCAAGGCAATGGCCCTCATTTGGGGAATGAATCCTATGGCAAATCTTTTGTTGAACTTATAGATCAATCCAGGAAACATGGTTCTTGTATAAAAGATCGCGTCCGCTGACTCAGTGAAAGCAAGCTTTAAAAGATCTCCATTTCCAATAGAGCTTAGTGTCTCATCAGAAGGAGTAGCATCCCCTCCTATTATTAGGTTCAGGTCAGAACCAAGTACATTGAAGTTCCACTTTTGCTTAAGGTCGAGAATCCTGGCTGGTTGCATTGGAGTAGCATAGACACCAGCATTTTTGACCGAATTATAACCCTTGTAGTTTTGAGCAAGGGAAGGAGCCGAAATGAGGAGAAGAAAAAAACAAAGGATTAAAAAGACCCGAGGAAGCATTCCTGATTATCTTGGATTTCAAAACAGAGTTCGAATATCCCAATCTTTTTTGATGCGACAAACCCTCATTGCTATACTTCTTTTTCCGCTCATTTCATTTGGGAACGACTCACTGGAAATTGGCATTAGTGGATTTGTGGAGAGCTATTTTGTATACGACCTGAACCAACCCACTACACCTTACAGACAAACTTTCCTTGTAAACCACAATCGGCACAATGAGTTCAATATAAACCTCGGATTGGTGGAAGTATCTTTGGACCATAAGAGATATCATGCTGTCATTGGCTTGCAGGTGGGGACCTACGGTCAGGATAATTATGCGAGCGAACAAGGGTTGCTAAAAAATATCTATGAAGGGTATGTTGGCTTTTCATTTGACAAAGAATCCAAGGTTTGGCTTGATGCGGGTGTATTCCTTTCTCATTTGAGTTTTGAAAGCCTGGTAACCCCTGAAAACCCGACAATGACCAGAAACCTTATTACGGAAAATATCCCATACTATCTTTCTGGGCTAAGATTGACTTACAAGTTTGCCCCTAACTGGTCAGCCACGGGGTATTTGACCAATGGTTGGCAAAATATTCAGAGAGAAGAAGGAAATAGTACCTATTACATCGGAACCGAGATTAAGTACCAGGATCCAAAAAATGGTGGGTTTCATTGGAGCACATATTCAGGGCGATCAGGGCCGGATAGCACAAGCAAGCTTAGATTATATAACAACATAGATATTGGTTTTGTCATAAAGGAAAAGTGGACTCTCTTGGTCTTTTATGATCATATCTTCCAACAAAAGGCTAAGGGCAGCAACGAGTTGGACCAAACTATCTCCGCCGGCTTTGTTGCAGGATACTATTTCACAGAAAAATGGCACTCAGCTTTTCGATTTGAGATCTATGACGATCCTGCTATGATCATCACCAATAATACCAGCCCAAATCCTTTTTCCACTCTGGGATATTCCCTTAATCTTGATTACTCACCCTGGGAGAAAGTAATGATCCGATTGGAAGGTCGTATATGGTCATCACCGGAAGAAATATTTCCGAAGAATGAAACGTTCGTAACTAGTAACTTTTTTATCGGAACTTCACTTTCTGTAAAAATTCAATAATAAATGCCTACTTTAAACTGATAAATGAACAAGAAGGCCTTTTTATTCTTCATTTGTTTCCTCTCAATTTCGATCCTCTCCTTTGCCCAGGATAAAATTGTTCTAAACAATGGCACAGTCTTTTTAGGCCTGGTTTGGGATATCAATAAAGACGGATTGATGTTCCTGAGCAAGGATGGCTCTTTGTCAAATTATTCACCAGACGAAGTATCTGAAGTGTACCTGGATGAAAACGAGAGCAAGGCGATGATCAAAAAGATCAAAAAGGGCTCACAATCAGGATATCAGAGGGGAAAGGAAGCAGCCGAGGGAAGAGTTGGAATGGGACTACTCAACTTTGGAGTGGGAATAATTTCCGGAACAACCGGAGTGATCCCCATTAACGGTCTCCAAACCGAAGAGATGATCAGGCAGGAAGTGGATGATTATTCCGGTCCTGATAAGATCGAATACCAGGCTGGCTATGTTCAAGCTGTGCAAAAGAAGAACAGAAGGGCCTTCAGCCTTGGTTTTATCGGCGGGGTGATCTCCAGCTTTATCACTAACCCAAGCCCAGGGTTTGGAACTGGCCGAATCGGTTTTTAGTCCGGAACCTGATATTCCTTTATGGCAAGTTCGATCTGATCCACCATATATTCGAAGGCTTCCTTTCCGATGGTGGTAGAAACCAACTCCATCATTTCCTCCTCTTCAGAAAGCAAGGGAAGTGAATAATTGAATCTTACAATTTCTATTGCCCTTTTTTGGGCGATCCTTCTCGACCTTCTCACTATAATGTCATTTTTCCTGTTACTGATTTTCCCAAATGAACCATGGTTTTTCCTTCGTTAAAGGAATCAAATCCAAAATCAAACTGCTTTGCCGGCCAAAAAAGGGACAAAGTACCTCTGGAAGGAAAATATGCCGCCGTATAAAGGGTAGCATAAGAATTCTTGGGTTGAATGGTGTAAAGGGGGGGGTGCAAAAATTTGTTGATCAGGTTGGTATTAGTAGGGCTTTCAAAATGTAGATAATTGAGCAACTCTGCTTCTCTTTCAACTGTTGCAGTCATCTCAGCATATTCAGGCCAGTCTATCATCTCCTGATGATTTGTGCAGATTGCTGCGTTCCTAATGCCAATCTCCCTATCAGGACCAAGAAACAAGGAAAGCACTTGCCCTCCCTTATCGGTAAGCGTCACATTATATACCATATGGCAAGGGACCACCTTAAAGGCTTCAACTGCAGATTTGACATCCGAACATGTTTCCAACACATATCTCATGATCAGAGGGATGCCAAATCCCTTCCCGACAACCTTCCTTCCTCCAAAGGTCAATGAGATGGCAAGGCCATCCAGGTTCATGCCATCTAGTAGCCCCCAATTACAATCCACCATGCCAATGACAGGTTTTAGCCAGGAACTCTTAAGCAATACCCCTTCGAAAAGCTTTGGATTATAATCGTAATTACGGATCAAACATGGCTCCGGAAAGGTCCAACCAATTTGGGTACATCCACTCATAAAAGCTGGCGGATTGTACAGGCTTAAATACCTGGAGACCAGATCTCCTCCTCCTGCCAACTCCGATAATTTTTCATAAATCGGAAAGATCTCAGGCATCGTTTCTTTGATTGCCTTACTTGAACTTAGGTATCCCGAACGGGCCTGCATACCTTCCTGAGTGAACCACTTTTTATAATGCGGCCAGGTATTCTCAAATTGCTTTTTCCACTTGCCCCCTGCTTTAGGCTCGTCAATGAATTTTACTGAAACGAACAAGTTTACATCATTTTGAAGCCACCAATCTCTGCCACTTTCTCTTCTATCTTGGACAGGTTCCTGGGCATCTGGCTGGAGAACTGACCCTTAATCGCATCAATCCATTTTTTGGCCCTGACCCTTAATTTGAAATCATTGGTCATGAGTCTCCCCCTCATGACCACGATCCCCATATCGGCTCCCTCATACAGATAGTCCCCCTTTCTGGAGATCCTTAAGAAGAAAGCCTCATTATCCTGCTCGACAGCCCTTCTGTGGGTATCCATTCTATCGAATTCAATATTGCCATCCCTATCCATTTTCCATATTCCGGACCTTGGAGCATCGGTGATCATCTCAATGGTATCTTCGGTGTGTTTGATCACCAATTGTCCCCAATCATCAATGTTCTCCGGCTTGAACCATCTTTTGTTTATGGAATTTACACTAACCTCATAGGGTTGGCCCATCCATTCCAGCAGGTGGAAAATAAAAAGTGGAGCATCGGCGAGGGCAAATACAGCATGATTGGTAATTGAGCTCGCCCCGGTTACCCTTGGATTAAGTTCACCCAAATAAACCCGGTTGGTTCCCTCTTCAATTAGGAAATCCAATTCAAAATATCCTTTATATCCCTCTTTCCTTAACTGATCACCAAACAGCTGAGTGTATTTTCTGGCTTTTTTCCGAATTGATGGCGTGAAAGCTTCGGAATAGATCTCATTTCCACACCATCCTCCTTTGTATGGAGTAAGTTCCTTGAAACCCACTAACTCAGTCATGAGTGGGGCCACTATTGTCCCATGCCTCGTAACACAGGCCTCAATTGCCGAACCCCTGCACTTTATCTTTTTCATAACCTTGACCTCTTTTTCAGCGGTTATCTCATCCGCATACCTCTCATAATCCTCCTCATTCGATATGAAAAATGTCGTATGGCCCGAATCCCCAAATGGTGTTTGAATAACAAGGTCGTTGCCCAATTTTTTTGATACCTGCTTCAGGTGCTTATAACTCTTAACCTTGGTCAAAACATTTGGAACGCAGGGAACACCGGCTTTTTGAGCTATCCGATTTGTATTGACTTTATTGTCCATGAACTGACGCATCTTGGCGGAAGGAAAGCATACCTCCAGGCCATTCATCTTGGCAAGGCTTTCGGTCTTTTCATCGAACATCAGGAAAAGGGCTTTCCCGTTTTTTCCCCGGCTTTTGAGGTAATCAACCACCTCCTTATGTTCAAGCAAGTAGTTATTGATATCCTCTATGCTTTGGAATTCATCGTGCGGGATCTCCTCCTTTGGAGAAAAGACATTTGGGTGGAGTCCATCAAAACATTCGATATAACATATGAATTTGAAACCCTTTACCCATTCATCTGCACCCAACAAATTGAAATTGGTGGCTGAAATAAAGTAGATCGGAGTTTCATTTCTATAAAAGAACCTCCTGATGTCTGATATCCCCTTCAGGGTTTTTTTCTTGCTCTTCTTTCCCATTTTCAGTTCATTTTGAGCTTTTGATTTTCTTTTTGCCTAAAGATTTTACGGAACCTATACCATTTTCTATTCGGGTCAGGCTCTTGCTTTTTGCAGCCTTCTTCAATATGCCAGGGGTGAATAACCTTAACCCCAATTCTGGTCTATAACCATGGATCTCTTTTACATCCAGTTTGATCAGAAACTCCAATATTTCCTCACTTACCACTTGCCCGGGAACAAGTACCGGGAACCCTGGTGGGTAAGGGATGACAAAATTTGCCGAAACAATATCTCCTCCATTCTTCAGGCTCTTTACACAATCCTCCAAAGGAGTATAGCAACAGTTCTGCTCTTTATAGGAAAGGAAAAAGGCCTTGCGAATATTTCCTCCTGGAATTCCCGGAACAGCCTGGAACGATGAATGAAAATGGCTAAAATCCGGAAGCGGAGGGGTTTCTTTGGTCAGGAACCTGATCTTCTTTTTTAATATCCTGGTCTCCTCACGATTGTAAGAGGAATAGGTCTCATCAAGTTCATTGGCAATCCTGGATAAAACCCCCAGCAGGTACGCCACAGAGCTTCTTGTGGTCCCGATATTCGTCATGAACAGTACCGTATTCCTGGAGGTCTTATTTATCTGAATACCGAACTTATCCATCAAAAACTTATTCTTGAAGGTATCCCCATCAACACCTGTTCTCCCGATATGGAGGTTGATCTTGGTAGGGTCAAGAACCAGTTCATCCGAAATCCATGCTTCCTCCATTCTACTCCATCCCGACCTTGTATTGAAGTACTCCTCAATTCCGCTTTTTCTGTATGCTTCAGGGATTACGTCCTTTACGGTTAGAACATCAAAATATTTTTTGAGTTGTGGATGTGCATGTATACGAGCACGAAGAACCATGGCCATCTCAATGCTTTTCTCAACCATCTCAAATCCCTCGAATTGAACCTGCCTTCTGCCTACATCTAGGGAGGCAAGGATCTGATAGTTAGGTGATGTAGAGGTGTGGGTCATGTAGGCTTCATGAAGGGATTCCTCAGTTCCTTTACGATAGTCCTGATCATAAATATGGATCATTGAACCCTGCCTAAGGGATGAGAGGGTCTTATGAGTGGATTGTGTTGCATAAACCCTTATCCGAACCTTATCAGGGTCAGGAAAGGAATCCTTTTTCTTTCCTTTTAAGCCCCTATACATCTGTCTGTATGATTCCGATTGATATTTTTTCTCGAGCTTTTTAGCGACGAACATCGCTGTTCGTTGCATATAAGTGTAGGTAAACCGTGCAAAGGCAAACCAGGCTTCGTCCCAAAGGAATATCATATCAGGTTTGATGGCCAGTACTTCTTCCATCATCCTTTCGACATTGTATACCAGTCCATCGAAAGTACAATTGGTTAGGAGTACCATTTTTACCGCTTCCAGTCTTCCGGCCTTCTTAAGCCTTAGTAGCTTATCCCTGATATGCTTGATTGGAACCGCGCCATACATTGAGTACTCCTCGATTGGATAAGAATCCAGATATACAGGAAACGCCCCTGTTAAGACCAGCCCATAATGGTGTGATTTATGGCAATCCCTGTCGATCAGGACAAGATCACCTGGTTGAACTAATGCCTGGAGGACTATTTTATTTGCGGTGGATGTTCCATTTGTAACAAAGTACGTGTGCTGGGAACCATAGGCCTTCGCGGCCAGACCCTGGGCTTTCTTGAGTGTGCCTGTTGGTTGAAGCAGGGAATCCAGACCACCTGTTGTAGCTGAGGTCTCAGCAAGAAAAATATTCCTGCCATAAAAGTCTCCAAAATCCCTTATCCATCTGGATTTGAAGACTGAATTACCCCTTGAAATCGGCATGGCATGAAATACTCCCGTTGGTTTTTGGCTGTAATCCACCAGGGCCGAAAAGAAGGGAGTTTCAAGCCTTTCCTTAATGCCCCTGATTATGCTTAGATGTAATTCCTGGAGATCTTCCTTCCGATAAAAGATCCTCCTGAAACACTCCATCAAGGAATCCTCAATGTCGGAAAGGGATTTATCTGTGACATAAAACAGATCCAGTTCCGGCCTGAAGACTTTGATGACCTTTCCCAACGAGAGGCCAATCTCTTCATCTGTTCCTTTTCCCGGATTGAATTTCTTAACGCCTCCTAAGAAGGGTTTCAGTACTTCAAGGTTGTTCTCCGATTTGAAGGGAATACCATACCGTATCACACAGGACTGTATATTGGCATTGAACAACAGAGTGATCAAGGCGTCCTGATATGACCTTGCGACCACCACATTATAAACTATGTGGTCCCTTTTCTCTCTCATTCTGAGCAACTTATCTTTCAATGCTTGCTCATCATCATCCCCGATCAGGTCCACAAACAATAACTCAAAGTAGTTTGTGTGGATGGCGGTTTTTTCCTCTTCCTCAACCTGGATTTCCGGTGTAACACTTAATTCAGGTCTAAGGTCCAGAACATCGGGATCGCTCCTGAACTGTTCACTGATCAGAATCTGAACAGTTTTGACTACTTCGGGTATGAATTCCTGAAATTCCCCGGCCTGGAATAGCCCGAAAAGGAATTTTACATGATCCATTCCCGGAAAAGCAAAGTAGGGCTCTATCACCCCAAGCAGTTCAAATGATCTCTTGATCTTAGACCTTGCCTTTCTCCCTCGAGGGTTGCCTTTTAGCTCCATGGCACCCTCCTTTAGGTAGGTCCAAATATCCCCACGAAACTGGGGGAGGTTGAAATAATCCTTAGCCCTGATCTCCTCAGTAGATAGCTTTCTGGCCATTAGGTCTGGTCTCTGGAATGGGTCCTATTTTGGAACCATAATCGTACTAATCCATCAATTAAGCTGAGAAAGATAACATTTTTCCTCAAGGAGAATCATGGTCGGGTTTCACATGACTTGCAGGGGGTGAAACTTCCGGATGTTGCATGACCTCTGTGATCTGGTTCAGCCTTGTTGGTTTGATGAGGTCCCCAAGAGAATCAAGGTATGGATGTGAGGTGTTCTTATTGTAGATGTCGAAGTCAACTTTTCTGTCTCTGAAACTCTTAAGTGGCTGGCCAAGACGCAATATCCCTCTTTCCCTGCTTCTCTTTACCCTTTCCATGTCTACCTCGATGGGCATCAATTCAGGGCCTGTTCCTGCCTGATATAGAACCCTGCCATCCGGCCCACATACAATTGACCTTCCGGTTCCACCATCCCCTAATCCATTGATGTCAAAAATGAAGCACTGGTTTGTTGCAGCTGTAGCCTGAACCAGGGAAAGTTCGATATCCCTGTCAATGGTTCCCGTAAGCGTCGGGTGGAGGATCACCTCTACTCCGTTTACCGCAAGGGTCCTTGATGTTTCAGGGAACCACATATCATAGCAGATGGTCAACCCAAATCTACCCACAGTCGGAACGTCGAATATCATGAATCTATCACCGGCAGCTACCCCTGACTCATAGGGCATAAAAGGGAACATCTTGTTATACCTCCCAACTATATCCCCGCTTGAATTGATGACCGTTGCGGTGTTGAAGATCTGGTCCTCCTTTTTCTGGAACATGGTCCCCGGGATAAGCCAGATATTGTATTTGGCAGCGATCTTTTGGAATTGCTCTTCAGTGGAATTAGGAAATACCTGGGCATTGTGGATCAATGGCCCAAAGGGAGACAACTCACTGCAAACCACCATTTGTACCCAAGGATAGACCGACATCATTACGTCGATCTGGTGGATCATTCTGTTGACATTGTTCTCGCTGGCCGAGACATGCATCTGGATGCCCGCAATGGAATAAGGTTTCATAAAAATTCGATTAGGATAAAATCCTTGTTAGTTCTTCCTCCATAATCTGGAGACCCCTATCCAAATCTTCATCGGTGATGACAAGAGGGCTAAGGACCCGGATAATGTTCTTATGCGTCCCGGCCGAAATTAAAATTAGTCCTCTGTCAAAACAGGCATTCATTAAAGCAGAACATGTATCTGCATCGGGCTGGCGTGGATCATTATCTTTCACAAACTCCATTGCAACCATTGCACCTACTCCTCGAACATCTCCAATGGCAGTAAACCTTGATTTGAGTTCTTCGAATTTATGGGTGATCCTGTTTCCGATCTCCATGGCCCTTGCATTCAGGTTTTCTTCCTCCATCATTTTGATCGTAGCCAGAGAAGCAACACAGGAAAGTGGTGAGCCAATATAGGTCCCTCCTATGGTTCCAGGAGCCGCGGAATCCATGACCTCAGACCTTCCAATTACCGCGGCAATCGGCAATCCTGACCCCATCGCTTTCGCGACAGTAGTTATATCGGGTGTTACTCCATAGTGCTGATAGCTGGCCCAATTACCCGTGCGGCCAAATCCGCTTTGGATCTCATCGAGGATCAACATGATGCCATGCTGGTCGCAAAAATCTCTTAATCCCTGAAGATACCTTTTGGGAACAGGATTGAATCCTCCCTCTCCTTGTATTGGCTCCATGATAATCGCTGCCAGGTTATCAGGGTCGACAACATTCAATCCTGATTCCCTTAATCTTTTCAATTCCTGATCGACGAATTGGTCCTCCGTAAGCTCCCCGCTGTATCGGTAATAATTTGGAAAAGGGAGACGGTAAACCTCAGGTGCAAAGGGTCCGCAGTTGGTTTTATACCCAACTTTTGAAGTTAGGGTCATGGCCATCATCGTCCTTCCATGGAATGCCCCAGTGTAACAAAGCACAGCCTCCTTTTTTGTGGCCTGCCGGGCAATTTTAATTGCGTTTTCCACTGCTTCTGCCCCGGTACTTACCAACATTGCTTTGGTTTTCTCTCCATGGGGTAAGAGTTCCGCCAATTTTTCGCACAGTTCTATATATGGCTCATAGGTGACCACATTGAAACTAGTGTGAAGGTATTTTTCAGCCTGATCCTTAATAGCCCTGACAACAGGTTCCGGTGAATGGCCGGTATTCACTACCCCTATCCCAGCAGCAAAGTCAATCAATTCCCTGCCGTCTGCATCTTTGATAATTGCCCCGGAAGCGGAATCCACTGTGGCTTTGTTAAAAACCCCAACTCCGTTGGCAACTGCGTTCTTCCTTCTTTCGAGAAGTTCCTCGCTCTTTAGTTTTGTCTCAATCATTTTTTTTGAAAAATTTTCTACCCCCTTTCATATAGAATTGAAGGGACACTTTGGTATTTAATTCCAATTTCAAACCAGGAAATGGTAGGAGAAATATGCTGCTTCTCTGCGTTTTTTCAACCCTCTTTCGTCCTGCGAAACGCTAATGCAAAGGGATTAAATCTTTCTAAGAATTCAAACTTTTAAAACCTTTTCTTACTCAGATTTTAAAGCATTAATAGGATTTGAAAGACCGGCTTTTGTCGATTGGTAACTTACTGTGATTAGTGCGATCAAGACCCCGATCACCCCTGAGATAAGGAATAGATCTATCCCAATTTCAGTCCTTTTGGGGAAGGATTCCAACCATCGGGTCATGACAAAATATGTAGCTGGCCAAGCGATGACATTCCCAATGATAATGAGGAATAGGAAGTCCCAGCTAAGAAGTCTGAATATTTGGCTGGCACTAGCACCCAAAACTTTCCGAATTCCAATCTCGCGGGTCCTTTGTAAGGTGGAATAGGAGGACAAACCAAAGAGACCAAGACAAGCGATAACTATTCCCAGAAAGGAAAATAGCCCAAAGACCTTTCCAAACTGCACGAAGGATACATACTGTCGGTTGAAGTAATCATCAAGGAAAAAGAAAATAAAGGGGTCATTTGGAAAGGTACTTCTGTATTCCTCCTCAATGTCTTTTAATGTGGATGAGACCTCCCAATCCTTCAATTTGACAGAATAAAAGGACCGGATATCTGGTATAAGCCTCATAACGATTGGGTAGAGTTCTTTGTCGAGCCCCATTTGATGATAAGAATCCAATACGCCAACGATCTTATAGCGATCATCTCCCTGTTTTAAGTACTCGCCCACTGCCGCCTCCTGATTTGGAAACCCTAATTTTTCCATTGCAGCAAGGTTTAAAATGGCCGCCGAATCGTCGGATGGGAAGTCCTTAGAAAAATTCCTACCAGAGGCAAGTTCCAGCCCGTATTGACCAAGGAAGTCATGGTCTATTCCCACCACATAGGAAATGATCTCGGCATTTTCATCTGCCTTTGCCCACTTAAAACCACGGGTCCAAAAAATCTCCCTACCGGGAATACTGCTAGAACTGCTGATCCCTTCCACACCGGGAATATCCATCATCCTCTTCTTAAACCCTTGGTATTTATTTAGGTAAAGGCTATCAGCACCAACGATTTCTGCCCCATTCAGAATCAGCGTCTGGTCCATTTCAAAACCCAGATCATAATTTTTCATGAAGTTGATCTGGCGTTGCACCAGGATCGTACCAGCAATAAGGATAACAGAGGCAGCAAACTGGACTATGACCAGTCCTTTCCTTAAGGTTGCCCCCCTGGCCTGACTTCCAAAACTCCCCTTCAAAACGGTTACCGGATTAAAGGAGGAAAGAAAAAAGGCAGGATAAACGCCTGAAAGCAAGGAGCCAATAAAAAAGATAGACAAGAAAGCCAGAAAGTAAGGACTCTTCAAGAAAACCATTAGATCGAGAGGCTTCCCGGTTAAATCCTGGAAGAAGGAAAGAGAAAGAAATGCAACTAGAACGGCGAAGACCAGGGATAGAATATTTACCAACAAGGCTTCATACATGAATTGCCTGATCAATTGGTTCTTAAATGCTCCGATTACCTTTCTTATACCCACTTCCTTTGCTCTCTCTAAAGACCTGGATGTACTAAGATTGACGAAGTTCACCCAGGCAATGATCAATATGCATATGGCAATAAGGGTAAGAAAGTATACCGCTTCTCCATCTCCTGGAGGTTCGGATTCCTGGAGAAGATTTGAAAAAAGATGAATATCCGCCAATGGCTGGTAAATGTATCTCACCTCTCCATTCCTTTGCCTAAGTTTTTCCCCTCGGTGTCTTTCAATAAAATCAGGGATTTTGGCCTGTAGCAATTCGATATCCGTTCCTTCCTGGACAAGTACATAGGTATTGAAATCGTACCAACCCCAACTTTGGTCCATATTTTCTGCCCACTCGTATGTGCTAAACGTAGAATAGGAAGCAAGGGCATCCATATAGATGTGGGAGTTTTCGGGATGATCCTCATAAACGGCGGTAACTTTATATAACTCCTCCCCGTCAGCACGTATCATCTTTCCGATCGGATCGGTTTCTCCAAAGTATTTTTTGGCTGTGCTTTCTGACAATGCCATCGTAAAAGGTTCATCGATGGGTTTCTCCTTGTTTCCCTTAATAATATTCAGAGTAAAGATCTTAAACACAGCAGGGTCAGCTATATGCACCTTTTCCTCCTTAAAGGTGATCCCTTCATATTCAAAGATTGCAGAGGTAGGAAATAGCCTGGCGAACTCTTCGATTTCGGGGAAATCCTTCTTCATTGCCGGGCCAACGGCAGGGGTCGCCGCAGCACACTCAAATTGAACCTCCCCATTTTTTATATAATCATATCTGACTCGGTAGATCCTATCGATCTTCTCATTATAATGATCATAAGACTTTTCGTAGGCTACATATTGAAGAATTAATATGCACGCCGCCATTCCAGTGCCCAGTCCCAGGATGTTCAAAAAGGTAAAAACCTTGTGCTTTTGGAAAAATCTGATTGATGAGACGAAGAAATTTTGCAGCATTTTTTTGGGGCCTTTGGTTCAAGAAAAATAAGTGAATCAATTCCTCAATCGAATGACAATTATTCTAACGGCAAATTGGAGTCAGATTACAGAGTTTTTTATTTTGGAATATCGAATCGTTTGAGTATTGAAATCCCTAAAGGATAAGCTGTTCATTATCGTTTTTGGCCATGAGACCAAGGCGGGGAAAATTTTCGACGTATCCCTTCTTTGGTTTATCGTCATAAGCGTGATCACTGTGATGGTCGAAAGCATCCCGAGTATTGGAGCGAGGTACGAAAGTTTCTTTTTCACTATCGAGCTGATCTTCACCGGGATCTTTACCCTTGAGTACATCCTTAGGATATTGATAAGCCCCAGGCCTCTGAGGTA
This sequence comes from Cytophagales bacterium, assembly GCA_028279065.1. Lineage (GTDB taxonomy): Bacteria > Bacteroidota > Bacteroidia > Cytophagales > CCMP332 > JANQHS01. The sequence goes on from JANQSY010000077.1 coordinate 35,040, forward strand.
TATTTTCAGTTTTTGGGGAGTGATCGACTTTCTGGCAATAATCCCTACTTACCTTGGGTTCATCTACTCAGGGGTCCATTCCTTCAGGATCGTTCGGACATTAAGGCTCTTACGGGTGTTCAGGATCCTGAAACTTGCCAAATATTCCAAAGAATCAGTGGTCCTATTTAACGCTTTGAGATCGGCTTCTTACAAGATCATGGTTTTCCTTGCTTCGGTTTTATCTGTTGTGATCATCATGGGAACGCTCTTGTATGCTGTAGAGGATAATAACTATGGATTTACCAGTATTCCTTCAAGTATATATTGGGCTATTGTTACTGTTACCACGGTTGGCTACGGAGATATAGTCCCTCAAACTGTAGCAGGAAAAATAATTGCATCGGTAATTATGATCACCGGCTATGCCATCATCGCAATACCAACTGGAATTGTAACGGTTGAACTAACAAGAAGCTCGAAGAAAGGAATTGAATGCCCAAACTGTAAAACGGTCAATCCCGAAACTTCAAGGTATTGCTCCTTCTGCGGCACGCTACTCTACGATGAGGTCAGAGAATGAGGGCCTTAAGGTTGCCTCTTTTTTTCCTTGGAATTTTTATCTCCCTGCAATTCCTTCTTTCCTGTAGTACTGGTGCTAAGGAGGCAAAAGAGGAAACCAAAGAGCCCCTACCCCTTTTTAGAAGACTGCCCCATGAAAGAACAGGGGTCACTTTTTCAAACATCCTTAAGGAGAGCCCAGAGCTTAATATTCTGACGTTCGAGTATTTTGCCAATGGTGGCGGAGTGGCAATCGGGGACATAAATAATGACGACCTCCCTGACCTCTATTTTACGGGGAATATGGGCCCAAATCGCCTATATCTGAATGGAGGAGATTTCAGATTCAGGGACATTACAAAAGAATCGGGGACGGATGGCGGACCAGGTTGGAGTAATGGGGTGGTGATGGAGGATATCAATCAGGATGGCTACTTGGACATTTACGTTTGCCGATCAGGGGGGTTCTCAGAGGAACTAAGGAAAAATCAACTTTTCATTAACAATGGGGATAATACCTTTTCTGAAAAAGCAGAAGATTTTGGACTGGCTATCCCTTCTTATTCTACCCATGCAGCTTTTGTGGATTATGACCGGGACGGGGACCTGGATATGTATCTTTTGAACCACAATATCTCCGCACCTGAAAATCTATCCCCAACAGAATTAAAGGAAATGTATGACCCTCTTGCTGGTGATAAATTTTTAGAGAACCAGGACGGAGTATTTTTTGATGTCAGCCAGAAAGTTGGAATCCACCAAAATCCTATAGGTTATGGATTAGGCGTGGGGATCAGCGATCTGGACAAGAATGGTTTCCCTGATGTGTATATCTGCAACGACTTTCTGGAACATGATTACCTGTATATGAATAACGGGGATGGGACCTTCACTGAAAAGCTCAAGGATTACATCAAGCATGCCTCAAACTACTCAATGGGCTGTGATATCGCAGATATTGATAATGACGGCCTGCAGGACATTTTCGTCTTGGACATGGCCCCGGCGGACAATTATTCAAGCAAAACCAATATGGCCGGAATGAATCCGGAAAGGTTTTTCGGGGCGGTGAACACAGGATTTCATTACCAATATATGATCAATACCCTTCAGTGGAACCGCGGAAGAAATGTCTATAGCGAAATAGCTTTTTACTCAGGACTAGCAAAGACTGATTGGAGTTGGGCACCCTTGTTTTATGACCTGGACAATGATGGGTTGAAAGATGCCTTTGTTACCAACGGCTATAAAATGAACTCCAGGAACAAGGATTTTGAGAAGATCGAGATGAAATACTTTGAGAGAGTTCGAAATACTCCGACTGAGAATCATGCCCCATTGATAAGAGAACTATTGGAAAAAATGCCAGAAATAAAGATCCCAAATTATGTCTTCAAGAATGAAGGTGATCTGAAGTTCCGGAACATGATAAGCTCTTGGGGCATGCAGGATGCCTCATTTTCAAATGGGGCTGCTTTTGGGGATCTGGACCTTGACGGGGATCTGGACCTGGTGATAAACAACATTTCTCAAGAAGCCTTCATCTATGAGAATCAAACCAGCAACCCATCGGCAAGAATAAAACTCAGAGGTCCAAAGGAAAATGTAAATGGAATAGGAGCAAGGATTACACTGAAGCAGGGGACAAGCGTACAGTTCCTAGAGAATTACACATCCCGAGGTTATATGTCCTCAAATGATCCTATAGTTCATTTCGGTTTGCCTGAAGAAGATGCCAAGGTTGAGATCGAGGTGATCTGGTCAGATGGAAAAAGATCAAGCTTGGAAACAGACCCTAAAAATGCAAGGATCGAGATCGACTATAACAAGGCGGAATCTTTCAATGAGATTGGCCACGAAATGGATTATCCGTTCAAAGAGAGGTCAGCTGAAATGGGAATCGATTTCCTACACCAGGAGAACGACTTTAACGATTTCGAAAGAGAGATCCTTCTTCCTCATAGGATGTCCACCCTTGGGCCATCGGTTTCGGTAGGTGATATCAATGCTGATGGGCTGGATGATTTTTTTGTTGGAAATGGAGCGGGTTTCTCTGCAATAATGTATCTGCAACAGGAAACTGGCAAATTCGAATCAACCAATAAAGACCTATGGGCCTCGGAGGCGGTTTATGAAGATATAGGCTCAGCTTTCTTCGATCTAGAAAATGATGGGGACCTTGACCTATATGTAGTAAGCGGAGGAACCCGAAGGGAAGAAGGAGCATCAATTTATCAGGACAGAGTTTACCTGAATGATGGCCTTGGTAATTTCTCAAGAGCTAATGGAATACTTCCTAAGGAAGGCATTTCTGGCGGTGCGGTCCTGCCTTTTGATATGGATGAGGATGGCGATATTGACCTTTTTATTGGAGGAAGGGTGATCCCCGGAAAGTACCCTTTTGCTCCTGAAAGCCAGATACTGGAAAATCAAAATGGTAGCTACAAAAAGACGGATCCTGAAAGGCTTTCATCTCTTCAATTTTCTGGTATGGTTAGTTCTGCTGTTTGGGCGGATATCAATGGGGATGCAAAGAAAGAACTTGTGGTAGCCGGCGAATGGATGCCCGTCCTGGCTTACCAGAATTCTGGAGGGGAATGGATCTTAGTCGACACCCTTGCACCAACAGGGTGGTGGTACCACCTGATTTCTGTTGACTTGAATAATGACGGTGTTGAAGAGATTATCTGTGGAAATCTCGGTTCCAATTACAAATACAAGGCTTCCGAAAGCGAACCGTTCCATGTTTTCTCAGGAGACCTGGATGGTTCCGGAACCAATGATATTTATCTTGGTTATCACCAGGAGGGACAGGTTTTTCCTGTTAGAGGAAGGGAATGCTCAAGTCAACAAATGCCTTTCATTTCTGAGAAGTTCAAAAGTTACAGCGACTTTGGAAAGGCTGATATTTTCCAGGTTTTGGGGGAATCGGCTGAAGGAGCTCTTCATTTGCAGGCAAAAGAGTTCAGAAGTGGATGGCTAAATTTTACTCAGGAAGATCCCTTCAAACCTTTTCCTTTTGAAGTACAGCTTTCCGCTGTACAAGGAATTGTGAACTTGGACCTTGACCGTGATGGATTTCAAGACCTTGTAATGGCAGGCAATCTGTACGGTTCTGAGGTGGAAACTCCCAGAAATGATGCAGGGATTGGATCGGTTCTTCTTTCGGAAAATGGGACCGGTTTTTATCCGATGGCCTATTTGAAATCGAATTTCTTTGCAGATGGAGATGTAAAGTGCCTCAGAAAAATTGATCTGGCCAATGGGAAAACCGGGATTATTGTGGCCAGAAATTCAGGGCGTCTATCACTTTTTGAAATTTCTATAAATGTCCCTTAGCCGGGAAGCATTCTGATTCAAGTCAGGATTCTTTATACGAGGTATTCCTATTTTTGGTACTGAGGTCAAAATTCAATCCATGAAAAGAACTGTTCTATTCCTGCTTGCCTTTCTTCCTTCAATGCTTTCTTCGGCGCAATTCAGCTTTGATCATTGTAAGGATCATGATGAATTAGCCGAAAGAGAAATGCTCTCAAATATGGGAGTGCACGCTTTTAGAGCAAATCCATTAACCGAGAACTATGATGTAAAATATCATAGAATGAATTGGGATATTGATCCTGCGGTCCTTTTCATCAGCGGATCAATCACAACATACTTCATTCCTGTCGTCACAGGGTTTACAGATATAAACTTTGACCTTTCGAATTCTCTGGCTGTCGATTCTGTTGTGCACTCTTCCGGGCAGCTCAGTTTTTCTCAAACAGCATCTAACCTGAATATCAGTTTCCCCTCAACCATTCCTCAGGGTAGCCTGGACAGTGTCACGGTTTTTTATAAAGGGGTACCTAGTGGCTCCGGATTTGGATCCTTTGCGAATGGGACCCATGCTGGCGTTCCGGTATTATGGACCTTGTCTGAGCCCTATGGAGCAATGGAATGGTGGCCATGCAAGCAAAGCCTGAATGACAAAGCCGATTCGATCGATGTTATCGTTACCACTGACACGGCCTATAAGGTAGGTACTCAGGGATTGCTGATCCATACCACCACCAGCGGATCTCAGGTCACCTACCATTGGAAACACAGATACCCGATCCCTGCCTACCTCGTTTCCTTGGCAATCACCAATTATGCCGAGTACTATGACAAGGTACCTGTTCCGGGTGCAGACACTATTCAGGTTTTGAATTATGTATACCCTGAGAACCTTGCGGCGGCTCAAAGTCTAACATCCAATATCATCCCGATCATGGATCTTTTCAACAACCTGTTTGAGTTGTACCCTTTTGCAAGCGAGAAATATGGCCATGCCCAGTTCGGTTGGGGTGGTGGTATGGAACACCAGACTATGAGTTCAATGGGAAGCTTTTCCTGGGGCTTACAGGCTCACGAAGTGGCCCATCAATGGTTTGGAGACAAGATCACTTGCGGGAGTTGGGAAGATATTTGGTTGAATGAAGGATTTGCAACTTACCTCACAGGTTTGACTGCAGAACACCTGGGTACTCCAGCGGACTGGAATGGATGGAAAGCCGGGACCATTGGCAGCATTACAAGCCAACCGGATGGATCGGTGTGGGTAGATGACACCACCAGCGTTTCAAGGATCTTCAGCGGAAGGCTTTCTTATTCAAAGGGCGCCTATTTGCTTCACATGCTACGTTGGATCATGGGCGATGCGGATTTCTATCAGGCAAACCAGAATTATTTGTCAGACCCCAACCTTGCTTTTGGTTATGCAAAAACTCCCCAACTTCAGGCACATTATGAGGCCCAAAGCGGATTGGATCTGGATGAATTTTTTGACGATTGGTTTTTTGGGGAGGGATATCCCAGCTATACAGTGACCATTGATATGACCCATCTGGGTACTGATAGTGTTACAATTGACCAAAGCACCTCCCATCCCTCGGTTTCTTTCTTTGAAATGCCTGTACCCATCCGTTTTGTAGGGTCCAGTGGCCAGGATTCAATCATTGTCTTTGACCATACTTTTTCAGGCCAGACATTTCCTCTGGATCTGAACTTTGATCCCCAGTTTGCATTCTTTGATCCTGATAGATGGCTAATCTCCAAAAACAATTCCATCAATTGGGTAATTTCAGGATTAAGAGACATTGATGCAGGGTTGCAAAGGTTGTATCCCAACCCTACTTCAAATTCGATCAACCTGGATATGGATCGATCAGCAGAGTACCACTTGATTGATAAACTTGGAAAGGTCAGGGAAAGTGGAAATGTCCTTAAAGGAACCAATACAATCAATATGGAAACCCTTGAGTCAGGGATCTATATTATTTCAATAAGTACCAATTCCGGAACGATTCAGAAGAAGATCACCAAGAAGTAAAAGTTTAAGAATCCATAAGAATTTAATGAATAAAATGACCAGATTCAATTTTGGCCTATTCCTTATTGCGGGTATTTTTGTGATCTCCTGTTCAAAGGATGAAGACAACAATCCTGTAAATAGCCCATTTCAAAATGCAAAATCCTTTATAGAGAACTCGGTAAACGAAAACAACCTCTTATTGGATACCTTCCACTCATCGGCACATTACAATCTTGAGTTTGAGAGTGGTGATACCATAAGATTACCTAAGGCAAGGGTCAGCACTTTAATTATTGAACGTCCAAAATGGAATAGCACTGTGACCTATACCAACGGAGAGGTTCAAAACATCCTGACCTTGGGGGATTCATTGGGAATCCAGGCTTCCGATATTGATCTGAATCCAGCCGGGTTTTCACCCCTCTCAGCAGAGATCTCCTATACCGGGATCGTAGATGGCCGTTTCAAGTCCATCGTAAAGGGAAAAAATGGGATTGAAAGCAATGTTGAGGTCTTCCCTGAATATTTTGGAAAAAACCACACCATAAAGGTTCATGGCCTTTACGCGGACCATAATAACACGGTGGAGATTGTTTTTACAAATAAGGAGGGCGTTTCTCGAATCTCACAGATAATTCAAATTCAGACAGGTTCAATAAGCCCAAACCTACCCCATGTGGAAATTGACGTAAGCAACCCTGGAGACATGGAGCCAGGACTGACCTTTGTGAGTTATAGGGGGACAAATGACCCTCATATGCCGTGTATGATTGATGCATTCGGGGACATAAGGTGGACTTTGGACTTCAGTACTTCTCCTGAGCTTGGGACCATGGACTATGATAATGGCATGGAACAACTTGCTAATGGCAACCTTTATTTTGGAAATGAAACTGACCATTCCATTTATGAAATAGATTTTTTTGGAAGAACTGTGAATACCTGGACCCTTGGTGTCTATAAATTCCATCACCAGGTTTTTGAAAAGCCAAATGGGAATTTCCTTGTATGCGTTGATAAGCCTGGAAGCATGCATCTGTTAGGTGTAGAAACCATTGAGGATTACATCATTGAAGTCGACCGAAATTCAGGTTCCATAATCAAGGAGTGGGACTTAAAGCAATCCCTTGATGAAACCAGATTCTCTCTAAAGTTGGATACCCAGGATTGGATACATGTAAATGCGGTTATCTACGACGAACGGGACAACAGCATTATAGTTTCAGGAAGAACTCAGGGAATAATCAAGCTTTCTGACGACAACAAGGTCAAGTGGATCCTTTCAGGCCATAAGGGCTGGAAAACCGCCAGGAACGGAGACGATATGAATGATTTCTTAATGACACCTCTGACAGCTTCAGGTACTGAGATCACCGATACCGCAATTATCAATGGTAATGTTCAGCATCCTGATTTTGAATGGCCCTGGTACCAACACGCAATGAAATTAATGCCTGATGGAAAGCTGGTGTTCTTCGATAACGGATCATTCAGAGAATTTGGGAATACCACAGATGTATACAGCCGGGCCGTGATATATGAATTGGATGAGGCTGCCATGACCGTAAGGCAGGATTGGTCCTATGGCAAGTCCAGGGGCGTGGATACCTATTCAAGAATAGTCTCAGATGCAGACTATTTGCCTCAAAAGGACAATGTGCTTTTCTCACCCGGATTTAATGTAGACAATGGAAGCGGGGTCGGAGCCAGGATCGTGGAAATCGATCGACAAACCAAACAGGTGCTTTTCGAAGCCAGAATAAATGCCAAGAACGGCTTGATGGGGCTCCATAGAGCAGAAAGGTTGTTCTTTCCCAATTAAGGCCTTGACACTGGGATTCCAGTTTTTTTGGCACGATATTTCCATTCCTGAAGAAAAAATTGTTATGAAAAAGCTAAGCTATCTCATCATACTGTTTCCCTTGGTTTTGATTTCCTGCAAGGGAGGAATGTTTGGAAAAAAAGTTAAGGAACCGTTTTCCGGATCTGCTTACCAAAGCAATGCAAGGTTCTGGAGGGGAACAGGAAAAGGAGTTAGTTCCAAGGACAATATCGCAGAGGGAAAGGCGGATATTGAGGCCAAGGCAGAACTGGCCGGACAGGTAAATACCACAATGAAACAGGTCACTGACCAATATCTGGGCCAAACCGAGAACGAGAATGCTGCTGATGTGGCTGATAAATTCCAAAGTCTCGTAAGGCAGGTCATGAACACCAGTATTTCAGATCTAAGAAAGATTGGCGAGAAAAAGTACTATGATGACAAAAGTGGCCAATATACCGTTTTCATGGCCTATGAGATCAAAAAGAACGCCATGTTGAAATGGATGAAAAAGGAGGCAAAGACCGACCAAAAGATCGATCAAAGGCAGAGAAAGGTGATAGAAGATATCATCGATAAGGAGTTGGAAAAACTGGATGAAGACGGAGGATAAGTGCTAATGCATACGAAAACCTAGGTTTCTTCGTATCTTATAAGTGACTAACATGACGTAACAGTGAATTCAAAGCTTTTCCTATTAACCTCTATTTTTTGCCTTTCAGTCCTTTATGTCCCCGTGGAAGGCCAACAAACGGAAACGGTTCTTTCACATAAAAAGAACACCCATTCGGTAGGGGGAATGTTCCTGCCCTATCCAGGGATCCAAGGGTATTACTTTACCAATCTTCGTTATTCCTATGCCATTAAAGAAAGAATTGAGATCGGATTGGATTTTACAGGTATCCTCCGTTTTCCCAGTCAAAGCTCTTCAGCGCTTAATGAACAGCCATCTTTGTATTTCAATTACATTCACACTGGTCCCTTCATCAGATATTATTTTGGAAAGAAGAATTTTGGAGTTTTTGGAGAGTTGGGGTACAAATTTATTTTCCAGAATCAGTGGTCAACCGAATACCCCGATGCCACAGAGAGTGAATTTTACTATATAAACCAAAAGCAAATGCTAGCCACAGGAATTGTTGGAAGTGTAGGCATTTACTACCACGGTTTGGCCAAAGGAAGGCTAGGGCTGGAACTGGGTTTA